>NZ_QWFC01000048.1:0-382795 GCF_003576265.1 Pseudomonas sp. 91RF
CAACTTCAACCACCTGCGCTTCCGATCTCTCGTTAGCGGGAGGCGAATTCTACAGCGTTACACGCTGCTGTCAACACCTCTTTTTCTCCGCTTTCGATCGAGAAGACCGAACCGTTGAAAGCGCCAGAAGACCGGCATTTCCAACGCCTTCCAGGCTTCGATAACCTGAAGCAACTCGCTATCGAAACCTACATAACTCATTGAATATCAAGGAGTTTTCCGTTTCGACTGCGCTAGAAGTGGGGCGAATTATAGAGACTCAGAATCTGCCGTCAACCCCTAATTTGATTTTTCTATCACTCGACTCAAAAAGCCCGCTTATATATAGACGCAACACCAGCGAATGCGCAGTATATTGCCCATCACTCAGTGAGTGCCTTCTACTGCCATTACTATCGGACGATGCCGCGCAATGAACGACCAACCCCGCAGTCTTGTATCCATCCTGTTTCCGGTTGGCCTGATATTGATCGCCATGGCATCGATCCAGTCAGGCGCGTCTCTGGCCAAAAGCATGTTCCCCATCGTAGGCGCCCAAGGCACAACGACGCTACGCCTGATGTTCGCCAGCGTAATCATGCTGCTATTGCTGAGACCCTGGAGGGCAAAGCTGACGGCCAGATCGTTGCGCACCGTGATCGTGTACGGGATGGCGCTGGGCGGCATGAACTTCCTCTTCTATATGTCCTTGCGCACCGTGCCGCTCGGGATTGCGGTTGCGCTGGAGTTCACCGGGCCGCTGGCCGTCGCCATCTACGCCTCCCGTCGTGCAATCGATTTCCTCTGGATTGCCCTCGCCGCCGTCGGATTGCTGCTATTGATACCAACAGGTGCAGCGACAGCGGGTCTCGACCTTACCGGTGTGGCCTATGCGCTGGGCGCTGGTGTTTGCTGGGCACTTTACATTCTCTTCGGTCAGAAGGCCGGCGCTGACAACGGCGTGACGACTGCGGCGCTGGGCGTGATGATCGCAGCCCTGTTCGTAGCACCCATCGGGATCGTCCACGCCGGTGCTGCATTGCTGACGCCGTCATTGATCCCGATAGCCATTGGTGTCGCAGTACTTTCCACCGCCCTGCCCTACACCCTGGAAATGGTCGCCCTCACCCGCATGCCCGCTCGTACTTTCGGTACGCTGATGAGCATTGAGCCGGCATTTGGTGCGCTATCGGGGCTGCTGTTCCTGCAGGAATATCTCTCCTTGTCACAATGGATGGCCATCCTGTGCATTATTCTGGCTTCCGTCGGTGCAACGATGACCATGGGCAGCCACGCCAAGCCCGTGATTGCGGCGGATTGAAAGCGGTTGTAACGAAGGTCTGGCATTTACGGCTCATTTAGGCCATGTTTAGCCTCGCAACTCAGTGCCAGATATGGACTTTTTCGGATAGGGACATCGGAACGCGTCAAGCGAGAGCGAATGCAGGCAGACCCGAGCGCCAGACTCGAGGCCGCCATAAGGACGGTAATGAAACGAATTTTGATACTGATCGCCATACTCGCCATTTCGGGATGCGCGGCGACCTCCAAGGCTCAGGTAAAGCACGGCAAAAAAGGGCTGCACATCAACTGTTCAGGGCTTTCCTCTTCCTGGGACAAGTGCTACACCAGTGCCGCCAACTCCTGCGCGCCGAAGGGTTACAAAGTCATCGCAAAATCCGGGGATGCGGTGGAGGAGCCGGGTGATTATCCCTTCGGCCTCAACCCCGCCGGCTATACCAGCCGAAGCATGATCGTCATCTGCAAATAAGCCATCGCAGCTATTGTGCTCGCTGAACGGCGAGCTGGCGGCCAATCTCTTCGTGACTGGATTCGAGCACCCGCTGCTGAATCTGCGGGGATGCCAACATCCGCGCTACCACCAATGCCCCGACACATTGCGACAGAATCGCCCAGGCCAGGCTGTCGCTCTCCAGAATCTGCGCCCAACTTTCCTGAAGCCGACAAATCCACAGCTCCGCCTGTTCCCGCACAGCAACATCCGAGCGCGCAATCTCGGCGCCCAGTGCCGGTAAGGCGCAACCCAGCTCAGGTTGCTCGACATGAGCCATGCTCAAATACAGCTTCAGGCACCGCTCCAACCGTTCGCGATCCTGTTCACCCCGCCCGCCCAGCCGCTCCAGGCTCTGGCACAACTCGCGCTCGACGACAGCCGCGAACAACGCATCCTTGGATGAGAAATGGCTGTAGAAAGCCGCGCCACTGAGGCCGATCGCCTTCATCAGTCCGTCGACGCCCATAGTTGAAAACCCGGTTTTTTTCGCAGACAGCGAACTGCTTTGCAGTAACTTTTCTTTGGTTTCAAGCTTGTGACCGGCGGAGTACCGCATGTATTTGCCCTCGCAATGGACTGCCTTGACGCTGAGTAAATCCTAGCATAACGTTCGTTCACTTAACGATCGTTTACTAAAGGGATCCACCCATGAATAACAAGAAGGTCGTATTGGTTGTCGGTGCTGGTGATGCCACGGGCGGTGCCATTGCCAAGCGGTTCGCCAAGGAAGGTTTCATCGCTTGCGTCACACGTCGCAGTGCCGACAAATTGCAGCCGTTGGTGGAAGCCATCCAGGCAGACGGCGGAGAAGCCCACGGTTTTGCCTGCGACGCGCGCAAGGAAGAAGACGTGATTGCGCTGATCGAAGATATCGAAACCCGCCTCGGTCCGATCGAAGCATTCGTTTTCAACATCGGCGCCAATGTGCCTTGCAGCATTCTCGAAGAAACGGCACGCAAGTATTTCAAGATCTGGGAAATGGCCTGTTTCTCCGGATTCCTGAATGCCCGCGAAGTCGCCAAGCGCATGGTCACGCGCAAGCGCGGCACCATTCTGTTCACCGGTGCTACCGCCGGGCTGCGTGGTGCTTCCGGTTTTGCCGCATTCGCCGGCGCCAAACATGGCATCCGCGCACTGGCGCAAAGCATGGCCCGGGAACTCGGCCATATGAACATTCACGTCGCCCACATCGTGGTCGACGGCGCCATCGACACCGATTTCATCCGCAGCAACTTCCCCGACAAGTACGCCACCAAGGATCAGGACAGTATTCTCAATCCCGAGCACATCGCCGAAAACTATTGGTACTTGCACAGCCAGCCAAGGGATGCCTGGACCTTCGAGCTGGATCTGCGCCCCTGGAGCGAACGCTGGTAACCCCTCCCAATAACAACAATGAGTGCAGCGATCATGAGCAAAACCGTGGAGTTCTACTTCGACCTTGGCAGCCCCGCCACCTATCTGGCGTACACCCAGCTGCCAGGAATCTGCGCCAAGACCGGCAGCCAGCTGATTTATATCCCGATGCTGCTGGGCGGCGTGTTCAAGGCCACCGGCAACGCCTCACCGGCGATGATTCCGGCCAAGGGCCGCTACATGTTTCAGGACCTGGACCGCTACGCCAAGCGCTACGGCGTACCCCTGAAATTCAACCCGCATTTCCCGATCAATACCCTGATGCTGATGCGGGCGGTGACCGGCATTCAATTGCGCCACCCGGAGCGCTTCCACGCGTTCATCGACTGCCTGTTCAAAGCGTTGTGGGTTGAGGGTCGCAGCCTCGATGAACCGGCAACGGTTGCAGCGGTGCTGACCGAACATGGCTTCAATCCTGAGCAGGTACTGGCACTGACCAATGATGAAGCGGTCAAGGCCGCCCTCAAGGACAACACCGAGACTGCCGTGAAACGTGGCGTCTTCGGTGCACCGAGCATGTTCATCGACAATCAGTTGTTCTTCGGTCAGGACCGGCTCGACTTCGTTGAAGAAGCCCTGCGCTAGATCTCTACCACCAGACGTCCCCGGGCTGCTTTCGACGAAAGCAGCTCATGGGCCTCGCCGGCTGATTCAAGCGTAAAACGACGCGCATCAAGCAGCGGCTTCACCTCTCCAGCTTCAATCAACAAGGCAGCCTGGCGCAGGATCTCGCCATGATGGTCGCCCCCCTTCCCGGTCAGCAGAGGCAACAAGGTAAACACGCCTGAGTAGGTCGCACCGCGAAAAGACAGCGGCGCCAGACTATGCTGCCCCCAGCCCAGGCAACTCAGGACATGCCCATGGTAGATGCGCGTAGCCTTGAAGGACGCATCCAGCGTTTCACCGCCGACCGTGTCATAAACGATATCGAACCCCTCCCCCGCCGTGTACTCGCGAACATAGTCGTCAACCGACATTTCGCGGTAATCAATGAACGTTGCGCCATAACCTTCAATAATCCCGCGTTGCCCTGCGGACCCCGTCGCAAAAACCTCGGCACCAAACGAGCGGGCAATTTGCACCGCCACATGCCCGACGCCACCCGCGCCACCGTGAATCAATACCTTTTGCCCGGCACTCACTCGTGCCCGATCAACCAGGCCTTCCCAGGCAGTAATCAGCACCAGCGGCAAACCAGCGGCCTCGTGCATGCTCAGATTTACCCGTTTACGCGCCAGAAGCCGCGCATCAACCACCGCAAATTCCGCCAGCGAACCCTGTACGCCGCCAATGCCGGTCGCCAACGCATAAACCTCATCGCCCGGCGCCCACCCCTGCACACCCTCACCCACCGCTTCAATCACACCCGACAGATCCAGCCCCAACACCGCCGGCAACGGCTGTCGAGCATGGGCGGCCTGCCCTGCACGGATTTTCAGATCCAGCGGATTTACACCACTGGCCTTGATCCGTACCAATACCTGTCCAACACCCGCCACGGGACGTTCAAGGGAAACCAAGCGTAGCGGACCGTTAGCGGTGTCCACCATCAGCGCGCGCATGTGCAGTGAGTCAGTCATTTCGGTCATTCCTGTGGGAGAAAGTGAAGCCATGCTCTCCCAACCTAACCATGCCGATAAGACACCGAATGACTATAGTGATCATGCCAATCCGGCATGAATGAGGCGCTTCGTGGACAAGCTCAACGCAATGGCAATCTTCGTCCGGGTGGTCGAGCGCGGTAGTTTTTCCGCCGTGGCCCGTGAGCTGCAAACCACTCAACCCACCATCAGCAAGGTTCTGCGCGCCCTGGAAACCCAGCTGGGCGGCAAGCTGATTGCCCGCAGTACGCGCAAGCTGTCGCTGACCGATGAAGGTCAGCGGTACTACAACGAATGCCGGAATATTCTTGCAGCGGTGGATGCTGCAGAACACAGTTTCCAGTCCGGCCGCGAAACAGTCGCCGGGGCGTTACGCATCGGCTCATCAGTCAGTTTCGGCCGCCAGCAGATCGCTCCAAGGCTCCCCGATTTTCTCAAGTTATACCCACAGGTTCAGATCGACCTGCATCTGAACGACCAGAATCTGGATCTGGTCAGCGAAGGCCTGGATGTCAGCCTGCGCATCGGCGAGTTGAATGACAGCGCCATGATCGCCCGACGAATCGGCACCACCCACCGCGTCACCGTTGCAGCGCCTGTCTATCTGCAACGCCATGAACATCCGCAATCGCCGCAGGATCTGGCGCAGCACAACTGCCTGCAATTCAACCTGCTCGAATCGCAAAACCTGTGGACTTACGAAAAGGACGGCCAGCGCCACGAGGTGCGCATCAAAGGCAATGCCCAGAGCAACAACTCCGAGGCAATCCGTGAGATGGTCTTGGGAGGATTGGGGATTTCGCTGTCACCGGTGTGGCTGTTCAGCGAGGATCTGAAGGCGGGTCGAGTGGTCGCCCTGTTGCAGGACTACCAGACCCGATCACTGCCGATACACGCCGTGTCCCCGGCGAACCGTCGCCAGTCCGCCAGGGTCAACGCGTTTGTCGAGTACATGACCCGGGCGCTGGCAGCAGCGCCCGAGCTTCAACCCATCAAATAGCGGCAGTACGCGTGTTCAACCACGCCAGTGCCTCACCGCTGAGCAACGGGCTCAGACGCTCGCGCACTTCGGCGTGATAGGCGTTGAACCATTGCTTCTCTTCCTGCGTGAGCAAGGACGGTTCCAGGCAACGGGTGTCGATCGGGCACAGGGTCAGGGTTTCGAACTTGAGGAACTCGCCGAACTCGCTGCTTCCGGCAACGACGTTCATTGCCAGGTTCTCGATCCGCACACCCCAGCGACCCGGACGATAAGTACCCGGCTCGATGGAGGTGATCATCCCCAGTTGCATGGCGGTTTGCGGCGCCGGCGCAGCCTGATAGGCAATCACCTGCGGACCTTCGTGCACGTTGAGGAAATAACCTACGCCGTGACCGGTGCCATGGCCGTAATCCACGTTCTCGGCCCAGATCGGCGCACGGGCAATCGCATCCAGCAGCGGCGACAGAATGCCTTTCGGGAAATGTGCGCAGGACAATGCGATCACCCCCTTCAACACGCGGGTGCAGTCACGTTTCTGTTCTGCACTCGGCGTACCAACCGCCACCATGCGCGTGATGTCAGTGGTACCGCCCAGGTATTGGCCGCCTGAGTCGATCAGCAGCAAGCCGTCACCCTCGATCACTGCGTGCTCTTCCGGGGTGGCGTGGTAGTGCGGCATCGCGCCGTTGGCGTTGTACGCAGCGATGGTGTTGAAACTCAGCGACACATAATCCGGGCGACGCTCACGGGCTGCCGTGAGTTTCTCGTCAATGGTCAACTCGGTAATGCGCTCGCGGCCCCAGGCCGATTCCAGCCAGGTGAAGAACTCGCACAGCGCCGCGCCGTCCTGCTCCATCGCCTGACGAATGTGCTCGGCATCCGCCGGGCTTTTTTGTGATTTGGCCAATGTGGTCGGATTCAGGCCTTCGACCAGTTTCACACCGCTGTCGAGGTTGCCCAGCAGGCCGCTGGTCACCCGCGCCGGATCCACCAGCAGGCTCGCGCCGTTCGGGATCGCAGCCAAGGCCTCGGCAACTTCGCTGTAGTCGCGCAAAGTCACGCCGTCCTTTTCCAGCACGGCGCGCAGATCAGCGTCGACCTTGCTCAACGCCACAAACAGCGTGGCCTTTTGTTGACCGATCAGGGCGAAGGAAACAAAAACCGGGTTGAACGACACATCGCCGCCGCGCAGGTTGAACAGCCAGGCGATATCGTCGAGGGTGGCGATAAAGTGCCAATCGGCGCCGCGTTCCTGCAGGGTTTCACGCAACTGGGCGAGTTTCTCGCCACGGCTGACGGTCGCCTGCGGCGGCAAGTGTTGATAGATCGGCGCGTTCGGCAGACCCGGACGGTCGCTCCAGACTTCGTTCAACAGGTCGAGGTCGGTACGCAGGCTGGCGCCCCGCGCTTCGAGCTTGCTGCCCAGGGTCCGCGCCGAGGCCACGGCCATTACCGCGCCGTCGACGGCGACCACGCCACCTTCCGGTGTCTGCTCGGCGAGCCAGTCCAGCGGGCTCGGCTGACCCGGTTGCAGTTTCACCAGTTCGATGCCGCTGCCCTTGAGTTCCTTGGTCGCCTGTTCCCAGTAACGACTGTCGGCCCAGACCCCGGCGAAATCGGTGGTGACAATCAACGTGCCGACCGAGCCATGGAAACCCGACAACCACTGCCGCCCCTGCCAGTAGCCCGGCAGGTATTCCGACAGGTGCGGGTCGGCGGACGGCACCAGCAGTGCGTGAATGCCTTCGCGACGCATCAGTTCGCGGGTGTGCGCCAGGCGCTGGGGAACCGTTCCTTCGGTCAAAGTCTGGGTACTCATCATGTCTCCTGCCAATCACTTCATCGTTATTGTTCGGTGCCGTTCGAAGCCGGCTCGTTAAAGCCCTGTCGCCCAGAATGCCGGAGCACTGGCACAGGCGGTCTTGATCAGATCTACAGCTTTGTCGATGTCCTCGGCGGTGGTGAAACGGCCGAGGCTCAGGCGAATGGTACGGCCGGCCAGATGCGCATCGTGCCCCAATGCCAGCAAAACGTGGGACGGTGTGTTGCTCGCGGAATTGCAGGCCGAAGTCGCGGAAAACGCGATCGAATGGCTCAGCGCCGCCGGGTTGAACTCGCCTTCGCTGAAGGTCAGGCTCAAGGTGTGCGGAATTCGTTGAGTAACGCTGCCATTGAGGCGCACGCCGGGCAGGCTCAACAGTTGTTCGAGCAGTCGCTCGCGCAGCGCGACGATGGTTTTCTTCTCGTCATCGAAAGCCTCGGCGGCCAAGGCAAAGGCCGAGCCCATGGCGGCGATCTGATGCGTCGCCAGCGTACCGGAACGCAATCCGCCCTCGTGGCCACCGCCGTGAATCTGCGCCTGCAAACGCTGTTGCGCACGCGGGCCAACGTACAGCGCACCGATGCCTTTGGGGCCGTAGAGCTTGTGCGCCGAGAACGACATCAGGTCCACCGGCCATTGCGCCAGATCGATCGCGACCTTGCCGGCGCCCTGGGCCGCATCGACATGAAACAACGCACCACGTCCACGCACCACTTCACCGATGGCCGGGATGTCGTTGACGGTGCCGAGTTCGTTGTTGACCAGCATCAGCGACACCAGAAAGGTGTCATCGCGCATCGCTTCGCTGACCGCTTGCGGGGTAATCAGGCCGTCGGCGTCCGGCACCAGATAGGTCACGGCAACACCGGCATCCTGCAATTGCCGGGCGGTGTCGAGGATGGCCTTGTGTTCGATCTGACTGGTGATGATGTGGCCGCCGGACACGCCGCGTGCCTGGGCCACGCCTTTGAGGGCGAGGTTGTTGGATTCGGTGGCGCCGGAGGTCCAGACAATCTGTTGCGCCTGGGCGCCGACCAGTTCGGCGACTTGTTGGCGAGCGTTCTCGACCGTTTGCCGGGCCTGCTGGCCGAAGGCGTGGGAGCTGGAGGCCGGGTTGCCGAAGTTACCGTTGAAACCCAGACACTCGATCATCACCTGGATGACCCGCTCGTCCACCGGGGTGGTGGCGGCGTAATCGAAATACAGCGGACGTGTGTTCATAAAAAGACTCGCAGAGCGTGTTCCGGGATCAGGAAGCTCGTGTCTACAAACGGCACGACGCAGCCTTGTGAGCTGCGTCCGGGTTCGAGAGCGTCATCAATACCTGATCGGATGCCGTTAAAGAAGAACAACTTCATTTAAAAGTGCGTAGGAACGCTCCTGAACGCGACTTTAACAGGCATCGGGCCGGCGGTTGTAGCACTGCGTCAGCTAAAGCTTTCAAGGAGTAACGGATACAGCGAAATCACCAGCAGCGCCGCCATGCCCCAGTTGAACACCCGCAACCAGCGGCGATCCTTCAATACGTTACGCAACAGGGTCCCGCACGCCGCCCAGACGCCGACGCTCGGCAGGTTGATGATGGCGAACACCGCCGCAATCACGATCACGTTGGTGAAATAACCCTGCATCGGCGTGTAGGTACTGATGGCGCCAATAGCCATGATCCACGCCTTGGGATTGACCCACTGGAAGGCCGCTGCGCCGAGGTAGCTGATCGGTTTCGCCTCGCCGGATTCGCTTTCGCCGACCGGGCCGGAATGGGCGATTTTCCACGCAAGGTACAACAAGTACGCTGCGCCCACATAACGCAAGACCGTATAAAGCAGCGGATAAGTCTGGAACACCGCGCCCAAACCAAAACCCACTGCCACCACCAGCACGAAGAAGCCGCAGGTAATGCCGAGCATGTGGGGAATGGTGCGGTTGAAGCCGAAATTCACGCCCGATGCCAGCAACATGGTGTTGTTCGGCCCCGGTGTGATCGAGGTGACAAGGGCAAACAGGGCGAAGCCCAGCAACAGGTCGAGCGAGAGGGTCATGGCAGGCAGTCCGTCAGGGTCATTCAGGTGTTGACCCTATCCCACGGCGCCGCGCAAACCCACGGACAGTTGGGTAAAACTTCGAGCAGTACAGTTGCGGCTCAGCTAGGACGACCGTGCAGCTGTACGGCCCGCTCTGCGCTCATTTCACCCTTGTTATCAAACCCGAAAGGCTTCTGTGGCTGGCCGAGCAATTCGGCTTTTTTCACCTGGTATTCCTCGAAGGACAAGCCGCGGCGGTTCAGGCTTTCGAGGGCCAGTTCGCGAGTTTCTTCCGCCGTGTAGGGGCGAAGTTCCGGGGAAACGTGGCTGGCGCAACCGGCGAGAACGGAGACAGCGAACATCAGGGAAACAGTCATTAAACGATTCATGGGAGCGTCCTGGCGAGCAGTGTGGGTCGATGGAGAAAGGCTACGCCCGGGCTCGTCGTGGCAGAAATCAACGCTCTCAATAGTGGCTATCAGGTTTCCGACAGATCGGCTTCAAATATTCATAAACGATCTATCAATATCAATTAACAGTCTTTTACGGAATAACAGTCAGCCTTTATAAATCCTCCATCGCGTTCGGCACTGTTGCTCCAGCAACTGTTTCCCAGACAACAGCGGTTCAACAAACCGGCCTGAAAGTCACACGAGCCCAGCCGCCGACAACGCTCAAAGCCCCGGAATACGGGCCTTACAGGAATTGGTACAGCGCTTGCTCTGCTCCAGTGACTACTCACTGCTCGCCGAGCAACTGTTGAAAAAGGAACTGACCATGTCGCGTCCATTGAAAGTCGTCGCCCTGTCCGGCGGAACCTGGCGTCCATCGCGCACCCTGGTGCTGACCCAGGCCCTGCTGACCGAATTGTCCGGGCACCTGCCCGTCGAGAGCCATCTGATCGAACTCGGTGACATCGCCCGCCCGCTCGGCGCCGCGTTGTCCCGTCAGGAGTTGCCAGCGGAGATCGAAGCCGAGCTGCAAGCCATCGAACAGGCTGACTTGCTGATCGTCGCGGCGCCGGTCTATCGCGGTTCCTATCCGGGACTGCTCAAGCATTTGTTCGACCTGATCGACCTGAATGCGCTGATCGACACCCCTGTACTGCTCGCCGCCACCGGTGGCAGCGAACGCCATGCGCTGGTGCTCGATCATCAGTTGCGCCCGCTGTTCAGTTTCTTCCAGGCCGTGACCCTGCCGATCGGCGTGTACGCCACCGAGGCCGACTTCGCGGACTACCAGATCACCAGCGAGCCGCTCAAGGCGCGCATCCGTCTGGCCGCCGAGCGCGCCGCGCCGTTGTTCGGCACTCACATCAAACCGTTGCTGAAAATCGCTTAAGGAGCTGTTCATGGATGTTTTCTGGTTCCTGCCGACCCACGGCGACGGCCACTATCTGGGCACCACCCAAGGCGCGCGCCCGGTCACCCTCAATTACCTGAAACAAGTGGCGCAAGCCGCCGACAGCCTTGGCTACCACGGTGTGCTGATTCCTACCGGGCGTTCCTGCGAAGATTCGTGGGTGATCGCCTCGGCGCTGGTGCCGTTGACTGAACGTCTGCGTTATCTGGTGGCGATCCGTCCGGGGATCATCTCGCCGACCGTCTCGGCGCGCATGGCCGCGACGCTGGATCGACTGTCCAACGGCCGCCTGCTGATCAACGTCGTGACCGGCGGTGACCCGGACGAAAACCGTGGCGACGGCAGCTTCCTCAGCCACAGCGAACGCTACGAAGTCACCGATGAATTTCTCAAGATCTGGCGCCGAGTGCTGCAAGGCGAAGCGGTGGATTTCGAAGGCAAACACCTGAAGGTACAAAACGCCAAAGCCCTGTATCCACCGGTGCAGAAACCCTACCCGCCGCTATACTTCGGCGGTTCCTCCGACGCGGCCCATGATCTGGCCGCCGAGCAGGTCGACGTGTACCTGACCTGGGGCGAACCACCGGCCGCCGTCGCCGAAAAACTCGCCGATGTGCGCGAACGCGCCGCCCGTCACGGGCGCAAAGTGAAGTTCGGCATTCGCCTGCACGTGATCGTGCGCGAGACCGCGGAAGAAGCCTGGAAAGCCGCCGACAAACTGATCGAGCACATCAGCGACGAAACCATCGAAGCTGCACAGAAATCCTTCTCGCGCTTCGACTCCGAAGGCCAGCGACGCATGGCCGCCCTGCACGACGGGCGCCGCGACAACCTGGAAATCGCTCCAAACCTGTGGGCTGGCGTCGGCCTGGTGCGCGGCGGTGCCGGTACTGCATTGGTCGGCGATCCGCAGCAAGTGGCGGCGCGGATCAAGGAGTACGCGGATCTGGGCATCGAGAGCTTCATCTTCTCCGGCTACCCGCATCTGGAAGAGGCCTACCGCTTTGCCGAGCTGGTCTTCCCGCTGCTGCCCGAGCCGTATGCGAGCCTGGCCGGACGCGGCGTGACCAACCTCACCGGGCCGTTCGGCGAAATGATCGCCAACGATGTTCTGCCCGCCAAAGCCAACGCCTGAGGAAGACCGAGTGACTGCCAAACCGCAAAGCACCCTGCTCTCCCCGTTGCAGACCGCCCGACAACTGGCCGCCGAATTTGCCCTGACCGCCGTCGAACGCGACGAGCGCGGCGGCACGCCGAAAGCCGAACGCGACGCCCTGCGCGACAGCGGTCTGCTGGCCCTGAGCATCCCCACCCGTTACGGCGGCCTCGGCGCGCGCTGGAGCGAAACACTGGAAGTCGTGCGCGAGTTCGCCAAGGTCGACAGCTCGATCGCCCACGTCTTCGGTTTTCATCATTTGATGCTGGCTACCGTGCGCCTGTTTTCCCGCCCGGAACAATGGCAGCCGTGGTTTGAGCAGACCGCGCGGCAGAACTGGTTCTGGGGCAACGCGCTCAATCCGCTGGACACCCGAACCGTGGTCAAGGACCTCGGTGGCTGGCGCGAGTTTTCCGGCAAGAAAAGCTTCTGCTCCGGCGCCAGCGATTCGCAGATGCTGATCGCCTCGGCGGTGGACGAAAGCAACGGCGGCAAACTGCTGATCGCGGCGATCCCCAGCGGCCGCAGCGGCATCACCCTGCACAACGACTGGAACAACATCGGCCAGCGTCAGACCGACAGCGGCAGCGCCACGTTCGAACGGGTGCGGGTCGAGGAATCGGAACTGCTGCTGGATCCGGGGCCGTTGAGCACCCCGTTCGCCTGCCTGCGCCCGCTGATCGCGCAACTGACGTTCACCCACATGTTTCTCGGCATCGCAGAAGGGGCCTTTGAAGAGGCGCGGCAATACACCCTCAGCGAAACCCGGGTCTGGCACAAATCCTCGGTGCGCGAGGTGCGTGAAGACCCGTATGTGCTGGCCCATTACGGCGAGTTCTGGGTCGCCCTCGAAGGCATCCGATTGCTGGTGGAACGCGCCGCCGCATTGCTCGACGAGGCGTGGGCCAAAGGCCCGAATCTGAGCGCCGAAGAGCGCGGTCACCTGGCCACGGCAATTGCCACGGCCAAGGTCGCCGCCAGCCGCCAGGGCCTGGAGATTTGCAGCCGACTGTTCGAAGTCACCGGCGCCCGTTCGACCCATGCGTCACTGCGCCTCGACCGCCACTGGCGCAACCTGCGCACGCAAACCCTGCACGACCCGCTGGATTACAAACTCCATGAGCTGGGCGACTGGGCGCTGAACCAGGCCCTGCCGGTGCCGACGTTCTATTCCTGATTTCCTTTCGTGGAGCGAGACCCATGCAACTGCTGACCCTGCCGCCCTCACCCGCCCTGGCCACTTCGATTCGCGCCACTGCCCAGGTCTTCGAAGACCCGAAGTCCCAGGCGTTGCTCGCGCATCTGCAACAAGTCGCGCCGAGCGAAGCCAGCGTGCTGATCATCGGCGAAACCGGCACCGGCAAGGAGCTGGTGGCGCGGCACATCCACAACCTGAGCAACCGGCGCAACCGGCCGTTCATTGCAGTCAACTGCGGGGCGTTTTCCGAATCGCTGGTGGAAGCCGAATTGTTCGGCCATGAAAAAGGCGCCTTCACCGGCGCCCTCAGCGCCAAGGCCGGGTGGTTCGAAGAGGCGGATGGCGGCACTTTGTTCCTCGATGAAATCGGCGATTTGCCGATGGCGATCCAGGTCAAATTGCTGCGGGTGTTGCAGGAGCGCGAAGTGGTGCGACTGGGTTCGCGCAAGAGCATTCCCATCGATGTGCGGGTGCTCGCTGCGACCAACGTGCAACTGGAGAAAGCCATCAATGCCGGGCATTTCCGTGAGGATCTGTATTACCGGCTGAACGTGGTCAATCTGGAACTGAGCCCGTTGCGCGAACGGCCCGGCGACATCCTGCCGCTGACCCGGCATTTCATCGAGGCCTACAGTCAGCGCCTGGGTTACGGACGCATCACCATCAGCCCCGGCGCCGAGCACAAACTGCGCGGTTACAGTTGGCCGGGCAACATCCGCGAACTGGAAAACGTCATCCATCACACGCTATTGATCTGCCGTAACGGCGTGATCGAACGCGACGATCTGCGCCTGTCGAACCTGCGTATCGACCGTCCCGACGATCAGCACGGCAGCGTCGACGACTCACCGGAAGCGCTGCTCGAACGTGCCTTCCAGAAACTCTTCGAGCAACAGGCCGGCGCCCTGCATGAAAAGGTCGAAGATGCGTTGCTGCGTTCGGCCTATCGCTTCTGCCATTACAATCAGGTGCACACCGCCGCGCTGCTCGGCCTCAGCCGCAATGTGACCCGCACGCGGCTGATCAAGATCGGCGAACTGGCGGTGAACAAGCGGCGGCCCACGGAAAACCTGCAGGGCGAGCGCTTGATCCAGTTGTCGATCTAGCCCACTAACTGACAGTGCAAGCCATCGTCGTGACTGCGGGCGATGCTGCTCAGCACCTGGAATGAACCGAAGGTCACGGTTCGCGCCTGATGGGTGCGGATCAACTGCCAGAAATCCTGCTCGCCGGTTTCAAAACTCTGGAACGCCGCCTCCCCCGCCTCGCGGGATTGCCATTGCAGGAAACCCAACACCCGCCGGCCATCGTCGCTGGCCTGAACGCTGGCGCTGACGAAACCGGCGTAACGCTGGGCCAGACGCTCGGTCTGCACAATCAGCGCCGAGACCAGCGCCGGTTGTTGGCCGGGCTCGATTTCGAATTCGATCAACTGGGTGAAACTGCGGTTTTTCGCTGTGACTTGCATAACGCCCCCACTCGGTCAGGCGAATCTTGCGATTCGAAGGCCTGCAGGGTAAAACCTCGAGTTAACTAGAGGTCAAGGGGCAATTTTCAAATGGTCACAGCGGAAAATTTGCACAGGCAACTCACCGTCGGCGAAGTCGCGGCCCGCAGTGGTGTCGCCGTCACCGCCCTGCATTTCTATGAATCCAAAGGTTTGATCAAAAGCCAGCGCAATGCCGGCAACCAGCGCCGTTATCCACGGGAAGTGCTGCGCCGGGTGGCGCTGATCAAGGTGGCGCAACGGCTGGGGATTCCACTGGCGGAAATCGGCGAGGCGTTGAAACAGTTGCCGGACAACCGCGCACCGACGGCAGCGGACTGGAAAGTGTTGTCGGAACAGTGGCGGCGGGAGCTGGATGAACGAATCAATCAATTGATGTTGCTGCGGGATCGACTGACCGGTTGCATCGGCTGCGGCTGCCTGTCGATGGAAGCCTGTCCGCTGCGCAATCAGGGTGATGTGCTGGGCGAGCAAGGGCCGGGGGCGCACTTTCTCGATGTCCCGGATTGACGGTCCCCACGGCATGGGAACCGTCGAATCGATCGATCAGAAGCCCGGTGCAATCTGCCCTTTGTAGCGGGTCAGAATGAACTGGCGCACTTCATCGGAGTTCAACGCCTTGGCCAGTTTCTGCAGGCCCGGATCGTTGATGTTGTCGGGACGGGCGACCAGAAACTCGATGTACAGGCTCTTGCCCTTCTCGACGATCAATGCGCTGTTAGTGTCGATCCCGGCTTCCAGCGCGTAGTTGGCGAATACGAACGCCAGGTCCACCTGACTCACCGAGCGGGCCAGCAACGCGCCCTCCAGTTCACGGATTTTCAGATGCTTGGGGTTTTCGACGATGTCGCGCTGAGTGGCCAGGGTGTTGCTCGGATCCTTGAGCTTGATCAGCCCCGCCTCGTGCAGCAGCACCAGGGCGCGACCGGTGTTCACCGGGTCATTGGGGATCGACACACTGGCGCCGTCCTTCAGCTCGGAGATGTTCTTGATCTTGGTCGAGTAAGCACCAAACGGCTCGATGTGCACGCCGACCACCGGCACCAGATCGGTGTGGCGGGTCTTGTTGAAATCATCGAGAAACGGACGGTACTGGTAGTAGTTGGCGTCGAGGTTTTTCAGCGCCAGTTGCTGGTTGGGCTGGATGAAGTCGGTGAAGACCTTGATGTCCAGGTCCACGCCTTCCCTGGCCAGGGTCGGTTTGACGAATTCGAGGATTTCCGCGTGCGGCACCGGGGTGGCACCGACGATCAGTTTTTCGTTGGCGTGAGCGCCGAACGACAGCACGGCAGCCAGAACGGCCAGGGTCTTTTTCATGGTTTGCTCCAAGGCAGATTTGAGCGGCCGTCGTGGGGTGGACGTGGGGCCTTTATGGGTTGAACTTGTTTTGTCAGCGTCGGCTGTAGTGCGCCACCAGTCGGTCGCCGGTCATTTGCAGGGCTTGCACCAGAACCAGCAGCAACACCACGGTGACCACCATCACGTCGGTCTGAAACCGTTGATAGCCAAAACGGATCGCCAGATCGCCGAGCCCGCCGCCACCGATCACCCCGGCCATCGCCGTGTAATCCACCAGCACGATCGCCGTTACGGTCACCGCTGCGAGCAACCCGCCACGGGCTTCCGGCAACAACGTGTGGCGAATGATCTGCCAGGTGTTGGCGCCCATCGCCTGAGTGGCCTCGACCACACCGCGATCGACTTCACGCAACGCGGTTTCCACCAGCCGCGCGAAGAACGGTGTGCAACCGACCACCAGCGGCGGAATGGTCCCGGGCACGCCCAGCGAGGTGCCCACCAGCAGCGTGGTCAGCGGAATCAGCACGATCAGCAAAATGATGAACGGCAGCGAACGCAGCATGTTCACGATCACCGACAGCACCCGGTACACGCCGACCCTTTCATGCAACTGGCGTTTGCCGGTGAGAAACAGCAGCAACCCCAGCGGCAAGCCCAGCAACACCGTGAACAGCAGCGCCGCACCAAGCATGCTCAGGGTGTCGAGACAGGCCTGGGCGATGTCGGCCCAGTAAATATG
This sequence comes from Pseudomonas sp. 91RF, assembly GCF_003576265.1. Lineage (NCBI taxonomy): Bacteria > Pseudomonadati > Pseudomonadota > Gammaproteobacteria > Pseudomonadales > Pseudomonadaceae > Pseudomonas > Pseudomonas sp. 91RF. Next base: position 16,881 of record NZ_QWFC01000048.1, read on the forward strand.
TTTGAACCACTCGGCCATGATCAGGACCAGTCGTGACGCGGTGGTTTGACGCCGTTGAGCAGCCAGTTGCCGACCACGTGGTATTTCCAGCGCACCGGGTCATGCAGGGTGTGGACCCGGGCGTTGCGCCAGTGGCGGTCGAAGTTGTGCTTCTTCAGGGTCGAGCGGGTGCCACCGAGTTCGAACAACTTGTTGCTGGCTTCGATGGCGATTTCAGTGGTCAGCACTTTGGCCTTGGCCACGGCCAGGGAGGCCAGCGCGACGTTGTCTTCGTTCGGCGCCGGGCGCGCGGCGTCGAGCGCCCAACCGGCGCGTTCCAGCAACGCCTCGGCGGCTTCCAGACGGATTTCCAGTGCGCCGATCTGGATGATCGTCAGCGGATCCTCACTGGCCTTGTCCACACCCGCATCGATCCATGGCCGGGCAAACTGACGGACGAACTCAACCGTGTCGCGCAGCGCCGCCCGGGCAATGCCGGCGTCGATGGCGGCAGTGGTCAACTGGGCGAACGGCCCGGCCAGGGTCGGGCTCTCGTAGGAACGGTACGTCGGAAACAGATTGAACGGCGCCACCTGCAAGTCTTCCGCCAGCACGGTGCCGCTGGACGTGGTGCGCTGGCCGATGCTGTCCCAGTCGTCGACAATCACCAGCCCTTTTGTGCCGCGCTCGACGAAGGCCAACTGGCCCTTCTGTTCCTCATCCAGCGCCAGCACCGCCAGCCAGTGAGCGTAGAGCGAACCGGTGCAGTAGCCCTTGCGGCCATTGATCACGTAGCCGTCGCCATAACGACGGATCGTGGTCTGGATGTCCTGCACGTTCTTGCCGCCGGTTTCTGACAGTGCATTGGCAAAGCGATGACCTTGCAGCGCCAGCTCAAAAAAATGCGCCTGCTGCGCGGGCGTGCCTTGCAGGCGGATATCCTCGAGCAGGCAGTAGTGGTTTTGCGGGATCTGCCCGAGGGACGGATCGGCGGCGGAAATGATCGCGATCACCTGTGCCAGCACCGCACTGGACACCTGCGCGCCGCCGTACTCCTTCGGCACGGTGATGCCCCACAGGCCACTGTTGGAATACAGATCGACGATTTCGGCGGGCACTTCACGGTGGCGGTCACGCTCGGCGGCGTGCTCCTGCAAAACGGCGGCGACCTGTCCGGCCACACGCAAGGCTTCGGCGTCGTCGGCGATCCGATGGGCGGCCGGCGGGTTGATCGGATAAACGGCAGATTCAGACATGGATGACTCTCGGTATCAGTGTTGTACCGGGTCATTGCAGCTTCTGTGCCTGACTGGCAGCCCTTGTCTGACGCGGCTTTCAACGGCTATCAACAGACTCTGGCGATAAAAACCCGCGCATTCTGTTGCTTCACTGTCGATGGCTGAACACTGCTCGTCGGCTACTCGTTCATGGCAGCGCGACGGATCTATAGTTGAGCGACCGGCAACCCCGGCGAAGGCAAACCTTCAGTCACTCATAAAAAAAGGGAGTACCGCCATGAGCGTCCAACCCATCCCGGAGGGGTACCACAGCGTGACCCCGTATCTCGGCATCCATAAGGCCGCCGAGGCCATCGATTTCTATAAAAAGGCATTCGGTGCCACCGAAGTCATGCGCCTGAGCATGCCTGACGGTCGCGTCGGCCACTGCGAACTGCGCATCGGCGACAGCGCGATCATGCTGGGCACACCGTGCGACCAGGGACCATTGAGCAATCCCGACAGCGCCGTGTCCGTCGGTCTGCATCTGTACGTGACCGATGTCGACAAGTCGTTCCAGCGTGCACTGGATGCCGGGGCGAAGGCAGTGTCCGAGGTCAAGGATCAGTTCTACGGGGATCGCAGCGGTACGTTGAAAGATCCCTATGGGCATCTGTGGTTCCTGGCCACACGCAAGGAAGACCTGACCCAGGAGCAGATCGAGCAGCGGGCAAAGGAAATGTTTCAGCAGGCTCAGTAACCACGATTCGCCATTCCCGCGCCGCGCGCGGGGATGGGTGAACACGATTCATGAACCGTCGAACCACGCTTCACGCCTTGTCATGAACGCCCGGCGATTTCAGGATGCAGGTCAACCGCCTGAATAAAGGACCTCCCCGATGTTTGCCGGATTCGTCAAAGACCAGCGCCACGTCAACGGCGTGGACATCACTTATCGCCTCGGCGGCAGCGGCCCGGGCCTGCTGCTGTTGCACGGACACCCGCAGACCCATGTCATCTGGCACAAGGTCGCCGAGCAACTGGCCGAGCATTTCACCGTGGTCGCCGCTGACCTGCGCGGTTATGGCGACAGCAGCCGACTACCTGCCGATGAGCGGCACGCCCACTATTCCAAACGGGAAATGGCCCGCGACGGCGTGGAACTGATGAAGGCGCTGGGCTTTACACAATTTTCGATCCTCGCCCACGACCGTGGCGCCCGGGTCGCCCATCGCCTGGCCCTGGATCATCCTTCTGCCGTGCAACGCATGGTGCTGCTGGACATCGCGCCGACCCTGGCGATGTACAGCCAGACCAACGAAGCCTTCGCCCGGGCGTACTGGCACTGGTTTTTCCTGATCCGCCCGGCGCCACTGCCGGAAACCCTGATCGAAGCGGATCCCGAAGGCTATCTGCGCAGCGTCATGGGCAGCCGCAGCGCCGGGCTCAAGCCATTCACCGACGAAGCGTTCGCTGAATACCTGCGATGCCTGAGCCTGCCCGGCAGCGCCCGTGGGATCTGCGAGGACTACCGGGCCAGTGCCGCTATCGATCTGGAACACGACCGCACCGACCTCGATGCCGGCCATCACCTGAGCTTGCCGCTGCTGGTGCTGTGGGGCGCCGAAGGCACGGTCGGTCGTTGCTTCGATCCACTCAAGGAATGGCAGCAGGTGGCCACCGATGTACGCGGTAAGCCCCTGCCTGCCGGCCACTATCTCGCCGAAGAGGTCCCCGAGTTGCTGCTGGCCGAGGCGCTGGCGTTCCTGCGCTGAGCGATCAATCCAGACGACACATTTCCCTCTGTGGGAGCGAGCCTGCTCGCGAAAGAGGCTTTCAGCGAATCATCACCTGACAGATCGCTATCGCGAGCAGGCTCGCTCCCACAAGGGATAGTGAGATTGCGGTCGCGAAACATTTACTTTCATATCCTCCATCGGGATTTGCTTCGGTCATCCGTCTTATAGAGATGCGGGCCGGTCGCGCAGGCAAAAGCCACGACCGGCCCTTCAGGGACTCCCGCGCTGCGAAGCCCGTAGCGCCGAGCCCCCTCACCGAATCAAGACCCGTCATCATGTCGAAGAAATCCCGCTCGAAACTGTGGTTCCTGGTACACAGCTGGCTGGCGTTGCCGATCTGGTTTTTTGTCCTGATTGTCTGCGTCACCGGCACCCTGGCGGTGGTCAGCCAGGAAATCGTCTGGCTGGCCAACCCGCAAATGCGCGCCAGCGCCCCTTCGGACGACGCACCCCGCCTGAGCTATGATCAGATCCTCGCCGAAATCAAAAAAGCCGAACCGCAGACCGTGGTGCAAAGCATCAACCGGCCAGACGAATCGCACTTTGCCCTCGACGTCGACGTCAGCTATCCCGACGGGCGCTCACTGACGGTTTACGTCAACCCGTATACCGGGGTCATCCAGGGCACTGCACCGAATTTCAACTTCAAGGCTTTCACCCGCGCACTGCACGGGTGGTGGCTGGTGCCGTTCACCAATGGTTTCAGCTGGGGCTGGTATCTGGTGTCGTTCCTCGGCCTGCCGATGCTGGCTTCGCTGGTGACCGGGCTGGTGGTGTACAAGCGCTTCTGGAAAGGCTTTTTCCGCCCGACCCTGCGCTTCAATCACGGCGCACGGATCTTCTGGGGCGACTTCCATCGCTTGAGCGGCATTTGGTCGATCTGGTTCATCGCGGTGATTTCGGTCACCGGCACCTGGTTCCTGATCCAGGCTCTGCTGGCAGACAACCAGATCTCCATTTCCAGCGAGCCGATCATCCCCGCCATGTCCCGCGAAGCCGTGCCGCAGTCGAACGATGGTTCGCCACCGCCACGTCTCAGCCTCGACCGCGCCATCGAAATCGCCCAGACGAAAATCCCCGGCTTCGAAGTCAGCTTCATCAGCCTGCCGGGAAATGCCTATGCGCACCTGGATATCGGCGGTCGCGGCTGGTATCCGCTGATGTACCAGACCGCGACGCTCAATCCGTACAGCGGTGACGTGGCGGCTTCGCGGCTGTTGTCCGATCGCACGTCGCTGGAGTTCGTCACCGAATCCATGCGTCCGTTGCACACCGGAGATTTCGGCGGGCTGTGGATCAAGCTGATCTGGTTCTTCTTCGGTCTGCTGCTGAGCATGATGGTCCTCAGCGGACTATTGATCTGGACCAAACGCACCGCACTGGCCACCGCCAACGCCCTCAAGCGCGAGCACAAGAAACAGCGCGTTCAGGCGCAGCCGGCCCTGCGCCGTGAAACGTCGGAGGTGAACCTGTGAGCAAGTCCACTACCGTGGCTCAGCCTTCACGGTTGAGCGTGATCTGGCACAAATGGCGCTTCCACATCAACGTGCTGTTGCTGCTGATCCCATTAGGCTTCATGCCCAAATACTTCGCCGACGCTTCGCTGTTTCGCGGTGACAGCGGACTGGGTGAACGGGAGATCGGCGAAATCCAGGTCGGCCCCTGGAGCCTGCGACTGGCCGAACTGCGCAATGAGGCGCCGATCCTGACCGGCCCTGCCGGTTACATGAAAGATTTCAGCGCCGCCCTTTGTGATGCGTGTGTCGACCACGTCAAGGCGACGTACCTGCGCATCGGCAAACCTCGCAGCCTGCGGGCGGCCGGAGTGATTTTCTTCGGCACACCGTACCGCATGGGCACCCAGTTGCCGGTGCCGGAAAAGACCGCCACCGACGCCGAACTGTGGATCACCATGGAAGGCTGGGACGGCAGCATGCACCAAGCCTCGATTCCGCTGAGCCAGGCCTCACCCGCCACCCTTGCCTGGCTGAACAAACAAGGAGCCAAACCATGAGCCGTCCTTTCCGCCCGATCATGAGCGCTGCATTGCTGGCGCTGTGCGCCGGTTTCAGCGCCAGCACCCTGGCTCACAACCCGATGTGCGAGTGCAAGGCCATCGATGCCGAGCAGATCAAATGCACCGGCGGTTTCTCCGACGGCAGCGGCGCGCCGGGGGTGACCCTCGACGTGATCGGTTACGACGAGACCATTCTGGTACCGGGCAAGCTCGGCGCCGATTCGACCCTGACCTTCAAGAAACCCGGCGCCGAGTTCTATGTGCTGTTCGACGCTGGCCCCGGCCATGTGGTCGAAATCGACCAAGCGGATATCGAAGCCCCATGACCACGCCGACCACTCAAATCGTGCGCCCCGCCGGCGCCGGCCACGAAACCCTCAATGTGCTGCTGATGTGCCTGCTGATCCTCGCGGTCGCCGGCTCCGTGGTGGCGTGGCGCGGGGTGTCCCACGAACCCGAACCGGTTTCCAGCCATCAGCTCGACGCCCGCCGCGACCTCGGCGCCAGCGAGCAAGGCATCTACGCCGACCTGCGGGTGACCCTCGACGAGATCCACCTGTTGCGTGAAGAACAGCAAGCGCTGCCGACCCCGCAGAATCTGGCGGATGAAGGTTTCGCGCCGTTCGCCCAGGACGCCAGCTCCGTGAGCCGCGGCGGCCATGCCTGGCAATTGCTGGCCGACGCCGCCTACTTCGGCCACAGCCAGGCACCCACCGTGGCCGGCTCGTTTCTGATGCGCCTGAACGACGCAGCGCCGGACATCTGGCTCAACCGCGCCGCCGATCTGCAAGCGCCGACAGACCTGTCCGACGCGGCACTGACCGCTGCCGGATGGAAACAGATCGTCGCGCAATTCGATGCCGGGGTGACCCGCGAACATCGTCATTGAACCTTCGCCTTCATTCGAGAGAAGACCGCTTGCCCATGCCTAGTTCATCTCAACGCCGCCCCTTCCTGCGCCTGCTGCTGATCGGTCTGTGCGCCTGCCTGCTGAGCCCGCTGGCCAGTGCCGATCCGGCCAAGCGCCTGCGCATCGGCATCACCCTGCACCCTTATTACAGCTATGTGGCGAACATCGTCGGCGACAAGGCCGATGTCGTGCCGCTGATTCCCGCCGGTTTCAATCCGCACGCCTACGAGCCGCGCGCCGAAGACATCAAACGCATCAGCGGGCTGGACGTGATCGTGCTCAACGGCGTCGGCCATGACGACTTCGCCGACCGCATGATCGCCGCCAGCGAAACACCGGACATCAAGACCATCGAGGCCAACGAAAACGTGCCGCTGCTGGCCGCTACCGGGGTTGCCGCGCGCGGTGCCGGCAAAGTGGTGAACCCGCACACCTTCCTGTCGATCAGCGCCTCGATTGCCCAGGTCAACAACATCGCCCGGGAGCTGGGCAAGCTCGATCCGGACAACGCCAAAACCTACACCCAGAACGCCCGCGCCTACGGCAAACGCCTGCGGCAGATGCGCGCCGACGCCCTGACCAAGCTGACCCAGGCACCGAACGCCGAACTGCGGGTTGCCACCGTTCACGCCGCTTATGACTACCTGCTGCGCGAGTTCGGTCTGGAAGTGACGGCGGTGGTCGAGCCGGCCCACGGCATCGAGCCAAGCCCGAGCCAGTTGAAGAAAACCATCGATCAACTGCGGGAACTGGACGTGAAGGTGATCTTCTCCGAGATGGATTTCCCCTCCACCTACGTCGAGACCATTCAGCGTGAATCCGGTGTGAAGCTGTACCCGCTGTCGCACATTTCCTACGGCGAATACACCGCCGACAAGTACGAAAAGGAAATGACCGGCAACCTCGACACCGTGGTTCGGGCGATTCAGGAGTCCGGCGCATGACTTCCAACGAATTGATCTCGAGCAAACTCGAATCCCCTGTGGGAGCGAGCCTGCTCGCGAAAGCGCCCGCCCAGACAACATCAATGTTGAATGACACACCGCCTTCGCGAGCGGGCTCGCTCCCACAGGAAGTAACGGGCCCGACCCTGGATTTCGCAGACGTCAGCCTGACCCTCGGCCGCACGACAATTCTGGACAAGGTGACCTTCCAGGTGCAGCCCGGCCACGTGCATGCGCTGGTCGGCCCCAACGGCGGCGGCAAGAGTTCGCTGATCAAGACCCTGCTCGGGCAGATGCCGCATCAGGGCCGGCTCAGCCTGCAATGGCCCGGCGAGCCCGGCACTGTCGGCTACGTGCCGCAGGCGCTGGAATTCGATCGGGGTCTGCCGATGACCTTCGACGATTTCATGGCTGCCATGTGCCAGCGCCGCCCGGCGTTTCTCGGCCTGAGCAAACGCTACGCCGGCGCCATCGGTGAAGCGCTGGAGCGGGTCGGCATGCAGGACAAGCGCAAGCGCCGGATGGGCGCGCTGTCCGGCGGTGAGCGCCAGCGGGTGCTGCTCGCCCAAGGCCTGATCCCGGCCCCGCAACTGTTGGTGCTGGATGAACCGATGTCGGCCCTCGACGAAGCCGGGATCCAGGTGTTCGAACGCCTTCTCGGCGACTGGCGCGCGGCGGGCATCACCGTGCTGTGGATCGAGCACGACCTGGAAGCCGTCGGGCGTCTGGCCAATCGCGTCACCGGCCTCAACCGCAGGGTGCTGTTCGACGCCACGCCGCAACAGGCGCTGACCCCGGAACGCCTGCTGACCCTGTTCTCGACCCATCCACGGAGCGCTGCCTGATGAGTTATGAAGCCTTTCGTTTGATGGTGCAGGGCTGGGCGTCGTCCGGTTACCTGCCCGAAGCCCTGGCCTACGGTTTTGTGGTCAACGCGCTGCTCGCCGGCCTGTTGATCGGCCCGGTGCTCGGCGGTCTCGGCACGCTGGTGGTGGTCAAGCGCTTCGCGTTTTTCTCCGAGGCGGTGGGTCACGCGGCACTGACCGGCGTGGCCATCGGCATTCTGCTCGGCGAGCCCTACACCGGGCCGTACGGCAGCCTGTTCGGCTACTGCCTGTTGTTCGGCATTCTGCTCAATTACCTGCGCAACCGTACTGGCCTGGCTCCGGACACATTGATTGGTGTGTTTCTGTCGGTTTCTCTCGCTCTGGGTGCCAGCCTGCTGCTGATCCTGGCGGGCAAGATCAACGTGCACATTCTGGAAAACGTACTGTTCGGCTCGGTGCTGACGGTCAACGGCAATGATCTGGCGGTGCTGGCCATCGTCGGTTCGCTGGTGATGGCGCTGGCGTTGCCGCTGTACAACCGCATCATGCTCGCCAGTTTCAACCCGCAACTGGCGGCGGTGCGTGGCGTCGCCGTGAAGACTTTGGATTACCTGTTCGTGATTCTGGTGACGCTGATTACCGTCGCGGCAGTAAAAGTCATCGGCGCGATTCTGGTCGGCGCCCTGCTGGTGATTCCGGCGGCCGCCGCGCGCTTGCTCAGCCAGTCGCTCAAGGGCTTTTTCTGGTGTTCGGTGCTGATCGCCACGGTCAGCACGCTGTGCGGGATTCTCGCGCCCATCGTCTTCGACCTGCCGATTCCGTCCGGCGCCGCGATCATTCTCGTCGCCGGCATCGGCTTCGCCCTCGCCGCCATTGCCCGGGGCATCGTCCCCAGTCTGAAAGGGAACCTTGGATAAATGTCTTTTTCATTGCGACAACTCGCCCTGGCCATCGCCCTCAGCGGCGCCGTCTCCAGCCCTTTGCTGGCCGCCGAAAACCCCGTGCGCGTGCTGGCCTCGCTGCCGATCACCTATGGTTTGGGCGAAGTCCTGCTCAAAGGCACCGACATCAGCCTTGAACGCGCGGCGCCGGCGAACCTGCCGGGCAGCCGCCAAACCGCCTATTTCACCGGTCGCGGTGCTCCGGAGCTGAGCAAACTGGCCAGCGGCGCCGATGCAGTGATCGGCGTGCGCTCGCTGTGGGCTGATGACCCGCTGTACCCGATGGCCCGACGCAGCAACATCCGCATCGTCGAAGTCGATGCCGCCCGCCCGGTGGACGGCACCCTGCCCGGCATTGCCGTGCAACCGGGGCTGAAAGTCGACGGCCTGAACAGCCAGCCGTGGCTGGCCAGCAACAACATGGGACGCATGGCGGACGTGATGGCGGCGGATCTGGTGCGTCTGGCGCCGAAGGACAAGCCGAAGATCGAGGCCAACCTGGCCGTACTGAAACAGCGCCTTCTGAAACTCAGCGCTGACAGCGAGGCGCGCCTGGCCAGTGCCGACAACCTCAGCGTGATGAGCCTGAGCGATCATTTCGGCTATCTGATCGGCAGTCTCAATCTGGAGTTGATCGGGCAGGATCCGCGACCGGATGCCGAGTGGACACCGGAAGACCTGAAAAAATTGACTGCAACGCTCAAGGACAACGACGTGGCGGTGGTGCTGCACCATCGGCAGCCGTCGGACGCGGTGAAAGCGGCGATTGCCGAGTCGGGCAGTCATCTGCTGGTGCTGAGCACCGATGCGGCGGATCCGGTGGCTGAGCTGGAAGGGAATGTGGATGCCCTGCTCAAGGGTTTGAGCGGCGAGTAACACCGAACCTCCGGGCATGAAAAAACCCGCTGACTGTTTCCAGTCCAGCGGGTTTCTTTTTGGCCGGCGACTTACTGTGCCGCCGCTTGCGCTTCCATCTTCTGGCGCAGGCTCAGCGGACGCATGTCGGTCCAGACTTCTTCGATGTAGGCCAGGCATTCCTTCTTCAGGCCGCTCTTGCCCACGGTGCGCCAGCCTTCCGGGATGGCCTTGTAATCCGGCCAGATCGAGTACTGCTCTTCGTGGTTGACCACGACTTGAAAGAGGATGTCCTCGCGGTCGAATACTGACGTCATGCTGTGTCTCCATCGCTGTAAGGGTGGGCTGCACGGTGGGTGCAGCCGGGTATGTAGAAGGAACGTTCGGCGCGGCGAAAAATTTACAGCGCGGCGGTCGCGGCGCTCAGCGCACTACCGAAGATCTCGGCGACGCGGTCGATTTCGGCGGCGGTGATCACCAGCGGCGGCAGGAATCGAACGACCGCACCATGCCGTCCGCCCAACTCCAGGATCAGGCCACGCTTGAGGCATTCACGCTGCACCAGCGGCGCCAGACGTGCGAAGGCCGGTGGGTGGCCCAGTGCATCCGTTGCACCGTTCGGATCCACCAGCTCGACACCGAGCATCAGGCCACGACCGCGAATGTCGCCCAGTTGCGGGAAGTCGCGCTGCAGGATGTGCAGGTGCTCGCTCAGGCGTTCACCCATCGCAGCGGCATGCTCGCAGACCTTGTGCTCGAGCAGATAACGCATCACCGCAGAACCGGCAGCCATCGCCATCTGATTGCCACGGAAGGTGCCGGCGTGGGCGCCCGGCTGCCAGGTGTCGAGCCAGTCGCGATAGACCACCACCGCCAGCGGCAGGCTGCCGCCGATGGCTTTGGACAGCACCACCACGTCCGGAGTGATGCCGGCGTGCTCGAACGCGAACATCTTGCCGGTGCGGGCGAAACCGCTCTGGATCTCGTCGACAATCAGCGCGACGCCAGCCTTTTCGGTGATGCGACGCAGACCGCGCAGCCACTCGATGTCCGCCGGGATCACCCCGCCCTCGCCCTGCACCGCCTCGACGATCACTGCCGCCGGCAGTTGCACGCCGGCCTCCGGGTCGTTGAGCAGGTTTTCCAGGTAACTGAGGTTAGCCTTTACGCCCGCCGCGCCACCGAGGCCAAACGGGCAACGATAGTCATACGGGAACGGCATGAACTGCACGCCGTTGCTGAGCAGCGCGCCCAACGGTTTCTTCGGTCCCAGGCTGCCCATCAGGCTCAACGCGCCCTGGCTCATGCCGTGGTAACCGCCGGAGAACGACAGCACGGTGCTGCGGCCAGTGGCGGTACGCACCAGTTTCAGCGCGGCCTCCACGGCGTCGGTGCCGGTCGGGCCGCAGAACTGGATTTTCGCTTCCTTGGCCAATGCTGGTGGCAGCAACCCGAACAGATCCTGAACGAATTGATCCTTCACCGGCGTGGTCAGGTCGAGGGTGTGCAGCGGCAACTCATCGGCCAGCACTTGCTGGATGGCCTCGATCACCACCGGATGGTTGTGCCCCAGCGCCAGGGTGCCGGCTCCGGCCAGGCAATCGATGAAGGTGCGGCCTTCAACGTCTTCGACATACAGACCCTTGGCACGCTTCAGCGCCAGGGGAATGCGCCGCGGGTAGCTGCGGGCATTGGATTCCTGCTGGCTCTGACGGGCCAGCAGCGGCGATTCATTGAACTGATACAGCGTTTCCGCCGGCGCGGAGGCGATCCGGGCCGACGACTCTTCGATAAGGCTGGTGGCGACTGACATCTCTCGACCCCTCAATTCGCTATGGATAGTGACCAAAACTGCACACCGCACAGGTGCGCGTTCCGGTCCCGGGGCGCACATGCAGGTTTTCCTGTTCTGGAAACGCACCAGCACGTCGAGGATTTACACCCTTGAGCGAGTTGTCATGCCGACAGCGGCAGCGATTTGTGCATCGGCAGGCTGCGCATGCCGTGGCGAATGAGCGGCGGCGCCGATTCGCGATAACCCAGACGTCGATAAAAGGCTTCACCGGTGCGAGTGCTGGTGAGCACGGAACGGGCGCTGCCGCGAGTCAGCAGCCAGCCTTCAAGGTCAGTCATCAGCGCCCGGCCGACGCCCCGGCGAAACCATTCCGGCTGCACATGACACAGCGTGATATCGCCATTGGCCAGCGCCATGCCGACACCGACCGGACGGTCCTGCAATAACGCAATGTTCAGGTAGCGCTGTGGGTCGGCCAGCCAGGCGCTGATGTGCTCCGTCGATTGCTGACGAATCCAGGCGGCTACAAGATGTGGATCGTTACGATGATCGAGTGCGCAGCCGACGCGAATCGAACGCTCGACGATGCGGCTGATGATGCCGGTATCGGCCGGGGTGGCCGGACAAATGTAGATGGATGCATCCATGGCGCTGTTTCCCTCAATCCATTGAGTCAAAGGCTGGGACGACAATAGCGTCGCGGCCGGCGGATGACCAATGGAGAGAGGTTACATTTGATGTGCCGGGCTCAGGCCGGTTGCAGCGGCATGGTCAGTTCGACCCGCAAGCCATCCGGGCGACTGTCGAAATGCAAGGTGCAGGCACAGCGCTGGACAATCGCCTGGACAATCGCCAGCCCGAGCCCGCAGCCGGTGCTCTGACCGTTGCGCCAGAAGCGTTGGGTCAGGTGTTGCAGATCGTCCGGTGCAATCCCCGGCCCATGATCGCGCACCAAGAAACGCACGCGGTTGCCGATGGTTTCCACACTCAGTTCCACGGCACCTTCTGTCGGGGTATGACGCAGAGCGTTATCGAGCAGATTGCGCAAGGCCGCGATCGACAACACCGCCGGCATTTGCAGCGGTGCGCTGGACAGTTTTTCAGGCAGATGCAGTTTGATCCGCTGCCGCTCGTCGCTGGCAGAATCCTGAATCGCCAGTCTTGCCACTTGCTCGGCGCTGCACTGCACGCCGTCGTCGAACGACAGACTGCCCTCGACCCGGGCCAGCAACAGCAATTGCTCTAGGGTCCGGTGCAGGCGGTCGGCGCCCTCCTCGGCCCGGGCCAGGGACTGATCGCGGGCGCTGCCGTCGGTCATGCGCGCCACTTGCAGGTGGGTCTTGATCGCCGTCAGCGGGCTGCGCAGCTCATGGGCGGCGTCACCGGTCAGGCGACGTTCACGCTCGATGGTCTTGCCGATGCGCTGGAACAACTGGTTCTGGGTTTCAAGCAGCGGTTTCAGTTCGCTGGGAAATGACTGCAACTGCAAAGGCTCGAGGGAGTCGGCATTGCGGCGCATCAAGGCTTCGCGCAAGCGATTGAGCGGCGCCAGCCCCTGACCGATCCCCAGCCACAGCAGGCACAGACAGCCGAGCAGCGCCACGCCCACCGGCACCGAGGCCGCCAGCAGGATCGACATGTTCAAGGCTTCGCGTTCGATCACCCGGTCGGCGGTGGTGATGCGCACATCGCCCCGGGCCAGGGTGAAGGTGCGCCACGGCGCGCCGTCGATCATTTGATCGTGGAAGCCCATTTTCTGCGCTTCCAGTGCCTGTTCCGGGTTGTTGTGGCTGCGGGCGAGGATTTCGCCGCGCAACGAACTGACCTGACAGGCCATGCCGCCGGGAATGTTCAGTTGTTCAGCGCTGAAGTGAGTGCCCTCGCCTTTGCTCGGGATCGCCGGCAATTGCTCCAGCAACCCGGCGACCATCCGCGCCGACGCCACCAGCCGCTGGTCGAGAGAAAACATCATCTGGTTGCGCAGGTCGCTGAGCATCCAGGCGGCCGCCAGGGCCCAGATCAGCGCGAACGCGGCGCCGAGGGTCAGACTCAGGCGCAGGCGCAGACTCATCACTTGTCAGGTTCTCCACCATCGGCCGGGCCCAGGCGATAGCCCAGACCACGCACGGTTTCGACGATGCCTTTGCCCAGTTTGCTGCGCAGGTGATGGATGTGCACGTTGAGGGCGTTGCTCTCCAGTTCATCGCTGAAACCGTAGACGCTGTCCTTCAATTGCTCGGTGGACAGCACCCGGCCACGGTTGTGCAGCAGGGCTTGCAGCAGGGATTGTTCGCGACGGGACAGATCCACCGAACGGCCGGCCAACGTGGTTTCACGGCTGCTCGGGTCGTAGGTCAGCGCGCCGTGCTCGATCAGGTTGACGCTGCGCCCGGCCACCCGACGCAACAGGGTTTGCAGACGGGCGAACAGTTCACGCAGGTCGAACGGCTTGAGCAGGTAATCGTCGGCGCCGGACTGCAAACCGTCGACCCGGTCAGTGACCGAGTCCCGCGCGGTAAGGATCAATACGGGAATTTCCAGACCTTGCTGGCGCAGTTGCTGCAGCAGTTTCAGGCCGTCTTCGTCCGGCAGGCCGAGGTCGAGCACCATCACGTCGAATTCGGCAACCTTGAGGATCGCCCGGGCCTTGGAGGCGGTGTTGACGTGTTCGACCGTCAAGCCCTGGGCCGTCAGCCCGGCGACGATGCCGCTGGCGATCAACTCATCGTCTTCGCAAACCAGTACGTGCATGGGAGCTCCATGAGAAAAAATGCGAGTCAATCAGGAGAGGATTAAGCGGCAATTATGGGCACTGTTTGTGCCAAGGAAAAGCACGATCCCGAATGATGCGACCCAGGACAATGTCTTTATCAACATGAAGTACAGCAGAGACAACTAAAAAACCGACAAAACAGCTTAAAACCACACAATAGACACATACAGCAAACAACAAGACAGTGCACAGACGTTATTTATCGCTATAACCTTCCAGCGCATCACAAACAAGGACAACCCGCCAGACAAACAATAACCACTTATTAAAAAGGAACATTCAATGTCCAAACTCAAGAACTTTGTCGCCATCGACTGGCGCTCCGGGCCGGACCGTATTTACTTCTTTCTCAAAGATAACGACACCTATTCCCGCTACGATAATGGCGACGAAAAAATTTCCGACAACTATCCAAAACCGGTCAAAGGTAACTGGGAGGGGTTCGATGCCTACGCCAGGCACTTGCGCTTTGGATTCACGCAAACACAGCGCGGCGACAAGGATATTGTCTGGTTGTTCTTTTACAATGGCGACCGCCCATGGGTTTGCGCCTATGACCAGGACAATGACAAGGCTGACGCTTTTTACAATCTTTCCAACTCTCTCTGGACGCCGATCCTGCCCTACTTTGAAAGAATCATCGCTGGTACATGGCTGGAAGCGCTCGGACACAAGTCCCTGTTTCGCTTCCTGTTGAATGATGGAACTCATCTGACATTCGATACTATAAAGCAACAAATAAGGCACGATCCCACAGCGGTATTGCACGGACTTGCGCCTTATAAACATCGCCTTGTTACTGCGGCTCAAGTTGATCCCACTTTCAGCGACAACCTCTGGTACATCTTCCTGACCAATGACCAGTTCGTGACCTACAACATGCAAAAAGGCCGGATTGAGGGAGGCGTGCACAATGTCAGTGGCAGATTCGCCGGGCTGACCCGGGGCCTCTGACTCCCCAAACCGTCTGCAATGCTGTAGCGTCGCGCAGGTTCGACGCATGGAGATGCCGGGTTAATCATCGGTTAATCGCTGCCGCCCATCGTGTTCATCACTTGCACAGGGACAAGGCTCCACCATGCGTCATATTTTTTTGTTGTTTGCACTGTTGATTTCGGGTCTGGCCCAGGCAGGGAACGATCCTTTTGCGACAAAACCGGAATTTCTCCCGGTCGACAAAGCCTTCGTGCTGACGTCCGAACGTCTGGATTCCGGCGAAACCCAACTGTTCTGGCAGATCGCCGACGGTTACTACCTGTATCAGAAACGCCTGAAATTCGACGGGCTGGCGGCGGAAAACGCTCCGACCCTGCCCGAAGGCGAATCCCACAGCGACGAGTATTTCGGTGAGCAACAGGTCTATCGTCAGGGCCTCGAACTGAAGATCCCGGCGACGGCCAAAGGCCAGATCAAGGTCAGCTATCAGGGCTGCGCCGATGCCGGCCTGTGCTATCCACCACAGACTCGCGTGATTGACCTCGGTGGCAAAGCGGCCGCAGCAGCGACGGATGAGGCGCAGGATCAAGCGCTGGCCAGCGGTCTGCAACAGCACTCGCTGGGCTGGAGCCTGCTGGTGTTCTTCGGTCTCGGTCTGTTGCTGGCCTTTGCGCCGTGCTCGTTGCCGATGTTGCCGATTCTGGCTGGCATGGTGGTTGGCAGCGGTGCCACGCCGCGTCGCGGCTTCGCGCTGGCCAGCAGCTATGTGATTTGCATGGCGCTGGTGTATGCGGCAATGGGTGTCATCGCCGCGCTGCTGGGGGCGAACCTTCAAGCCTGGCTGCAAAACCCGTGGCTGCTCGGAACGTTCGCGGCGGTGTTCGTGATTCTGGCGCTGCCGATGTTCGGCTTCTTTGAACTGCAACTGCCGGTGGCCGTGCGTGATCGGCTGGAGCACGCCTCGCGCAGTCGCAGCGGCGGCAGCCTGGTCGGTGCGGGTGTACTGGGCGCGTTGTCCGGCCTGCTCGTCGGCCCGTGCATGACCGCACCGCTGGCCGGTGCCCTGCTCTACATCGCGCAAAGCGGCAATGCGCTGCACGGCGGCCTGATCCTGTTTGCCCTGGGCATCGGTATCGGCATCCCGCTGTTGGTGCTGGTGACGGTTGGTAACCGCTTCCTGCCGAAACCCGGCGCGTGGATGAACTTGCTCAAGGGCGTGTTCGGCTTCCTGTTCCTGGGTACGGCGGTGTTGATGCTGCGTCCGGTGCTGGACTCGTCGCTGTGGCTCGCGCTGTGCGGCGCGTTGCTGCTGATCGCGGCCTACAGCGCCTGGAAACAGTCCGAAGGCTTTGGCCGGGTCGCCCAGTTGTTCGGAGCCAGCTCGCTGTTGCTGGGACTGTGGGGCAGTTTGCTGGTGGTGGGTGCAGCGGGCGGCAGCGATGATCCATTCCAACCGTTGCAGGTGTACAGCGCCGGACGCACCGGCACGGCGGCACCGAACGGTCACGAAGCGTTCATTACGATCAAGGATCCGGCGGCCCTGCAAAGTGAACTCGACGCCGCCAAGGCTCAGGGTCAGTGGGTGTTGCTTGATTACTACGCCGACTGGTGCACGTCGTGCAAAGTCATGGAGAAAAAGGTGTTTGGGCAGGCGCGGGTGATGCAGGCCCTGAGCGATGTGCGTTTGCTGCGTCTGGACGTCACCGATGACAATGCCGCCAGCCGCGAGCTGCTCGGCCGCTACAAGGTGCCAGGGCCACCGAGTTTCGTGTGGATCGGCACCGACGGTGAAGAGCGTCGCAGCCAGCGCATCACCGGCGAGGTCGATGCCGACACCTTCCTGCAACGCTGGACCACCACCCGAGACGCCCGTTAATGCTGACCTTCACCCTGGGCACCTTTGCCATTGCGCTCAACCACCTGCTGCTCATCAGCGCTCTGGCGCTGGCGACTTTCGTCGGCTGGCGGGTGGCCAAGCGCGGTGGAGATAACCCCGAGTCGGCGCTGTTCAGCCTGTTCCTGTTGGGCATGCTCGCGGCGCGCATCGCGTTTGTCGCCGTGTACTGGGGTCACTATCGCAACGATCCGTGGCAGATCATCGACCTGCGCGATGGCGGTTTTCTCGCCTGGCCGGGGGTAATCGTGCTGTTGCTGGCGGCGCTGTATCGCGGCTGGCGCCGGCCGGGTTTGCGTCGACCGTTGGGTTTCGGCGTGCTCAGCGGTGTGGCGTTCTGGGTGCTGGCGACCCTGTCGCTGAACATCTATGAACAAGGCACACGCCTGCCGGACATCACCCTGCGCAACGCCGCCGGGGAAACCGTGAAACTCGCCGACTATCAGGGCGGCCCGCTGGTGATCAACCTGTGGGCCACCTGGTGCCCGCCCTGCCGCCGGGAAATGCCGGTATTGGAAAACGCCCAGCAGCAACGCCCGGATCTGACGTTCCTGTTCGTCAACCAGGCCGAAAGCATGCAAAGCGTCGCGACTTTCCTCGAAACCCAGGGCCTGAGCCTGAACAACGTGCTGTTCGATCGCAGCGGTCATCTGGGCCAGGCCGTAGGTTCCATGGCATTGCCGACTACGCTGTTCTATAGCCCTGACGGTCAATTGCTGGCCAGCCATCTGGGCGAGTTGTCGAACGCCAGCCTGGCCCGGGCCCTGGAAAACTTCGACAGCCCGAATCCGACTACGAACGCCGCACCGGCCACCTCTGCAAGGAAACTGCCATGCCCCGCCTCCGCCACCTGCTGACGCTGTCTCTGGGCGCTGCCCTGCTGCACTTGCCGTCGGTGCAGGCCGCTGAAGAATTGCCTGACGCGATCAAGAAGATCGAAGCCAAGGGCGCGAAAATCGTCGGCCAGTTCGACGCACCCGACGGGTTACGTGGTTACGCCGCGCAATACCAGAACCGTGGCATGGCCCTGTACCTGACGCCGGACGGCAAACACGTGCTGCTGGGCAACCTGTACGACGCCGACGGCAACGACCTGAGCAGCGCACCGCTGCAAAAACTGGTGTACGCGCCGATGGCCAAGGAAGTCTGGGCCAAGTTCGAGGCGAGCAACTGGATTCAGGACGGCAAAAAGGACGCACCGCGCACGGTGTACCTGTTCAGCGACCCGAACTGCCAGTACTGCAACATGTTCTGGGAACAGGCCCGCCCTTGGGTCAAGGCCGGCAAGGTGCAGTTGCGGCACATCATGGTCGGTATCATCCGCGAAGACAGCCCGGCCAAATCCGCCGCGCTGCTGGCGGCGAAGGACCCGGCCAAGGCCCTGGACGATCACGAGAAGGCCGGCAAGACCAGCACCCTCAAGGCCATGAAGGATATTCCGGCCGCCGTGCAGACCAAACTTGCAGCGAACATGCAGTTGATGGAGGACCTGGAATTGCAGGCCACCCCGGCGATCTTCTACATGGACGACAAGGGTGAACTGCAACAACAGCAAGGCGCGCCGACGCCGGACAAACTGGCGAAGATTCTCGGGCCGATGTAACGCTTGATAGGCAGGCGCCCGAAGGGGCGCCTGTTCGTGAAGAGAGATTCGCTCTAGCGGTTGCGCTCGTTCAGAAAAGTAAACAACACCTCGGTGACAAACCCGGGATTCTCCAGATTGGAGATATGCCCCGCCTCCGGCACCAGCACACACGGGCAGCCGATCAGTTCGGCCATTTCCTGTGCTTCCGACGGTGGCCGGGGTTTGTCCTGATCACCGCAAACCACCAACGTCGTTGCCGCATTCAGTTCACCCAGACGCGGCAGCAGATCGTCGCGGCCAAAGGTGATCCGTCCCATCGGCACGATGCTTTGACGCAGGCGATCAGCGGAATAACCCGCGAGTTTTGCGCGGAAATCCTGATACAGCGCCGACTGCGGATCGATGCCCGGACGGAAGAAGATCGGCACCACGATATCCAGCAGTTGCTCGGAGATCCCGCCGTTTTCCTCGATCTGTTTGAACAGCGAGAAGTAATACTGACGAGTCGGCTCCGGCTCTACACCGACATAGGTGTCCATCAGCACCAGACCGTTGAGCCGCTGCGGTGCCGACAGAGCGAGGCGCACGCCCCACATGCCGCCGACCGACAACCCGACCAGCGTCACCCGGTCAATCTCCAGATGATCGAGCAAGGCCAGCGCCTGACGGGCGATGTCATCCAGTGATGTGGTGCCTTCAGGCAAACGCCCCGATTCACCATGACCCCACAGGTCCAGCGCAATCACCCGATAGTGCGGCGACAACGCGGCGATCTGCGGTGCCCACATGGCCTGGTCCCACAGGTAGCTGCCGGCCAGCAGCACCGCCGGGCCTGTGCCTTGATCAATGTAGTGAAGCGCTTGTCCGTCAACCTCGAAGAAAGCCATCGATTCACCTGCACGGTAAAAAAGAGAACCGGCAGACTGAGCTGCCGGTTCTCGATCGTCAACCCTGGAAATGTACGCGAATGTACAGGTTGAATAGTGTTGAACGCGCAGCGCTGAAGACTACAAACCCTCCAGCTCCGCCATCAGATCATTCAACCGATCCACCTTCTCCTCGGTAATGTCACTGGCCGCCAGCCCTTCGATGTATTCGGCCAGTTCCTGCACCGTGCTGCACTCGAACATCGCTCGCAGCGGCACGTCCCGTTGCAGGGCTTTCTGCACCCGCGAGGCGATCTGCGTGGCAAGCAGCGAGTGGCCGCCGAGTTCGAAGAAGTTGTCGCGTACCCCGACCTTCTCGACCTTCAGCACCTCGGCCCAGATATCGGCCAGGGTCTGCTCCAGATCGCTGCGCGGTGCCAGGTAGTCCTGGCTCTGCAACTGGCCGATCTCCAGCGCAGGCAGGGCCTTGCGGTCGAGTTTGCCGTTGGCGTTGAGCGGCAACCGGTCGAGCCACAACCAGTGCAACGGCACCATGTATTCCGGTAGTTCGGCGCGCAGGCGCTGCTTGATTCGTTCCAGTCGTTCACTCGGGTTCAGTGCGGAATCCGCGGCGACCAGATAGCCGACCAGATGCTTTCCATTGACGCCTTCCTGTACACCGACCGCGCCATCGCGAACTTCCGGTTGTTCGTGCAGACGCGCCTCGATTTCACCCAGCTCGATCCGGTAACCGCGAATCTTCACCTGATGGTCGACTCGGCCGACGTATTCCAGCACGCCGTCACTGCGGCGGCGCGCCAGGTCGCCAGTGCGATACAGACGCTCGCCCGGCGCACCGAACGGGTTCGGCACAAACACCGGCGCGGTGCGCAGCGGATCGCTGACATAACCGCGACCGACACCGGTGCCCGCCACGCACAACTCGCCCACCGCACCCAGCGGCACCAGATCCAGCGCGCCATCGAGCAGGTACAGCAAGTTGTTGTCGGTCGGCGTACCGATCGGCAGGTAACTGCCGCGAGTCGAAGCCATGTCGACGCGGAAGAACGCCACGTCGTCCGAGCATTCCGCCGGGCCGTAAGCGTTGACCAGACCGATCTGCGGATAACGCAGCAGCCATTGGTGCGCCAGTTCCGGCGGCATCGCTTCACCGGTCGGCAGCATCCAGCGCAGGCCGTCGAGGCTCAAACGATCCGAGGCGAGCATGCCCTGAATCAGCGACGGTACGCTTTCCAGCACGGTGATGCCCTGCTGCTGCACATGCACCAGCAAACCTTGCGGATCGTGGGCGATGGTGTTCGGTACGATGTCCACCCGCGCCCCGAACAGCGGCGCGGCGAGGAACTGCCAGACCGAAATATCGAAGCTTTGCGACGCGGTCTGGGCGATCACATCGGCGTCACTCAGGTTCAGGTACGGCACCTTGCTCAACTGGTTGTTGAGCATGCCGCGCTGCTCGACCATCACGCCCTTCGGCAATCCGGTGGAGCCCGAGGTGTAGATCACGTAGGCCAGGTTGTCCGGGCCGCTGAAGATGCCTGGATTCGCCGACGACACCGCGCCAGCCTGAACCTCTTCCCACACCAGCAGGCGTGGACGGTTGGCGCAGCTGAATTCATCCAGCAAGGTCTTCGCCTGTTCACGGCAGGCCTCGGTGCACACCAGCACCGGCGTGCGGCTGAGTTCGATGATGCGTTGCAAACGCTGGCTCGGCAGGCCCGGATCCAGCGGCAGGTAACCGGCACCGGCCTTGAAGCTGCCGATGATCATGCCCAGCAGATCCAGATTTCGTTCGGCCAGCAGCGCTACCGGTTGATCCATCTTCACTCCGGCCGCGACCAGCGCATGGCCGAGACGGTTGGCGTTCTGGTTCAGCTCGGCATAGCTCAGTTGCTGATCGAGACAACTGGCGGCGATGCGTTGCGGATGCGCCGCGACCTGCGCTTCGAACAGTTCGACGTAGCTCTGCTCCAGCGGATAGTCGTGCTCACTCTGGTTGCAACCGTGGAGCAGGAAATCCTGTTCCTCATGGCCCAGCAGTGGGAGGTCAGCCATGTCGCCATGGAAGCCGTCGACCAGTGCCAGCAGCAGACGCTTGAACTCGCCGAGCATGCGTTCGATGGTCGACTCGTCGAAGTAACGCTGGTCGTAGGACAGATGCAGACCAAGGTCGTCGCCCGGGTAGCAAACAGCCGTCAGCGGGAAGTTGGTGTGGGTACGGCCCGAATCCGAGGTCGCGTTGAGGCTCTGTGCACGGTCCAGCACCGAGACTTCCACCGGGGCGTTTTCGAACACGAACAGGCTATCGAACAGCGGCTGGCCTTTCGGCAGTTCACTTTGTTCCTGGATGTTCACCAGTGGCAGGTACTCGTACTCGCGCAGTTGCATGTTGCTGTCGAGCAGACCGCTCAGCCACTGACGCACGCTGGCAGGCTGATCGTCCGCCGGGATCTGCACCCGCAGCGCGATGCTGTTGATAAACAGGCCGACGGTGCGTTGCATCTCCGGCATTTCCACCGGACGCCCGGCCACGGTCACGCCGAACAGCACGTCGCGATCACCGCTCAGGCGTCGCAGCACCAGCGCCCACGCCGCCTGGGCGAAGGTGTTGATGGTCAGTTGATGCGCCTGGGCCAGTTCGCGTAGACGGGCGCCATCCTCGACATTCAGTCGCGTGTAGCGGTCGCCGACGATCATGCCGCCGCTTTCGCCGGCATGTTCGCGCAGGAACGGCCGGTCGCTCGGGATCGGCGTGGTGCGCTCGAACCCTTGCAAGTTCTGCTGCCACCACTGACGCGCTTCGGCCAGGCTCTGACGTTGCAGCCAGCCGATGTAATCGCGGTAGCGCGGCGGCACTGCCAATTGCGCTTCGCGACCTTCGCCCAGAGCGGTGTAGATCTCGAAGAAATCGTTCATCAGCAGCGAACGGCACCAGGCATCGATCAGGATGTGGTGGTTACTCATCATGAACCAGTACCGCGCCGCGCCGACCTTGATCAGTCGCAGGTGGAACGGTGCCTGATTGAGCAGATCGAACCCGGCTTCGCGTTCACTTTTCAGCAACGCTTGAAGTTTCGGCTCCTGCTCGGCATCTGCGATGGCGCTCCAGTCCAGATATTCGATCGGCGTACGACCCGGCGTGTGGATCACTTGCAGCATGTCTTCGCCGACGTTCCAGCAGAACGACGCACGCAGCGCTTCGTGACGGGCAACCACTGCTTGCCACGCCTGGGCAAAACGCTCGGGGTCGAGCTCGCTGTTGATGCGGTAGCGATCCTGCATGTAGTACAGACCGGTGCCCGGTTCGAGCAAGGTGTGCAGCAGCATGCCTTCCTGCATCGGCGTCAGCGGGTACACGTCTTCGATGTGCGCCGCCGGCACCGGCAGTGCGTCGAGTTGCGCCTGGGTCAGTTTCGCCAGCGGGAAGTCTGACGGCGTCAGGCCGCCCGCCTCGTCCTGCAGGCAATGTTCGATCAGGCTCTGCAACTCGCCGAGGTAGGCATCGGCCAAGTCGTTGATGGTCTGCGGTTCGTAGCGTTCGGCGCTGAAGGTCCAGCGCAGCAGCAGTTCCCCGCCGTACACCTGACTGTCGACGCTCAACTCGTTCGGCAACGGTGCGTGCGGATCGTGGGCCGCGCCGACCGATTCATCCAGCGGACGGAATAGCGCATCGCTGCCGAAACTCTGGTCGAACTGGCCGAGGTAGTTGAAGGTGATCGGCGCGTTCGGCAATGCCGCCATGCTTGCGCGACTGGCGTCATCGGCCAGATAACGCAGCACGCCATAACCCAGGCCTTTGTGCGGCACGGCCCGCAGTTGCTCCTTGATCGCCTTGATCGAAGCACCCTGCCCCGCGGCTTCTTCGATGTTGTGCGGGGTCAGGCGCAGCGGATAAGCGCTGGTGAACCAGCCGACGGTGCGGGTCAGGTCAATCTCGTCGAACAGGGTTTCGCGGCCGTGGCCTTCCAGTTGAATAAGCGCCGACGCATGACCGCTCCAGCGGCACAACACGCGGGCCAGTGCGGTCAGCAACAGGTCGTTGACCTGCGTGCGATAGGCGCTCGGTGCCTGTTGCAATAGCTGCTTGGTGCGCTCGGCATCCAGACGCACGCTGACGGTTTGCGCATGGCGATTTTCGCGACCGCCCTCAGGACGTTCGCACGGCAAATCGGCAGTCGGACCGGCCAGTTGCACCTGCCACCAGCTCAGTTCTTCACGCAGGGATTCGCTGCCAGCGTAGGCCTGCAAGCGCGCCGTCCATTCCTTGAAGGCGCTGGTTTTCGCCGGCAGTTTCACCGACTGATCGGCGTCGAGCTGGCGATACACGGTTTGCAGATCGTCGAGCAGAACCCGCCACGACACACCGTCGACCACCAGGTGATGAATCGCGATGAACAGCCGTTGCTGGGCGTCCGGCCCATCCACCAGCACCGCACGCAACAGTGGGCCTTGGGCAAGATCGAGACTGCGCTGGGCGTCGGCGAACAGTGCCGCGCACTTGTCCATCGACGGCACGCGCACTTGCCACAGCACGGCGGCATCGGTGACCGGTTGATGGGTTGCTTGCCATGCGCCGTTGACTTCGGTGAAACGCAGGCGCAAGGCGTCATGCTGCTCGATCACGGCCAGCAACGCCTGTTCCAGACGATGCGGTTCCAGCGGCGCAGTCGGTTCAAGCAGCAACGATTGGTTCCAGTGCTGACGCTCAGGAATTTCGGTATCGAAGAACCAGTGCTGGATCGGTGTCAGACGCGATTCGCCAGTCACCAGACCTTGCTCGGCGGTGACGGTTTCACTGCGGCTGGCAACAGCCGCCAGCGTCTGCACGGTCTGATGCTGGAACAGATCACGCGGGCTGAAATGAATGCCCTGCTGACGCGCCCGGCTGACCACTTGAATCGACAGGATCGAGTCACCGCCCAGCTCGAAGAAGTTGTCGTTCAGACCGACCTGCTCGACGTTGAGCACCTCGCACCAGATCTGCGCCAGGGTCTGTTCCAGCTCGTTGCTTGGCGCTACGTAATCCTGACGATTGAGCTCTGGGTCCGGCGCTGGCAAGGCGCGGCGGTCGAGCTTGCCGTTGGCGGTCAGCGGCATGCTCGCCAGCAGGATCAGATGGGTCGGCACCATGTAGTCCGGCAATTGCGTCTTCAAGTGCGTTTTCAACGCTTCACGCAGTTCGGCTTGCTCGGCTTCGCTTCGCGAAGCGACCTCGGTCACGAGATAGCCAACCAGTTGTTTACCGCTCGGCGCGTCCAGTGCCAGCACCACCGCTTCGCGGATCGAGTCGTGGTCGAGCAGGCGGGTTTCGATCTCGCCCAGTTCGATACGGAATCCACGGATCTTCACCTGATGGTCGATTCGCCCCAGATACTCCACCAGACCATCGGCGCGCTGGCGCACAAGGTCGCCGGTGCGGTACATGCGCCCGCCATCGGCGGCATACGGGTCGGCGACAAAACGCTCGGCGCTGATGCCGGCGCGATCGTGATAACCCTGGGCCAGACCGGCGCCGCCGACGAACAATTCACCGGTCGCGCCTTGCGGCACCAGCGCCAGATCGGCGTCGAGAATGTAGGCCACGCGATCACCGATCACACTACCGATCGGCACGCTGCCGGCGCCCTCTTCCAGTACTTCCGGCGCAAGACTGGCCAGCGGCATGACCACGGTTTCGGTCGGGCCGTAGGCGTTGAAGAACAGGCTCGGCTTGAACGCTGCGCGAATCCGTTGCAGGTGTTCGCCGGTCAGCGCTTCGCCGCCGGTGATGATCATGCGCACTGGCAGGATGTCGTTTTGCGTGGCGAGGAACTGCGCCAACTGGCTGCCGTAGCTCGGGGTGAAACCAAGAATATTGATCCGATGTTCGCGGATCAGGCCGCAGATTTCTTCCGCGTCCCACTGACCCTGCGCACGCAGCACCACCTGCGCACCGCTGAGCAACGGCACCAGCAGACGCTCGGTGGCGGCGTCGAAGTTGATCGAATAGAAGTGCAGCTCGCAATCATCCGGACGCATGCCGAAGCGCTCGATCACGGCCTGACAGTGCATGGCGATTTCACCGTGGGACACCACCACGCCTTTTGGCTTGCCGGTGGAACCCGAGGTGTAGATCAGGTACGCCTGATGCTGCGGCAGGCTGATGAACGGAAGTTCGGTGGCCGGGTAATCGGCCAGCGCCGCGCTGTCATCTTCCAGGCACCAGCGCGCCACGTTTGGAGGCAGTTCTCCGAGGGCCTTGAACATCGCGCGGTCGCTGAGCAGCAGGCCGACGCGGCTGTCTTCGATCATGTAATGCAGGCGATCGAGCGGGTACTCCGGGTCCAGCGGCACATAGGCACCGCCGGCCTTGAGGATTGCCAACAGGCCGACGACCATTTCCAGCGAACGCTCCAGCGCCAGACCGACCCGCACTTGCGGACCGACACCACGCTCACGCAGGGCCCAGGCCAGACGATTGGCGCGGGCGTCGAGTTCGGCGTAACTCAGGGTCTGCCCGGCGAAGGTCAGGGCCGGTGCGTCTTTGCGCGCCAGTGCCTGTTCGGCGAACAGGTGATGGATGCATTGATCGAGACGACGCTCGCCCGGCTCGACGCCGAGGCTGTCGAGCAATTGTTGTTGCTCCGGGGCGTCGAGCAGCGGCAGTTCGCTGAGGCGTTGCTGCGGATCGGCGATCAGCGCTTCCAGCAGATTGCGCCAGTGCTTGGCCATGCGTGCGATGGTCGGTTCATCGAACAAGTCGGTGCTGTAAGTCAGGCAGCAACCGAGGCGATGGTCGAGGTCAGTGACCTCCAGGTTGAGGTCGAATTTGGTCGCCCGCGCATCGTTGGCCAGGTACTCGACAGTCATCCCGGCGAGCATGCGGCTCTGCTGGAATTCCCAGCGCTGCACGTTGCACATCACCTGGAACAGCGGGTTGTACGCGGCGCTGCGCGGTGGCTGCAACGCTTCAACCAGATGATCGAACGGCAGGTCCTGATGGGACTGGCCTTCGATCACGGTGTGGCGCACCTGCTCGAACAACTCGCCGACCGACATCTGGCCGTCGAGCTGGCAGCGCAGCACCTGGGTGTTGAGGAACGCACCGATCAGGCCTTCGCTTTCCGGGCGGATACGGTTGGCCACCGGCGCGCCAATGCGCAGATCGGTCTGGCCGCTGTAGCGGTAAAGAAGGGTTGCGAGTGCGGCGGTCATGGTCATGAACAGGGTCAGACCATTTTGCGCGTTGAACGCCCGAACCCTTGCGGCAAGGTCATCGCTGAGGTCGAAACGGAACAGCTCACCCTGGTGACTTTGCACCGGCGGACGCGGACGGTCGCCCGGCAGTTCCAACAGCGGATGTTCGCGGCCCAGTTGCGCGGTCCAGTAGTCGAGCTGACGCTGACGCTCGCCGGATTCCAGCCAGTTGCGCTGCCACACGCTGTAGTCGAGGTACTGCACCGGCAACGGTTCCAGCGGTGAATCGCGATCATCGACGAACGCTTCGTACAGCGCGCTGAGTTCGCGGGCAAAGATGTCCATCGCCCAGCCTTCGGTGACGATGTGGTGCAGGGTCAGGACGAAGTAATGCTCTTGCTCGGCAGTCTTGACCAGACAGACGCGCAGCAGCGGGCCGGTTTCCAGATCGAACGGCAGGTGTGCTTCGTCGTCGGCCAGTTGCTGGACTTTCTGCTCGCGCACATCGGCGGCGAATTTCGAAAAATCCTTCCAGTCCATGCGCACGCCGGTCTCGGCATGCACCTGCTGACGGGCCACGCCGTCGACGCTCGGGAACGTGGTGCGCAGGGTTTCGTGGCGCAAGATCAGCGCTTGCAACGCTGACTCGAAACGCCCGACATCCAGCACGCCCCGCAGGCGCGCCATGCCGCCGACGTTGTACGCCGGGCTGTCCGGCTCCATCTGCCAGAGGAACCACATGCGCTGCTGGGAATAGGACAGCGGCACCGGTTTGCTGCGGTCGACCTTGTCGATCGGCGGCTGTTTGTTGGTGCGGCCGCTGGCCTGGATCTGGCGGATCTGCTCGGCGAAATCCCCCAGTTCGCTGTGTTCGAACAAGGCACGCAGCGGTAGCTCGACGTCGCAGGCCTGACGGGTGCGGGAGATGATTTGCGTGGCCAGCAGCGAATGACCGCCGAGGGCGAAGAAATCGTCGCGCAGGCCGACCTGTTTCAGGCCCAGCACTTCGCGCCAGATCGAGGCGATCTGTTGCTCCAGCTCGGTGACCGGTTCGACGTGTTCGCGAACTTGCCATTGCGGCTCGGGCAACGCACGACGGTCGAGTTTGCCGCTCGGGCTCAGAGGCATGACGTCAAGACGCATCAGTTGCGCCGGGACCATGTATTCCGGTAGCTCGGCGGCCAGTGCGGTTTTCAGGCGGGCGGTTTGCGCGTCCTGATCTTCGCGGGTATCGGTTGCAGTGAAGTAGCCAATCAGTTGCGGGCCGGCGACGGTTCCGCGCACCAGCACGGCGGCCTGAGCGACGCCGTCCTGAGCCAGCAGACGCGCTTCGATTTCCTCCGGCTCGACGCGGAAGCCGCGCAGTTTGACCTGCTGATCGAGACGACCGAGGTATTCGATCACGCCATCGTGGGTCCAACGCGCGCGGTCACCGGTGCGGTACAGACGCGCGCCCTGCTTGCCCAGCGGATCGACCACGAAACGTTCGGCGGTCATCGCCGGTCGACCGAGGTAACCACGGGCCAGGCCGATGCCGCTGATGTACAGCTCACCCGGCACACCGGCCGGCACCGGATTGAGATCGCTGTCGAGCACGCGGCAGACCACATTGCCCAGCGGACGGCCAATCGGCGAACGTTCGCCGTCCGCCACGCTGCAATGCCAGTGGGTGACGTTGATCGCGGTTTCGGTCGGGCCGTAACGGTTGTGCAATTGCACCGCCGGCAACAGCGCCAGCACGCGGTTACGCAGTTCCGCCGGCAGCGCTTCACCACCGGAGAATACGCGACGCAGGCTGGTGCATTCGGCACTCAACGGTTCATCGATGAACAGCGCAAGCAACGGCGGCACGAAGTGCAGCGTGGTCACGCCGTACTGCTGAACCAACTGCGCGATGCGATGCGGATCACGGTGCTCACCGGGGCCGGCGATCAGCAGGCGCGCGCCGGTGATCAGCGGCCAGAAGCACTCCCACACCGACACGTCGAAACTGATCGGCGCCTTTTGCATCAGCACGTCGGTGTCGTTCAGGCGATAGGTGTTCTGCATCCATTGCAGACGTTCGGCCAACGCCGCGTGAGTGTTGCCCACGCCTTTCGGCTGGCCGGTGGAGCCGGAGGTGTAAATCACATAGGCGAGGTTGTCGCCGTGCAGGTGCAGGCCCGGTGCCTGGCTCGGCCAGTTTTCCAGGTGCAGGGTGTCCATGGCGATCACGCTGACACCTTCGCTGGCCGGCAAGCGGTCGAGCAACGCAGTCTGGGTCAGCAGCAGTTCGACGCCGCTGTCGCTGAGCATGTAGGCCAGACGCTCGGCCGGGTAATCCGGATCCAGCGGCACGTAGGCGCCGCCGGCCTTGATGATCGCCAGCAGGCCGATCAGCAGTTGCGGCGACCGCTCGGCGGCGATGGCCACGCACACGTCCGGGCCGACGCCTTTGTCACGCAGGTAATGAGCGAGACGGTTGGCCTGGGCGTGCAGTTCGGCGAAGTCGAGGCTGCCGCCGTCCCACACCAGCGCGGTGCGATCAGGGGTCTGTCGTGCTTGTTCATCCAGCAGTTCCGGCAACCATTGCTGCGCCGGGGTGCACGGGGCGATGCTCCACGCGTTTTGCTGAGTGTGTTCGGTGGCGGTCAGCAGCGGCAAGTCACCGATGGCCTGCTCCGGACGTTCGCAGACAGCACGCAGCAAGTTGCTGAAATGCTCGGCCAGACGCTCGATGGTCGCAGCATCGAACAACTCATCGGCGTAGTCGAACGACAGCGTCAGGCGACCATTACGGTCTTCTTCGCTGTGCAGTTGCAGATCGAACTTGGCCTCGCGGCTGTGCCACGGCAGTTCCTCGGCGAGCAGACCCGGCAGGCGCTTGAGCGCGCTCATATCGCGTTGCTGATGGTTGAACATGACCTGGAACAGACCTTGTTCGCGGGCCTGCGGGAAGGCTTCGAGCAGTTGTTCGAACGGCAGGTCCTGATTGGCCTGGGCACCGAGCGCAGCCTGACGGGTTTGCGCCAGCAACTCGCTGAACGGCAGACGCGAATCGACGTCGGCGCGCAGCACCTGAGTGTTGATGAAAAAGCCGATCAGGCCCTGGGTTTCCAGACGCGGACGGTTGGCGTTGGGCACACCGATGCGGATGTCGCGCTGGCCGCTGTAGCGATGCAACAGGCTCTGGAACGCCGAGAGCAGCAGCATGAACGGCGTAGATTGATAGGCCTGGGCGGTTTGGCGAATGGCGTCGCTGAGGCTGATCCCCAGTCGAACACTGTGGCGTGCGGCGCTGTGCATTTGCTTGGCAGAACGTGGATGGTCGGTCGCCAGTTCCAGCGTCGGATGCTCATCACCCAACTGCGCTTTCCAGTACGCCAGTTGCCGTTCACCCTCGCCTTGCGCCAGCCACTGGCGCTGCCAGCTGCCGTAGTCGGCGTATTGGGTCGGCAGCGGCGCCAGTTCGGCGCGCTGGCCTTGGGAAGCGGCGGCGTACAGGCGCGAGAACTCGTCGATCAGCACGTTCAGCGACCAGCCGTCGGCAATGATGTGGTGCATCGTCACCAGCAACTGGTGATCTTCGTCATCAAGGCGAACCAGCGTCACCCACAGCAGCGGGCCTTTCTCCAGATCGAACTGGGTGCGGGCTTCGTCCTCGCGGATCTGTTGTGCGCGGGCTTCACGCTCGCTGGCCGGCAGGTCGCTGATGTCGATCAGTTGCAGGTTGAACTCGCCCGCTGCTTCGACCTGTTGCAGGGCCACACCGTCGCGTTCGAAGAAGCGCGTACGCAGGGATTCGTGGCGCTCGATCAGTTGCTGGAAACTGGCACGCAGTGCGTCTTCGTCCAGTTCGCCACGCAGGTGCAGGGCACCGGGAATGTTGTAGGCGCTGCTGTGCGGATCGAGTTGCCAGGTGATCCACAGACGGTTTTGCGCCAGGGATTGCGGCAGTGCTTCGGTGCGCGACAGCGCGGTGATTTCACCCTGGGCGCTGCCGCCGTCCTGTTGCTGTTGCGCCACGGCGGCAGCGAACGCGGACAGGGTCGGGGCTTCGAACAGCAGGCGCAGGTTCAGCTCCAGGCTCAGTTCTTCGCGGACCTTGGCAATCACTTGGGCGGCGGCAATCGAGTTGCCGCCGAGCAGGAAGAAGTGATCGTCGGCGTTGACCTGTTTGACGTTGAGCTGCTCAGCCCAGATCTTGCCGATCAGCGCTTCCAGTTCAGAGGCGGACGCGGTCGAATCCTGAGCGGTTTCAGCCGTGGTCATCGGGAACACCGCGTAGCTGTCGAGGCTGCCGTCAGCCAGACGATTGCGGCAGGCCGAACGTTGCAGCTTGCCGCTGGAGGTCTTCGGCAATGCGCCCGGATTGAGCAGCACCACCACGCTCGGCGCTTCCTGATAAGCCTCGGCCACGGCCTGGCGGATGGCTTTGATCAGCGCTTCGGGCGGAAGGATTTTCTGCACGCTGCGGCTGATTTCCGCCGCGATGCCGATGCCTTCTTCGCCATTCTGATTGACCGCGAATGCAGCGACGCGGCCTTTGCGCACCACCTCCACTTCGTTCTCGACTGTTTTCTCGATGTCCTGCGGATAGAGGTTGTGACCGCGCACGATCAGCATGTCTTTCAGGCGACCGGTGATGAACAGTTCGCCGTCGCGGATGAAGCCCAGGTCACCGGTGCGCAGCCAGGTCTGGCCGGCGTGCTGCACGAAAGTCTTGGCAGTCGCCTCGGGATTGCGCCAGTAGCCGTGGGCGATGCTCGGGCCGGTGGCCCAGACTTCACCGACGGCGTTGTCGGCCAGTTCTTCGAGACTGCCCGGCTCGACGATCAGCACCGCATGATCGGGCTGACTGATGCCGCAACTCATGATCGGGCTGCCCTCGCCCGCTTCGGCACGGTTCTGTGCCAGGGCTTGATCGTCCACACGTAGCGCCGGAATGCCGGTGCCACGCGGTGTGCCGGCGACGAACAGGGTCGCTTCCGCCAGACCGTAGGACGCCATGAAACTGCTTTCGCTGAAACCGCACGCGGTGAATTTCTCGGCGAAGCGTTCGAGGGTGTCGAGACGGATCGGCTCCGAGCCGGAATAGGCCACGCGCCAGCGGCTCAGGTCGAGACGCTCCAGCGCCGATTCGCTGACCCGCTCGCTGCACAGTCGATAGGCAAAGTCCGGGCCGCCGCTGATGGTGCCGCCGTATTGGCTGATCGCTTCGAGCCAGCGCAACGGCCGGCCGAGAAAGTACGCCGGCGACATCAGGATGCACGGCACACCGCTGAAGATCGGCTGCAGCAGGCCACCGATCAGGCCCATGTCGTGGTACAGCGGCAGCCAGCTGACGATCACGTCGTCCGGGTTCACGTCGATGCCGAAGCCGTGACGGATCAACAGTTCGTTGGCCACCAGGTTGCCGTGGCTGACCTGTACGCCTTTGGGCAGCGCGGTAGAACCGGAGGTGTATTGCAGGAAGGCGATGTGGTCTTGCGGCAAGGTCGGTTCGACCCAACGTTCGGCCAGCGCACTGTCGAGAGTGTCGACGCACAGCAGCGGCGGCGCGCCTTCGATTTGCTGCAAGGCATCGCGCAGGTCGGCGCTGGTCAGCAACAGGCGTGGCTCGGCGTCGGCGATGATCGACAGCAGGCGCTCCTGATGGTGACGCTTGGCCGACTCCGGCGGATAGGCCGGCACCGCGATCACGCCCGCGTACAGGCAACCGAAAAACGCCGCGACGTAATCCGGGCCACTCGGAAACAGCAACACGGCGCGATCTCCGAATCCGGCCTCGGCCTGCAACGCCGCCGCGATGGTCCGCGCGCGCAGATCGAGCTCGCGGTAACTGAGCACCACAGCCTGCTCCTCGGTTTCAGCGAGAAAGCGCAAGGCCAGCCGGTCCGGCGTCAGGGCCGCGCGGCGCTGGAGGGCTTGGACCAGGGTGCTGGGGAGTTCGAACGCGTCGGTCATGAGGTTTCCTGCCTGAATTCGGCTTGCTGGTGGAATCGGGTTGGCTGCGGCATGCCCGTGCAAGGCATGCGAGACACGGTCTTTGCCGACCGTGCAAGGCATTGGAATGCGGTAGGTCCGGGGCTGCGAACCCGGATCCATTCACCAATGAGAACGGATGACGTCTTGAAATAATTAGTCGGCAGGCTGGATCGCCAACGGGGCTGGGCGCTTGGGCGAGCGCGGCGGCGTGTCGTAGTTCTCGGATCGCACTGTTATGGATCATTAGTTCTCTTTCTCAATTGACAATCATTATCATTCAACATAATTTGTCGCTCGATGTGTAGGACGGCCCCGTCCCCCAGGCGTCCCACTAACCTATTGGCAGCAAGGTGATTTCCATGACGGAACAAGTATCCACAAGCAGGTGCGATTCACCGCTACTTCAGGCATTCGTCGACAATCGACTGATTCTGGTCAAGATTGCAGCCCGCATTACCGGCTGCCGGTCACGCGCCGAAGATGTGGTGCAGGATGCGTTCTTCCGACTGCAATCGGCACCGCCGATCACGTCGTCGATCAAGGCCCAGCTGAGTTATCTGTTCCAGATCGTGCGCAATCTGGCCATCGATCACTACCGCAAACAGGCGCTGGAGCAGAAGTACGCCGGCCCCGAGGAGGAAGGGTTGAACGTGGTCATTCAGGGCGCCTCGCCGGAAACCTCGCACATCAACTTCTCAACCCTGGAACACATTGCCGATGCATTGACCGAGCTGCCGGTCCGCACCCGCTATGCGTTCGAGATGTACCGTCTGCATGGCGTGCCGCAAAAGGACATCGCCAAGGAGCTCGGCGTATCCCCGACCCTGGTCAACTTCATGATTCGTGATGCGCTGGTGCACTGCCGCAAGGTGTCGGGCAGTCGTGCAGATGCCGTGACGGCAAACCGTCGCTGACAGCACACCGCCCAAAAAAAAGATCGCAGCCTTCGTTGAAGGGCTGCGATCTTTTTTTGTTTCAGCGAGACGTCACGCCAGTTTGCAGCGATCAAAAAACCGCTCGCGCCCCAGGATCATCAGCGCCGCGCGCTTGTGCGGGAAGTCGAACTCCTTTTCGCAGTGGAAGCACTGGTTGTGCATGTGGCCGATCATCTTCGCGTTGTCGGCACGCGGCTCGGCAACCACACGCTGGGTGCGCGGATCATCCAGAAACAGATAGTGCACCAGCGCCGACAGCCAGCTCGCCACCTTGTGCGGGCCGCGATGGTCTTCCTCACCGACCAGCATGTGAATGCCACGATCGTAATTGTCGGCATCGTAGAACGGCGCGATGCGATCTTCCTTGGCCCAGTAGGCTTCGAAGTAAGCGAACGGCTGATCATCGAAACAACCGATCAGGGTCAGCGTGTGCGGATCGGCGTCGAGTTTGCTCAGGTACTCGCGATGCTGTTCGAGGCTGCCCTCTTCCTGCCAGAAACTGGCGACTCGCGGACTGTTCTGCCAGCGATTGAAACGCGCAAGATCCTGCTCGATCTCCACCGTTCGCAGAGAAATCCACGCACCAAGACGCGCATCGAAACGTCGATAGACCTCACCCCGCGGTTTCACCGGCCGCAGCGGATGGCGCTTGCCGTTGCTGATGACCATCTGCTGCGGGTAGCTGCCGGTCAACGAGGTACCCAGCCAAGGTTGCGGCAGTTG
Organism: Pseudomonas sp. 91RF; assembly: GCF_003576265.1. NCBI lineage: Bacteria > Pseudomonadati > Pseudomonadota > Gammaproteobacteria > Pseudomonadales > Pseudomonadaceae > Pseudomonas > Pseudomonas sp. 91RF. The sequence goes on from NZ_QWFC01000048.1 coordinate 51,041, forward strand.
CCAGAACAACGTGCGCTCGCAGCGGTATTCACCCGCCACGTCAGTGCTCACCAGCAAGCCGCTGAGCAAGGCTTCGGTCGGCGGTTGATCCAGTTGCCAGATCAATTGCTGACGCGCCGGATCCCGGGCAAACAGCCAATAACAGGCCGCCCACAGCGCCTGGCCTGGCGGCAGTGCATAGCGCTCATCGATCTGGATCGGCCCCTGGCCTTCACGATCGAGACGCAGGCGAATCAGCGGTTGCCCGTCCAGGCTCAGGCTCAGACGGCTTTCAGTGGCATCGGCTATCAGTTGACTGCCCGAAGGCAAGGCCAGGGCAGTCAGGTCATTCAGATTGGACATGGGTCGGGCTCACGATAATCGTCGACAGTTCAACGATGGGACGTGAGCCGAAGCGGGAAATTTAGGCCGGGCGGAAAAAACCGCAGGTCATGGGTGAGGCACCGGCACCACGGCAATCTTGTACGGATCGAAGATCTTCAGCATCTGCCCGCTGTCGCGCAGCCCTTGAAGCAACTTGCCGAACGCTTCGCCGGTAATCGGTGCCTTCGGGCTGAGAATGGCGTAATGGTGGTAGATCTGGTCGATGCGTTGCGACACCAGCAATTCGTCACGCACCTTGTCGTTGCGCAGCAGGTAATCGAACAGATAGGAGCGAGTCACCAACGCAATGTCCGCCCGGCCGCGCAGCACCATCAACAGGTTGCTGTCGTGGGAATAGGTCAGTGTGGCGTTGTAGGTTTCCGCGAGGTATTTGGGGTCGGCATTGAAGTTGGCGAATTCGTAGTGATAGCCGCTGTACAGTGCCAGCCGCTTGCCCTTGAGATCGGCGAAGTAACTCTGCTGGCGACCGGGTTCTTTCTGCGCGACGAAAATCTCTGCATCTTCCAGCCCCATGTCGACCGTGGTGTGGGGAATGTCTTTCCAGCCCCAGTCCGGGTTCTCGAAAATCGCCATGTCCGTGCGACCTTCCTTGAAATCGCCGAACCGCCGCGGAATCGAGGTGGGGACAAGCTCGAAACGATAGTCGCTCTGCGAGTGGTTCAATGCCTCGACCAGCTCCGGCAGCAGACCGGTGTCGGCGCCGTTTTCCGGGCGAATGGTGTAAGGCGGAAAATGCGCCGCCCCCACCCGAACCACTTGCACCGCCTGAGCGGGCAATACCCATAGTGCAGCCAGCGCTGCGAGCATCAGCCCCGCGGCCGTCCGATCTGGCAAAGACTTCAAAACACCCCACTCCCCGAAAAAGTACCGTTGCATGCATTCAAGCTAGGCGGTTTCGCCCAGTTAGCCAGTTTCCCGGGCCGATAGAAAGCGATTAGCGCTCTTCGAGCACCAGAATCAACGCCTCTTCGGCAAGTTGATCGAGGCTCAGACTGCCGCCGGCGCGGAACCAGGTGGTGGTCCAGGACAATGCGCCCGTGAGAAAACGTCGGGTAATGAACACATCGCCGCGAATGAACCCCGCTTCCTTGGCCTCGCCCAACACCTGCAGCCAAATATCTTCGTAGATATCGCGCAACGCCAGCACTTTGGCCTGACCGTCTTCGGACAGCGAGCGCCATTCGTACACCAGCACCGCCATCGCTTCGCCGCTGCCGCCCATGATCGACTGCAATTCGCAGCGGATCAGCGCCAGCACCCGCTCGCGCACATTGGTCGCATCTGCCAGGGCCGCCCGCATCAGCGCGGTGTTGTAGCGGATGGTTTCTTCCATCACGGCACGCAGGATTTCATCCTTGCTCTTGAAGTGATGAAAAATGCTGCCCGACTGAATGCCCACGGCGCCGGCCAGGTCGCGCACGGTGGTGCGTTCGTAGCCCTTGTTGCGAAACAGGTGGGCCGCCACTTGCAGTAATTTGCCGCGAGCGCTGTCCGGGTCGGTCAACTGGCCTTCGTCGACCAGTTCGCGCATGACCTTCAGGGCTTTTTGCTCGTCCACCCGTTCTCTCCTACAGTCGTTCAGTCGTCTGCCGCCCTGAAACCGCAGGGTTGCGCGGGCAATTTAAGCCGCCGGCCGCGACCAAGCAAGCGCTTGGGCAGAAGATAATTTCGCCTGTTTACAAACCAAGCGCTTGCTTGGTAGCCTCGATGCACTTCTGTCACAGGTTGCTGAGTCGGAGATGAAAATGCCCACCACGGTTCGCATCGGATGCGCCAGCGCATTCTGGGGAGACACCTCGACCGCCGCCGCACAGCTCGTGGCCGCAGGAGAGCTGGATTATATGGTGTTCGACTACCTGGCCGAGATCACCATGTCGATCATGGCCGGCGCGCGCATGAAGGACCCGCAGGCCGGATTTGCTGGCGATTTCATCGAAGTCCTCACGCCATTGCTGCCACAACTGGCGGAACAGAAGATTCGCGTCATCAGCAATGCCGGCGGGGTCAATCCCCAGGCCTGCGCCGCCGCGTTGCAAGCGGCCTGCGACAAGGCCGGCGTGGCGCTGAAAATCGCCGTGCTGTCGGGCGATGACCTGCAACCGCAATTCAAACAACTCGCCACCCAAGGCATCACGGAAATGTTCAGCGGCGCCCCGCTGCCGCCGATGTGCGTGTCGACCAACGCCTACCTCGGCGCACCGGGCATCGTCGAAGCCCTGCGCCTGGGCGCCGACATCGTCATCACTGGCCGGGTGGTCGACAGCGCGGTGGTCAGCGCCGCACTGGTGCATGAATTCGGCTGGTCGTGGCACGACTACGACAAACTCGCCCAGGCCGCTCTGGCCGGGCACATCATCGAATGCGGCGCGCAGTGCACCGGCGGCAATTTCACCGATTGGCGTGACGTGCCGGATTACGAACACATCGGCTTTCCGATCGTCGAGGTCAGCGCCGACGGCCAGTTCATCGTCAGCAAACCCGAGGGCTCCGGCGGACTGGTGACGCCGCTGACCGTCGGCGAACAGATGCTCTACGAAATCGGCGATCCGCAGGCCTATCTGTTGCCCGATGTGGTCTGCGATTTCAGTCAGGTCAAGCTTCAGCAACAAGGCAAAAACGCAGTCCGGGTCCACGGTGCGAAAGGCCTGCCGCCCAGCGACAAATACAAGGTCAGCGCGACGTACCCGGACGGTTTCCGTTGCACCGCCAGTTGCCTGATCGCCGGTATCGATGCGGTGGAAAAAGCCCGGCGCGTCAGTCAGGCGATCCTCGACAAGACCTCGGAAATGCTCGACCAGAAAGGCCTCGGGCCTTACACCGAAACCCATATCGAACTGCTCGGCAGCGAAGCCACCTACGGCCCCCACGGCCAGCGCCGGGACAGCCGCGAAGTGGTGATCAAACTCGCCGTGCGCCACCCGAACAAACAGGCCTTGATCCTTTTCTCCCGGGAAATCGCCCAGGCCGCCACCGGCATGGCGCCGGGGCTGACCGGCATCGTCGGCGGACGGCCGACGGTGTATCCGCTGATCCGGCTGTTCTCGTTCCTGATCGACAAAAGCGCCTGCACCTTGCAGATCGATATGGCCGGCGAGCGTCACCCGTTCGCCCTGCCCGCCTCCGCCATCCTCGACAGCCAGGATCTGCCCCTGCCCCACGAAACGCCCAAACCTCAGGGCCGCGCCGACGCGAGCGTGCCATTGGTGAAACTGGCGGTGGCGCGCTCCGGCGACAAGGGCAATCACAGCAACATCGGTGTGATGCCGCGTCGCCCGGAATACCTGCCGTGGATCGCCGAAACGCTGACCCCGGCGGTGGTGGTCGACTGGATGAGCCATGTCCTCGACCCGATTCATGGCCGGGTCGAACGCTGGTATCTGCCGGGCACCCACAGCCTGAATTTCCTGCTGGAAAACGCCCTCGGCGGCGGTGGCGTGGCCAGCCTGCGCGTCGACCCGCAGGGCAAAGCCTTCGCCCAGCAATTGCTGGAAATCCAGATCCCGGTGCCGCAGAGCATCGCCGAACAGTTCGACTAGAGGATTGGCACCATGGCGTATGAGTCGATTTTCAGGGCCGATCTGTTCAGCGGCCAGACCGTGATCGTCACCGGTGGCGGCAGCGGCATCGGACGTTGCACCGCCCATGAACTGGCGGCGCTCGGGGCCACCCTGGTGCTGGTCGGACGCAAGCCGGAAAAGCTGCAAGCCGTCGCCGCCGAAATCGCCGAGGACGGTGGCCGGGCACACTGGAAGTCTTGCGACATTCGTGACGAAGAAGCAGTGAAAGCGCTGGTCAGCGAACTGATCCGCGAACACGGGCCGATCCACGGACTGGTCAACAATGCCGGCGGCCAGTACCCGTCGCCATTGGCCTCGATCAATCAGAAAGGCTTCGAAACCGTGCTGCGCACCAATCTGGTCGGCGGTTTTTTGATGGCCCGGGAAGTATTCAATCAATCGATGAGCAAACACGGCGGCAGCATCGTCAACATGCTTGCCGACATGTGGGGCGGCATGCCGGGAATGGGTCACTCCGGCGCCGCGCGGTCGGGCATGGACAACTTCACCAAAACGGCGGCGTTCGAATGGGGTTATGCCGGCGTCCGGGTGAACGCCGTGGCGCCGGGATGGATCGCCTCCAGTGGCATGGACACCTATGAAGGCGCGTTCAAGGCGGTGATCCCGACCTTGCGCGAACACGTGCCGCTCAAGCGCATCGGCACCGAATCCGAGGTCAGCGCCGCGATTGTGTTTCTGCTGAGTCCCGCTGCTGCGTTCATCAGCGGCAGCACGTTGCGCATCGATGGCGCGGCCAGTCTGGGCAGTCGCGCATGGCCGTTGCACAAGGCGACCCACAGCGAATCCTTCAACGGCTTTCACCGGGCCTATATGCCAGACGTCTTGAAGGACAAGGAGTAAGCCATGCCGGTCATCCAATCTCAGCTCGACCCGCACAGCGAAGCCTTTACCCGCAACCGCGCAGCGATGCTCGCCGCCATCGAGCAAGTCCGGCAGCTCGAACAGAACCTGCTGAACAAGGCTGCCGAAGCCAAACCGAAATTCGACAAGCGCGGACAACTGCTGCCCCGCGAACGCCTGAACCTGCTGCTCGACCCCGGCGCGCCGTTCCTCGAACTGGCGAGCCTGGCCGGCTACAAACTGCACGACGACAAGGACGGCAGCTCCGCCGGTGGTGGCTTGATCGCCGGCATCGGTTATGTGTCCGGTGTGCGCGCCTTGATCGTGGCGAATAACAGCGCGATCAAGGGCGGGACGATTTCCCCGTCGGGCCTGAAAAAGTCCTTGCGCCTGCAACAGATCGCCCAGGAAAACAAACTGCCGGTGATCACCCTCGCCGAAAGCGGCGGCGCCAACCTCAATTACGCAGCGGAGATTTTCGTCGAAGGCGCACGCAGCTTTGCCAATCAGGCACGGATGTCGGCCATGGGACTGCCGCAGATCACCGTGGTGCACGGCTCGGCTACGGCTGGCGGCGCTTATCAGCCGGGGCTGTCGGACTACGTGGTGGTAGTGCGTGGCAAGGCCAAGCTGTTTCTCGCCGGTCCCCCGCTGCTTAAAGCGGCGACCGGTGAAGTGGCTACCGACGAGGAACTGGGCGGCGCCGAGATGCACGCGCAAGTCGCCGGCACTGCCGAGTACCTGGCCGAAAACGATGCCGACGGCGTGCGCCAGGTGCGGGAAATCGTCAGCCTGCTGAACTGGAACGAGCAACTGCCGTGGCTGCCTGAGCCGCAATACAAAGAACCGCTGTACCCCGTTGACGAGCTGCTGGGTCTGATCCCGGATGACCCGAAAAAGCCTTACGACGTGCGCGAAATCATTGCGCGGATCGCCGATGAGTCGCTCTTCATGGAGTTCAAGGGAGAGTTCGATCAGCAGACCATTTGCGGTCACCTGAAAATTCAGGGCCGCGCCTGCGGTTTCATCGGCAACAACGGCCCGATCACTCCGAATGGCGCGAGCAAGGCCGCGCAGTTCATTCAGCTCTGCGACCAGAGCCAGACGCCGCTGCTGTTTTTCCACAACACCACCGGGTTCATGGTCGGCACCGAATCGGAACAGCACGGCGTGATCAAGCACGGCTCGAAACTGATCCAGGCCGTGGCCAATGCGCGGGTGCCAAAACTGACCATCGTGGTCGGCGGCTCCTATGGTGCGGGCAACTACGCAATGTGCGGGCGCGGGCTCGATCCGCGCTTCATCTTCGCCTGGCCCAACAGCCGCACGGCGGTGATGGGCGGCGCCCAGGCCGGCAAGGTGCTGCGCATCGTCACCGAAGCCAAACAGCTGAAAGACGGGCTGGTGCCCGACCCGAAAATGCTCGACATGCTGGAACAGGTCACCGCGCAGAAACTCGACAGCCAGTCCACCGCCCTCTACGGCAGCGCCAACCTGTGGGACGACGGGCTGATCGATCCGCGCGACACCCGCACCCTGCTCGGCTACCTGCTGGACATCTGCCACGAAGCCGGCATTCGCACGCTGGCCCCCAACAGCTTCGGCGTCAGCCGCTTCTGACCGCCTCGGACCTCAAGGAGAACAATAAAAATGATCTTCACCCCGGAACACGAAGCCCTGCGTCGCACCGTCCGCCAGTTCGTCGAGCACGAGATCAACCCCCACGTCGATGAATGGGAAAAGGCCGGGCGCTTTCCGATCCACGAAATTTTCCGCAAGGCCGGCCACCTCGGACTGCTGGGGATTTCCAAGCCGGAAAAATTCGGCGGCATGGGCCTGGATTACAGCTATTCGATCGTCGCCGCCGAAGAGTTCGGCACCATCCATTGCGGCGGCATTCCGATGTCGATCGGCGTGCAGACCGACATGTGCACCCCGGCCCTCGCCCGCTTCGGTTCCGATGAGCTACGTGACGAATTCCTGCGCCCGGCTATCACCGGTGAGCAGGTCGGTTGCATCGGCGTCTCGGAGGTCGGTGCCGGCTCCGACGTCGCCGGGCTCAAGACCACTGCGCGCAAGGACGGCGACGACTATGTGATCAACGGCAGCAAGATGTGGATCACCAACTCGCCAAGCGCCGACTTCATCTGCCTGCTGGCCAATACCTCGGACGACAAACCGCACATCAACAAGTCGCTGATCATGGTGCCGATGAACACGCCAGGCATCAGCCTCAGTTCGCACCTGGACAAGCTCGGCATGCGCAGCTCGGAAACCGCCCAGGTGTTTTTCGATAACGTGCGCGTGCCCCAGCGCAACCGCATCGGCCATGAGGGCGCCGGGTTCATGATGCAGATGCTGCAGTTCCAGGAGGAACGTCTGTTCGGTGCGGCCAACATGATCAAGGGCCTGGAATACTGCGTCGACAGCACCATCGAGTACTGCAAGGAACGCAAGACCTTCGGCAATGCGCTGATCGACAATCAGGTGATCCACTTCCGCCTCGCCGAATTGCAGACCGAAATCGAATGCCTGCGAGCGCTGGTCTATCAGGCCACCGAGCAATACGTGAAAGGCCAGGACGTCACCCGGCTGGCCTCGATGGCCAAGCTCAAGGCCGGGCGTCTCGGCCGCGAAGTCAGCGACAGTTGCCTGCAATACTGGGGCGGCATGGGCTTCATGTGGGACAACCCGGTGGCCCGCGCCTACCGCGACGTGCGGCTGGTATCGATTGGCGGCGGCGCCGACGAAATCATGCTGGGGATCATCTGCAAACTGATGGGCATCCTGCCGGGGAAAAAGATATGACCACCCTGCCCGCTTGCCAGACGCTGTTGCTGGAACCGCATAACGGCGTGCTGCACATCACCCTCAATCGCCCGGAAAGCCGTAATGCCATGAGCCTGCAGATGGTCGCCGAACTGCGCGCAGTACTTGCCGCTGTGCGCGATGACCGCAGCGTGCGCGCCCTGGTGCTCAGCGGCGCCGGCGGGCATTTCTGTGCCGGCGGCGACATCAAGGACATGGCCAACGCCCGCGCCCAGGGCAGCGATGCCTATCGTGAGTTGAATCGGGCTTTCGGGTCTCTGCTGGATGAAGCCCAGCACACACCGCAAGTGTTGATCACCGTACTGCAGGGCGCGGTGCTTGGTGGCGGTTTCGGGCTTGCTTGCGTGAGCGATATCGCGATGGCCGATCATCAGGCGCAATTCGGTCTGCCGGAAACCAGCCTAGGTCTGTTGCCGGCGCAGATCGCACCGTTTGTGGTGCAGCGCATTGGTCTCACAGAGGCCCGACGCCTGGCGCTTACTGCTGCCCGCTTCGATGGCCATCAGGCTCGACGACTGGGGCTGGTGCACTTTGTCGAACAGGATCCGCAGGCACTCGCCGAGCGTCTGGATGAAGTGCTCGATCACGTCTTGTGTTGCGCCCCCGAAGCGAATGCCGTGACGAAAAAGCTGCTGCTGGCCAGCGCCGGCCAGCCATCGAGCGAACTGCTGGATGAAGCGGCGCAGTGGTTCAGCGCAGCGGTGACCGGTGCCGAGGGCATCGAGGGCACGATGGCGTTTGTGCAGAAACGCAAACCCGGATGGAGCACCTGACCCTGTGGGAGCGGGCTTGCCCGCGATGAGGCCCTTCAATCCACCGCCAACATTCAGGAAAAACCAACATGCCCGCCATCCATAAAATCCTGATCGCCAACCGCGGTGAAATTGCCTGCCGCATCCAGCGCACCGCCCAGGCCCTCGGCTATCGCACGGTCGCGGTGTTCAGCGACGCCGACGCCGATGCGCTGCATGTCCAAATGGCGGATGAGGCGGTGAACATCGGCCCGGCACCGGTTCAGCAGTCCTACCTGAACATCCCGGAAATTCTCGACGCCGCACGACGCAGCGGTGCCGACGCGATTCATCCCGGTTATGGCTTCCTCTCGGAAAACGCCGAGTTCGCCCGGGCCTGCGGACAGGCTGGCCTGACCTTCATCGGCCCCAGCGTCGAAGCCATCGAACTGATGGGCAGCAAACGCCAGTCGAAAATTGCCATGCTGGCTGCCGGGGTGCCGTGCATCGCCGGCTATCAAGGCGCCGAGCAGGACGACGCGACCCTGACACGGGAAGCCGAGCGCATCGGCTATCCGCTGATGATCAAGGCCAGCGCCGGCGGTGGCGGACGCGGCATGCGTCTGGTGCATCACGCATCTGAACTGGCGGCGCAATTGCGTACCGCCCGCTCCGAAGCATTGAACGGTTTCGGGAGCGACGAACTGATCCTCGAACAGGCCCTGATTGAACCACGCCATGTCGAGATTCAGCTGTTCGGCGACCGGCACGGCAACCTGATCTACCTCAGCGAGCGCGACTGCTCGATCCAGCGTCGCCATCAGAAGGTCATCGAAGAAGCGCCGTGCCCGGTGATGACCGAAGAGTTGCGTCAGGCGATGGGCGAAGCGGCGCTCAAGGCCGGGCGTGCGGTGAGCTATGTGGGCGCTGGCACCGTGGAGTTTCTGCTCGATGCCCGAGGCCAGTTCTTCTTTCTGGAGATGAATACCCGGCTGCAGGTCGAACATCCGGTAACCGAAATGATTACCGGGCTGGATCTGGTGGCGTGGCAGCTTTTGGTTGCCGAGGGCTCGCCTCTGCCACTGACACAAGCGCAGGTGAAACTCGATGGCCACGCCATGGAAGTGCGACTCTATGCCGAAGACCCGGCCCAGGGATTTCTGCCGCAGACCGGGCGTGTCGAAGCCTGGGCACCGGCACTGGATCGAGGAGCGCGGGTTGATCATGGGCTGATCGAAGGTCAGTCGATCTCACCGTTCTACGACCCGATGCTCGGCAAACTGATCGCCCACGGCGCGACCCGCGAAGAGGCCCGGCGCAAACTGTTGTGCGCGGTGCAGGACAGCGTGTTGCTGGGTGTACAGAGCAATCAGCGGCTGCTGGCCAGTCTGTTGCAGCATCCGCAGTTCATCAGCGGCGAATTCAGCACCGGGTTTATCCCGCAACACTTCGCCGACCATCCATGCCTGCATCCCCATGCACCGAGTGCAGAGGAACTCGCGATCGCGGCGTTGCTGTTCTATCAATCTGCCGCAGGTTCGCATCGCGCACCGTTGGCCGGTTGGCGCAACAATGCCGGCGCGCCGCTTTGTTATCACCTGGGTCTTGAAGATCAGAAATGGAGCGTGCAATTACTGGCCGCCCCGGATGGCATCGTTCGGGTACAGGTCGCTGAACGCGCCTTCGAACTGAAGCTCATCGAACACAGCGAACGCTCGATCTCCCTGGACATCGAAGGCCTGCGCCAGCGCCACGCCTATCGCCTGCACGACGACCAGCTCTGGTTGTTCACCCGCCCCGGCAGCCTGCGTCTGGTGAATCGAACTCATGCCGTGATCGACAGTCAGACCAGCGTCAGCACCGGCACCTTGAAAGCCCCGATGGATGGCGCAATCATCGACGTGCTTGTCAGCGAAGGCAGCCCGGTCATTAAAGGCCAGCTGCTGGTGGTGCTGGAAGCGATGAAAATGGAGCACCCGCTCAAGGCAGGCATCGATGGCGTGCTCAAGCGGGTGCAGGTCAAGGTCGGCGATCAGGTGAAAAATCGTCAGGTTCTGTTGCAGGTCGAGTAGTCACCGCGCGCATCCGCAAGGTTTGACTACGCTCTGAATAATCAGGACGCGGAAATCAGGAACCCTGCGATGCCCCATTGGCTGGTCATTGATCTGGAAGCCACCACCGATGAAGGTGGCTGGCCGGTTACGGAAATGGAGATCATCGAAATCGGTGCCACCCTGGTGGATCGAACCGGTCGCGAGCAGGATCACTTTCAACGCTTCGTCAAACCGACGCGTCGGCCACTGCTGACGCCATTCTGTCGTGAGCTGACACACATCACCCAGGCCAACATCGACGCGGCGCAACCGCTGACCGAAGTCTGGCCGGCGTTCGAACGCTGGCTCGCTCAGCACAAGACACGCCTTGAAGGCTGGGCCAGCTGGGGCGATTACGACCGCAAACAGTTGCTTCAGGAGTGGCAGCGCCTGCAACTCGACAGCGCGTTGAGCCGTGTGCCGCACATGAACCTCAAACAGCGCTTTGCCAAGGCCCGACGCCTCGAACGGCCCCTGGGACTCAATGGCGCCCTGCAACTGGCGGGCATGCAGTTCACCGGTCAGCAGCACCGGGCGCTGGAAGATGCGCGCAATACCGCCCGATTATTGCCGCTGGTGCTGCCGCTCTAGCGCAGGTGACGGCGCCAGGCACCTTGTGCATACTGGCCAACCTTTTTGACCCTTTTAAGCCCTTTTCGAGAGGAATCGCCCATGTTTAAAGTCAACGAGTACTTCGACGGCACCGTCAAGTCGATCGCTTTTGGCACTGCCGAAGGCCCTGCGACCATCGGCGTCATGGCCCCGGGCGAATACGAATTCGGCACCAGCCAGCGTGAAATCATGCACGTGGTGTCCGGCGCACTGACCGTCAAACTGCCGGACAGCAGCGACTGGGAAACCTTCGCCGCCGGCAGCCAGTTCAACGTGCCGGCCAACAGCAAGTTCCAGCTGAAAGTGGCCGTCGACACCGCTTACCTGTGCGAATACCGCGGCTGAAACCAGGCTTTCCTGCGGCAATAAAAAATGCCCGTGTCCTTGGACACGGGCATTTTTCGTTTCGGGGTGGGTTATTCGAGGATTTCCACCGGCATGCCGACTTCGAGTCGACCGTTGCTGTCGTTGACCAGGTTCTGCCCGAACATTGCACCGTCGGCCTGGGCGCGGGTCTTCTGCAGGGTCGCCAGTGGCTCGCGGTCGGCACTGCGCTCACCGGTTTTCGGGTCGATGGTGGTGAGAATGCAGCGCGAACACGACTTGACCACACGGAACTCGACATCGCCAATGCGGATGCGCTTCCAGCCATCCTCGGCATACGCCTCGCTGCCCTCGATCACCAGATTCGGCCGGAACCGCAGCATTTCCAGCGGACGCCCTACTTCCTGCGACAAGTGTTGCAGCGATGCCTCGCCAATCAACAGCAGCGGGAAACCGTCGGCGAAGGCCACCTGATCGTCATCGTTGCCGTACCCGGCCTGGGTCGTGCGGGCGCGATCCAGCGGCACTTGCACCAGTCGGGTCGGCTTGCCGATGAATTCGCTGACCCAGCGGGCCGCTTCTTCACCGGCATCCGGTACGCGCAGGGTGTCGCGCCAGATGGTCACGCCGCGCAGTTCGGCTTCACTGCCGGGCAAGGCGATATCGATCGCCGAATGTCCCGGCGCATCGAGGGTCAGGCCACCGTCGGCATTCCACAGCGCCGACAACTGACTCATCTTCGCTTCGGCACGCTGGGTCAGGAAGCGCCCGCTGGCCTCGTCCACCAGCATCCAGCGTCGGTCGCCCTCAAGCCCCAGTTTGTCCAGGCCGATCCCTTGCAGGACCTCGGCCTTTCCGGATTTCAGCGGGTAACGATAAAGCGCGCTCAGACGCAGCATGGCCAGCTCCCTGATGGGTGAAAAACGCCACCCTATACGAGCTTTGGCGCCGAATCAAAGGCTGACGCCGAGTCAGCCTCGACAAGCTGATCAGGCCGGCACTTCGTCGAGCATCAGACGCTGGCGCACCACATCGACCAGCTTGTCCGGCTGGAACTTGGAGAGGAAGTTGTCGCAGCCGACCTTCTTCACCATCGAGTCGTTGAAGCTGCCGGACAGCGAGGTGTGCAACACCACGTACAGGCCACGCAGACGCGGGTCGTTGCGGATTTCGGTGGTCAGGCGATAGCCGTCCATTTCCGGCATTTCCGCGTCGGTGAAGATCATCAACAACTTGTCGGTCATGTTGACCCCGGTGTCGGCCCAGGCCTTGAGCATGTTCAGGGCTTTCAGACCGTCGCTGGCGATGTGCATCTTCACGCCCAACTGGCCGAGGGTGTCGCGCAATTGCGACAGCGCCACATTGGAGTCATCCACCAACAGCACTTCACGGCCACGGGCACGTTCCAGGACCGGATCTTCCAGTTTGTCGCGGGAAACCTTGGCGTTGTACGGAACGATTTCGGCGAGGACTTTCTCGACGTCGATGATTTCCACCAGTTGATCGTCGACCTTGCTGATGGCGGTCAGGTAGTGCTGGCGACCGGCGCTGGTCGGCGGTGGCAAGATGGCTTCCCAGTTCATGTTGACGATGCGATCCACGCCACCGACGAGGAAGGCCTGCACCGAACGGTTGTATTCAGTAACGATGATCGTGCTGTTGGGGCCCGGCACCAGCGGGCGCATGCCGATCGCCTGAGACAGGTCGATCACCGGCAGGGTCTGACCGCGCAGGTTGACCACACCACATACAAACGGATGACGCTGAGGCATCAGGGTCAGCTTCGGCAGCTGCAGGACTTCCTGAACCTTGAACACGTTGATCGCGAACAATTGGCGCCCGGCCAGTCGAAACATGAGAATTTCCAGGCGATTCTCACCCACCAGTTGCGTGCGTTGGTCTACCGTATCGAGAATGCCGGCCATCAAATGACTCCTGGGGCTTGTACTGGTGAATTCATTAAAGGGGGTTATCGGCGGATTCCGGCCAATCTTGATCCCCATACAAATCACCTACAAAATGCCATGAGAAAGCATTGATGTCACATTAACATCATGCTTTACTGGCCCCGTGATTTCATCTGCTACATTCTCTGCGGCGCGACCACGGTTTGCGCGGCAGGTTCCCGTGCCTAAGGGATTCCCCTAGTAACAATCAGGCCCAACCTGATGTTCGCAATATCCAATAGCCATTAATGTGACGCCATTCTCATTGCATGAACGGAGTCAGGCTTTTGTGTGCGATCGCAGGTCAGTGGAAACTCACCCTCTCGAAACCCCTGTCAAAAGCCTCCTCGGCACCGCAGGGCGCGATCTCACGACGGTTCATGATCGTCGACACACACGACATTCGCTCATCAGACATGACGTTGTGGAGATAAGCATGCCGAACGACCGTAAAGAGTGGGCGCAGCGGTTCCCCGAATTTCTTGTCGAGGCTGAAACGCTCCTGGCCAAGTCCGAAGAGTGCCTGAGTCACTTGCAGCTGATCAGCAATGACAAGGACGCAATCGATTGCATGCTCAGCACCCTGCTCAAACTGGCGAACAAGGCCGATGCCCTGGCACTGGTGGCAGTCTCCGAGTTCTGCCGGCACCTGCACGGTTTGCTCACTCAGACGCAAGATCATGTCGACCTGCATGCCCAGGCGCTCGACGCCCTGAAAGATTGCTTCACTCTGATGGCCTGGCAACTTGAACTGGTCGACCAGAGCACCGGCCAGCTAAGCCTGGACGAAAGCGAGCAGACGTCCCTCATCGAAGCGTTCGCCTTCCAGGTCGGACAGAGCCAGTTTCAACCGCCGCTCAGTACCAAACCCTTGTCCCTCATGTCTTACTCGGAGCGACAAGCGTAATCGAGTACACCCCGAACCCGTTGCAGCCGTTTAGTTCGAGCCATCGAATGTCGCAATTGAATAACTCATGCCTGCCAGCGACGTCTCCAAATAAATAATTACGCTTCAACATCCAGACTGCCTACCGTTGAAGTCAGGGTTTACCCGTGTATAAAAATTGAAGACTTCAGGTGTCATCGATAATTATCGACTCCAATAAATCAACTTTTTCCATTATGGAACTCGCGTCCAACATGACGTATTTCCTGACTATTTGGACATATAGGGCGAACGCGACCAACGGTATGTTAAGTGGTATTATGCCGCGCGTTAGTTGCTTTCACTTAATGGCACAGTGACTTCAATGATCGGTCTGCTCCAAAGTTGGCAGTCAATTATCGATCACTGAACCATTTTGAAACCAACAACCTGAATCACAGATTTTCAGACAGAGACCGCCAGCCACTCTGACCGGTCTGCCCGCAGCGAACATCCATTGGCTCCATCCGCTATGTACGCCAGCCTCAAGTCAATCGCCACATGGCCACCCTCCCGAGAAAACGCGCGCAGGTTCACGCTCTCGCTTTGCATTGGTGCAGCTTTGGGCAGTCTGCTGACTTATTGCCTGTCCGCACCGTTGTCGTTTGGCCTGCTGTTGCTCAATGTGGCAGCCGCCGCTTGCGTCTTTACCCAGCATCGCCTGTCGCGCAAGTCGATCAAGTTCCAGCCACAGGAGCTGGCCGATCGATTACTCGAAGTCCAGGAAAACGAACGCCATCGCCTCAGCCGCGAACTGCACGACGATATCGGCCAGTTGCTGACCGCCGCCAAGTTGCAGAGTGAATGGCTCAAACGGCGTCTGCCCGATGACCTTCAAGAACAATGTTCGGCACTCTGCGACACCCTTGATGAAACCCTCAATAAAGTCCGCGACGTTTCGGCCATTCTCAACCCACGGCAACTGACCAGCCTCGGGCTGGAAGCCAGTCTGCGCGCGCATTTGCTCAAGACACTGGCCAATACATCGGTTCACTGGAGCCTGGACTGTCAGCAGCGCTTGAACGGCATCCCCGAAGAAATGGCTGTCGCCGCCTTCCGCATCACCCAGGAAGCCGTGACCAACATCCTGCGACATGCGCAGGCCAAGAATCTGCTGATCCGCGTGCAACGCCTTCCCCAAGGCTTGACCCTGCTGATCAGCGATGACGGTCGGGGGTTTGCCCCGGCCGCCAATCCCGGTCGTGAAGGACAACGAGGCATGGCCGGGATGGCCGAACGGATCGAGCAACTGGGCGGCAGCCTGAGCGTGACGAGCGAACCGGGCAAAGGCACTCAAATCGAAGCACTATTCCCCTGGGCGCCCCGTGCACTCGAGCGGGCCAGTACGAATAAGGTTATGCGTTGACTTGTAACTTACTTCTGGTGGATGACCACTCGCTGATCAGAGCCGGCGTGCGCGCTCTGGTGCTGGATATTCCCGGTTACGCGGTAATCGGCGAGGCCAATGACGGCTCGCAATTGCTCGAGATGGTCGAGCAACTGAACCCCGATATCGTCTTGCTGGACATTTCCATGAGAGAAACCGGCGGCCTGGAGGCGTTGCAGCGGCTCAGACGGGTTCGTCCGCACAGCAAAGTGCTGATTCTGTCGATGCACACCGACCCTGCGCTGATCATGCAGGCACTGGAATCCGGTGCTCATGGCTATCTGCTCAAGGACACCACGGCCACTGAGCTCGAACACGCACTGGAAGCCCTGCGCAACAACGAACGCTACCTGAGCCCGGCCATCGCCCACACGGTGATCAACCAGGCCCTGACACGCAATCAGAAGTTGCAACCGGAAGTCGCCGACTCACACAACCTGACGGCTCGCCAACTGGAAATCCTGCGCCTGATTGTTCGCGGCAAGTCCACCCGTGAGATCGCCAATGGTTTGGGCCTGAGCATCAAGACAGTTGAAACCCACCGTTCGCAGATCATGAAACGCCTGCAGATCTACGATGTGGCGGGGCTGGTACTGTTTGCCGTGCGTGAACAGATCATCAGTCTGGACGACTGACCCGCCGCGTCCTGCCCAACAGCGGCGAGTTCTCCGGCAAATGCACACGCAACGCCGCCGGACGCGCCGCAAATCGCAAACTGTCTCCCTCCAGCGGCTCGCCATCAAGGTTGATGCAGAGTCCTTCGGCGACCTTGATTTCGACCCACGGCAGACGTGTGCGGACAAACATGTTGTCGAGACCGAATCCGTCGCTGAGCAGGTTTTTCAGCGTGCCGACCAGTTCCTGTGGCGCCGGCAGGATACTGATATCCAGCAGGCCGTCATCCGCCAGTGCCTCCGGACACAACACATGTCCTCCGCCCGCCTGACGACCATTACCGATACCCAGCGCGAGCAGTTCACCGCTCCAGTGAAAATCCGGCCCCTGCAATTCGCCATAGGCGGCGTGCAACTCACTGAATCGCGACAGGCCCGTAAACAGATAGGCCGCGCCGCCCAGCACCTTTTTCAGATCCTCCGAGGTATTGGCGGTGACCTGACTGCCAAACCCGCCGGTGGCCATGTTCAGGAATATCTGCCCGCCCACTTCACCCAGATCGATGTCATGGGCTGGCGCGTCAAGCAACTCGAGTGCCTCATCCGGCTCCAGAGGAACACCGGCCGCGCGGGAAAAATCATTGGCGGTCCCCAACGGCAACAGCACCAGACTCGCCTTGCCCGGGTGAGCCGCCAGGGCCTCGGCGATGTCGCGCAAGGTGCCATCGCCACCGCCGGCAATGATTTCCCCGTATCCGGCAGCCAGCGCTTCTTCCACCAGGCGCTGTGCATCGCCGGCTTCCCACGTCAGGCGCACTGCCAGTTCCCAGCCCTGTCCGCGCTTGCGTTCAACAGCGGCGCGAACCGCTTCGTTGAGTGCCTGCTTGCCATGCAGAATCAACAATGCCCTGCGCTCATCCATATTGGCCACTCCCGTTATTAAATCAGTTCGGGACATCTTGACCTCCACGGCACGCAAAAGAGCCACCGCAATCCCAAGTATTTCCAGCGACGCGGCTCATTCGTCCTACAAGGCGGTATTTTTTCGTACGGAATGTAAGGAATCGGCTCAATTGACCCATCCAGACCATTCGTACACTGTGGGTCTGAGGCAGCAATCTTTAACCCGATAACACAAGGATGTGCAGGTAATGAGTCAAAACATCACCCGGACGCTAGATCATTCGAGCAGCCGTTTCTGCCAGCAGAAACTCATGGCAGCAGGCGGAATTTCCCATGCACGGTCATGAAGCAAGAATGACAGCAAGTCCGGTTGCCCCCCTCTCCGGCAGTCGCGCCTGCCATAAACCCGAACTCAAGAGCAGCGCCAAAAACACTGGAGAAAAAATCATGGACCCTCGTGTCACTGAGCTGGAAACCCACATCAAATACATCCGCCGTGACATGGACGAAGTAAAAGGAGACGTCAAAGCCATCAAACACCGTCTCTCCTACTCCGCAGGTGCCACAGCTGTGGTCCTTGGATTGTTGGGCTGGGTTGCCAATAGTCGCTTTGACCAGCTAGTTGCACTGATCAGTCGCTGACGAACTGAAATGCAGGCCCTCAACAAGCCTGCATTTCGACGCATCAGCCGAGAAGGTCACTCAGGGGAATGAAGGGCACCATGTCTCCCGGGGCCAGGGTGCGCCCCTCCTGCACCTCTACCAATCCATCAGCCCAGGCAGCGCTACGCAGAACGCCTGAACTCTGGTTTCGGTAGATAGTTGCCTGCCCCTGCTCCAGACGCCCCCGCAGGAATTCACGTCGATTGCCCGCCTGGGGCCAGACGAATCCAGCCGGGACTGGAAACCTGAGAGGCTCTACATCTTGCACACCCTGACGACGCAGCAGATAAGGCTTGGTCAGCAAGGCAAAAGTCACCAGGGTCGACGCAGGGTTGCCGGGCAGACCGATGACCGGAACACTCCGGAAATGACCAACCGTCAAAGGCTTCCCGGGCTTGATCGCCAGCTTCCACAGTGTCAGCTCACCCTCTTCCCTCAACGCAACACCAAGGAAATCCGCTTCCCCAACCGATACGCCACCGGTCGACAGTATCAAGTCGGCCTCTTCGAGCTCCCCAAGACGTGCACGGGTGGTCGGCAAGTCATCCGGAAGAATCCCGGCATCCAGCACCTCACAGCCCAAACGCTGCAACCAGCTGCACAGCACCACCCGGTTACTGTTGTAAATCTGTCCCGGGCCCAGTGCCGCTCCCGGTTCAACCAGCTCATCGCCGGTGGACAGCACTGCCACACGGGGCTTGCGGATCACTTCAAGGCCGGCGCAGCCCAAAGACGCAGCCAACCCCAGCTCGATCGGACCGAGCCGGGTTCCCGCGGACAGGATCAATTCGCCCACCGTGGTTTCCTGCCCCTGCGGGCGGATGTTCTGCCCGGACACCATGGGTTCAGTGAACCGGACTCGTTCGTCGGCCTCGATCACGGCGTTTTCCTGCATCTCGACGCAATCGGCACCTGGTGGAACGGGTGCCCCTGTGAAGATACGGGCACAGGTGCCTGGCTCCAGCGGTTCAGGCGCCTGACCGGCAAAAACTTTCTGACTGACCGGCATCGGCTCACCGGTCCAGTCAGCCAGGTTCAAGGCATACCCGTCCATGGCACTGTTGGGCCATGGAGGCAGGTCCAGTGTTGAAACCAGATCCCGCGCCAAAACCCGCCCCTCGAGCTGTGCCAATGGCAGATACTCGGACTCGACGATACGCGAGGCGTCAGCCATTTCCAGCAGACGCGCCAGGGCCACCTCGACCGGCATCAGGCTCCCGGTCTTGCCAGGCTTACCCGCGGGATTCACAGGGAGCCGCCTGTTTCAGGTGAGGGACGAAATTGCACGGGCGATGCCGCGAATCCAGTTGCTCGGCCAGGATGCCATCCCAACCGGTGCGCACCGCGTTGGTCGAACCTGGCAAACAGCAAACCAGCGTACCGTTGGCCAGTCCAGCCAGTGCACGGGATTGCACAGTGGAAGTGCCGATATCGGCCACCGAAATCTGACGGAACAGTTCACCAAAACCATCCACCTGCTTGTCGAGCAGGCACGTAACGGCTTCGGGTGTGCTGTCACGACCGGTAAAGCCTGTGCCCCCGGTGATCAACACCACTTGCACAACGTCTTCGGCAATCCAGTGGGCAACTTGCGCGCGGATTTTGTACAGGTCATCTTTGAGCAATACCCGCTCCGCCAGGTTGTGACCGGCTGCGGTCAAACGGTCGACGAAGACCTGGCCGGAGGTATCGGTTTCCAGAGTGCGGGTGTCGCTGACCGTCAATACCGCGATATTGAGCGGTGCGAAAGGTACATCAGCCTTGGCTTTCATAGGCTCATCCAGTTGTAGGAGAAACAGCCCGGTGTTATATCACAGCGCCCCATTTTTTCGCCGAACCTGCGGAGAGCTGCCATGACCTCGAATACGCAACTATCCCCCTGCTCCATCCTGCTGTTGGCCGGTGGGCGCGGTCAACGCATGGGTGGCCAGGACAAGGGGCTGATTGAATGGCACGGGGAACCGCTGATCGCTCATTTGCAGCGCAAGGTTCGCACGCTGACCGACGATCTGATCATTTCCTGCAACCGCAATCGCGAACGCTATGCGCCCTTCGCCGATCAATTGGTGACGGACGACGAAGAAGACTTTCCAGGACCATTGGCCGGCATCCGTGCCGGTTTGCGAGCCGCTCGCCATTCCCATCTGCTGGTGTTGCCGTGCGACGTACCGCGAATCGATCTTCCCCTGTTACAGAGCATGCGCGAGACCGCCAGCCTGCACCCTGAAAACCCGTTGATGCTGCGTCACGACGAGCACTGGGAACCGCTGCTTTGCGTGATTCCCGTGGTGCTTCTGCCCGCATTCGAAGAGGCCTGGCACGAAGGGGAACGCAGCCCTGGCCGGCTCATGCGCAGCCTTGGCGCCCAAGCACTGATTTGCCCGGACAACGACCCACGGCTGGCCAATCTCAATACCCCGGAACTGTTAAGCTCTCATAACACTGTGTCAGACTGACCGCATTCAAGGAACTCTCACGCCTTGCATACGTCTACAGCTCAGTAACCAAAAGAATTCCCTTCGGAGACAAACACATGACTCAACGGACTCTCGCCACTTTCATGCTCGCACTGGGCCTGGCCACCCTCGCCGGTTGCGCTTCGCCAACGGTGATCACCTTGAATGACGGTCGCGAAATCCAGGCCGTCGACTCGCCTAAATACGACAAGGATTCGGGCTTCTACGAATTCGAACAACTGGACGGCAAGCAGACTCGCATCAACAAGGATCAGGTTCGCACCGTTAAAGAGCTCTAAGCGACGCCAGATACAGAAAAGCCCGCATGATGCGGGCTTTTTCGTGGACGGTAGAAAGTGGATTGCGCTATAGATCACCAGTCCAGCGTGATCCGGCTTTCAAAATCACGCTCCTGCCCCGTAACCGGATCGATGAACCGCAAACCCTGCGCCAGCAGCTTGAGCGGTTTGGTGTAATCGTCCTCGACGTCCTTCAACACCTCGGGATAGAACGGATCGTTGCAGATGCTCGCGCCCAATGCCGTCATGTGCACCCGCAACTGGTGTTTCTTGCCGGTCACCGGATACAGGCCGTAACGCCAGAGGTCGCCGTTCCTTTCCCGCACTTCCACTGTCGTTTCGGTATTGCTGACACCGGGACCTTCCTGCATGCGGAAAAAAGGCTCGCCATCGACCATACGGCTCTTGTGTACCAACGGAAAATCCAGCCCAGGCAATGCTGCGGCGATCGCTTCGTAGCGCTTCTCTATTTGCCGTGCCGGGAACAATGACTGATACGCCGAACGCGTCTGCGGATTGGCCGAAAAAATCACCAACCCGGCGGTGTGCCGGTCAATTCGGTGCAACGGCACCAGGTGCGGATTATCCAGTCGACGAATCAGCCGGCGCAGCAAAGTTTGTTCCACGTATTCCCCCGCTGGCGTCACCGGCAGGAAGTGGGGTTTGTCTGCGACGACCAGATGTTCGTCCGCGTAGAGAATCGACTCGACCACCGGAATCGGCTTTTCATCCGGCACTTCGCGAAAGTAATGGATGCGCAGGCCTTCCTTGTACGGCAGGTCCAGAGCAATCGGTTGGCCTTCGCCATCCAGTACCCGGCCTCGGGCAATCCGGTCCAGCCACCGATCGCGTCCGATGACACTGAAGTGATCACACAGACAATCGAACACCGTCCGCCAGTCGCCCGGGGGCAGGTAAAGCGTGCTGGCCTGATTCTGTGCGGCGGAAAATGTTGGTGTGCTGGACATACGGAGAACTCGAACCTTCAAAGCAGAGCGGCATTATCCAACACCGGACGCAGCAGACCTAGCGCAGAATCAGGCGGGGATCGATTTGAGGGCCGCCGCCTCGGTGAACTCCTTCAGCCAGCGCAGTACATCGACAGCCTCCCAGCGACCCGGGTCGTACAAGGCGTACAACAATCCCTGATAACCCACCACATCCAGTTGCTTGTGATAGCCGGCGCGCTGGAACAACGCCTCGATCTCGGCAAAACAGGTATTGAAATGCAGCTTGTTGAAAGGCGTCTTGCCCTCCGTGACCAGACCGTCCAGACGCAATTCGCGGACCGCATCGTGCACCACATCAACCGACATCCGGTTCACGCTGCTTTTCAACTGTTCGACATTGACCACGATTCATCCCTCAGACGTCCTGGCTACCATGCCGTTGCCCCACAAGGACACAGCACGGCGAGCCCACTCATTTACTGTATGCACATACAGTAACCGAATAAGATCGAGAGTGCCAAGGATCGATGACCGTCGCGATGAATGGCCGGGGCGGAACAACGTCGTGGGAAAAAGCTATCGTAGAAATGCCACAACCTGATCGGCACTGAACGGCCAGCCCAGTTCCGCTCCGGTATCGGTCCGGCGCAGCACAGGGATCCGCAGGCTATAGGCCTCGAACCAGGATTCATCATCTGCAATGTCCACCAGTTCCACCAGCAGGCCGTGCTCGACAAACGGCATCAGTTCGGCTTCAGCGACTTCACACAGATGGCACCCGAGGGTACCGAACAACTGGCATTCAGGAAGCATGCGCGTTCAATCCCAAAATTTGATTGGCCATTTTAGGCCTGACCTGTGAACCCGTCGACCCACCAGAACCCTCAAACCATCGAGCGGATCTGTCCTCGCAAAACCCTGACTCAAATCAGCCCGAACAAATGTGTTTTACAGCATGCTCCGGTGTTTTTTGCCTCTACGCTTGAAGAGCCTGAGCCCGCCGCCGGAGTGTTTTGTGTTTGCCAATCTGTTGATCATTCTTGCCTCGTCCCTGGTGATGATTGCCCTGTTTCGCCGCCTGCGCCTGCCACCGGTGCTGGGCTACCTGTGCGTCGGGCTGATGGTCGGACCGAAGGCGTTCGACTGGATCAACGAGAGCGAGCATCTACCGGACCTTGCAGAGCTGGGCGTGGTGTTTCTGCTGTTTTCCCTGGGGCTGGAGTTCTCCCTGTCGAAAATGATTGCCCTGCGCCAAGTGGTTTTTCGTCTGGGCAGCCAACAGGTGCTGGTCAGCACAGCGCTGCTTGGAAGCGTGCTGATGCTGCTGGGCATGCCTCTTACCCCGGCGTTGCTGCTCGGCGCGGGTCTTTCGCTTTCGTCCACGGCGATCGTCACCAAGGAACTGGGAAGCCTCGGCGAAATCTTCAGCAGTCATGGCCAGAATGCGGTCGGGGTCCTGTTGTTTCAGGATGTGGTGGCCGTGTTGTTGCTGACGCTGGTACCCGTCTTCGCCGGCAGCAGCGATCAGGCCTGGTATTGGGCGTTGCCGCTGACACTACTCAAGACTGTCGTGCTGTTCATCGGCTTGCTGCTGGCCAGTCGCTGGCTGTTGCCACGCCTTTTTCAGGAGGTAGCGGCATCGCGCTCGGCCGAACTGTTCGTACTGTTGGCGCTGGTCATCGTGTTGCTAACGGCATGGCTGACTCACCTGCTCGGCCTGTCCCCTGCCCTCGGCGCGTTCCTGGCCGGCATGCTGCTGGGAGAAAGTCATTATCGGCATCAGATCGAGGCCGATATCCGGCCGTTCCGCGACATCCTGCTTGGCCTGTTCTTCGTCAGCATCGGCATGTTGATCGACCTGCAATTGTTCGCCAGCCACAGCCTGCCGATTATCGCCATGACCCTGGGTTTGCTGGTGATCAAGGGCTCAGTGGTGGCGCTGCTGGTGAAATGGCGTGGCAGCGACAATGAAACCGCCTGGCGCAGCGGCCTGTCTCTGGCTCAGGGTGGCGAATTCTGTTTCGCCCTGATGGCGCAGATGCAGCAGAACCGTTTGATGCCTGCCGATCTCGGAGCCCTGCTCCTCGCTGCGACGTTCTGCTCGATGCTGCTCACGCCGCTGATGTTGCGCGCGGCCCCCCGCATCGCTGCCGCCCTGCATCGCAAGCCCAATCAGAAAGCACAGATCGAACAGATCAGCGCCCTCAATGCCGGCCTCGATCAGCATGTGGTGATCTGCGGCTACGGCCGCGTCGGTCAGTCGATCGGGCGCTTCATGCGCAATGCCGGGCAACCTTACATCGCCCTGGACAACGACCCCGTACGTATTCAGGAAGCAGCCACCGTCGAACGCGACGTGCATTACGGCGACTCTGCGCGTGGCGACCTGCTGACTGCGGTCGGTTTGCTGCGCGCAAGGCTGCTGGTGATTGCCGTGGATAAAAGCGATGTGGCGTTGCGGGTGCTCAAGGAAGCCCGGCGACTCAACCCGAAAGTGCCGATTCTGGTGCGCACCCGCGACGACAGCCAGTGGGCCGAACTGAAAGCCGCCGGCGCCAGCGAAGTGGTGCCGGAGTTGTTGGAATCAAGCCTGATGCTCGCGTCCCACGCCTTGATTCTGCTCGGTCTGCCGGCACACCAGGTGCAGGAGAAAGTCGATCGGGTGCGCATCGACCGCTATCGCCTGCTGCATGGCTTCTACCCCGGTGCCGAAGATGAAGAGACCTAGTCCTGGCTTACTGCGCCGATCTTGTGCAGCGACAGGTCCGCGCCGTAATACTCCTGTTCCTGACTCAGGCGCAGACCATGCAGGGCCTTGATCGAACCGTAGACGGCAAATCCGCCAGCCAGGGCTACCACAACGCCCAACGCCGTACCGATCAACTGGCTGATCAGGCTGACACCACCGAGCCCGCCCAACGCGGTCGAGCCGAAGATCCCGCAGGCGATGCCACCCCACACGCCACACAAGCCGTGCAACGGCCAGACACCCAGCACGTCGTCGATCCGCCATTTGACCTGCGCCGCCGTGAAGCACCAGACAAACAGGGCACCGGCAATCGCACCGGTGACGAGTGCGCCCACCGGATGCATCAGGTCGGAACCGGCACACACCGCCACCAGACCGGCCAACGGGCCGTTGTGCAGAAAGCCCGGGTCATTGCGCCCGACAATCAGCGCCGCCACCGTACCGCCCACCATCGCCATCAACGAATTGACCGCCACCAGCCCACTGACGCCCTGCAGGGTTTGCGCGCTCATCACGTTGAAGCCGAACCAGCCGACGATCAGGATCCACGAGCCCAGTGCGAGAAACGGAATGCTCGACGGTGCGAATGCCACCAGCCGGCCATCGCGATAGCGGCCGTTGCGTGGCCCCAACAACAGCACCGCCGCCAGCGCCAGCCAGCCACCCATGGCGTGAACCACCACGGAGCCGGCGAAATCATGGAAGGAGGCGCCAAATCGCGCGGCCAGCCAGGCTTGCAGACCATAGTTGCCGTTCCAGATCATCCCCTCGAAAAACGGATAGATGAACGCCACGATCAGCGCCGTCGCACACAGCTGCGGAACGAACCGCGCCCGCTCGGCAATACCGCCAGAAATGATCGCCGGGATCGCCGCCGCAAAGGTCAGAAGGAAGAAAAACTTCACCAGCCCGTAACCATGATCGGCGCTGAGCACCGCCGCCGGTTGCAGGAACGTTACCCCGTACGAAATCCAATAGCCTATAAAGAAATAGGCCAGGGTCGATACGGCGAAGTCGCTGAGAATCTTCGACAGCGCGTTGACCTGATTCTTCTGGCGAACCGTTCCGACCTCCAGAAAGGCGAACCCGGCGTGCATGGCCAGCACCATGACCGCACCGATCAGAATGAACAACGTGTTGGAACTATGAACGAGCGTATCCACAGCGCTTTGCAGATTTTCCATGAAGAGGCAGACCCAAGGCTGAAAAAGGCACCAATGCGGTTCATGCAGACATTTCATGCACCAAGTTGCGACCGCGCAGTCATGACCCCATGGGGCCGATGAACCGCTTTGGCGCACGAGGTCGATGTCCTGAGCTGAACCCGTGTCATCCGGGCTATGATTTCCCGGCTTCGCGCCCGGCAACAGCGCACTGCTGCCGGGGAACGCACCACGACACAGCAAAAGATGTACCAGTCATTTGTACTGAACCTTCACGCAAGGCTCATACTCGAAAGTTTCAGAAGCCGCTTCAGACAGCCACTTACGGAGATCCCCAATGGCCAGCACCAAGGCAAAGACTGCTCAAGAAATCCTGATGAACGACTTCCAGACCCTGGTCAGCGACACCGAACGGTTGCTGGAACACACCGCCACGCTGGCCGGTGATCAGGCTGATGAATTGCGCGAACAGATCCACGAAAGTCTCCTGCGCGCGCGGGAAACCCTGAAGCTGACCGAAGACACCCTGCGCGAGCGCGGCCAGGCTGCGGTCACCGCCACCGAAGATTATGTGTCGGCCAACCCGTGGCAATCCGTGGGTATCGCCGCCGGCGTCGGCTTTTTGATCGGCCTGCTGGCCACGCGGCGCTGATCATGTCGATCGGTGAATCCGGCCCGACTGCGGGCACTGCCTCTTCCACACGGCGCCTGGGTGCAGCCGTCCTCGGTCTTTTGCACAGTCACGTCGAGTTGTTCGGCATCGAACTGCAGGAGCAGAAAGCACGCACCGTCAGCCTGTTGCTGTTCGCCGGCCTGGCATTGGTGTTTGCACTGCTATTGCTGGTCGGCCTGTCGACCCTCGTCCTGATCGTGTTCTGGGACACGTATCGGCTCGCCGCCATCATCGGCCTGTGCGTGTTCTACACCCTCGCTGCAATCTTCTGCGGGCTGCGCCTGAAAGCTGCGATCTTCGATGAATCCTCGCCCTTCCACGGCACCCTGGAAGAACTGGCCAACGACCGGGAGCGCCTGCTGCCATGAGCCTGCCTGAACTTCCGCACAACAGCTCGCGCCAGGAAATGCGCAAGGCCCTGATCCGCCTGCGCATGGAAATGCATCGTCAGGAAATCCGCCACGAAACCGGGCAGGTGCTGCAGCCCTTGCAACGCATGCGCGGCATGACGCAAAACCTGCAGGACGGTTTCGGCATCAAGCACGCGCCGTTGTGGGGCGTGGCCGCCGTGACACTGCTGGGGTTCCTGACCGGCAAAGGTGCGAAAAGCGGTGGCATCGGCGGCCTGAGCCGGTTGATCCGCCTCGGCACCAGCCTCGCGCCACTGATCAAACTGGTCATGCAGAACTCGGGCAAACGCTGAGTTCCACATCTGGCTGCATTCTTGCACTGCTGGCGGGATTGAATCTCTTCACCCGGAGATTCAATCCCGCTCGCCTATCCGGCCGGCAGGACCCGACCAGAACAACAATGACCAAGGAGGCCCCGTGATCGACGGGCAACCGCTCGCCTGCTTTCAGCCTTTCATCGATACCGCCACCGGACGCATTGCGGGCGTCGAGGCTCTGGGTCGATTGCGCCAGGTGCAAGGGCAACTGACATCGGTCGGGCCGTTGTTCGCCGACCCGCGAACGCCCGCTACCGCCCTGCGCCGCCTCGACCGGCAGATTCGTGACAATGCGCTGAGCCGATTTCACGAAGCACCGCCGGACTGGTTTCTCAGCCTGAACATGTCACCGCGCTGGATCAGCCGTTTGCGCGCCGACCAGGCGCTACCCAGCCTGAAACAACTCGCCCGGCATGGCGTCGACCCGCAGCGGATTGTCTTCGAGATCACCGAACTGGGCGGAAACAGTCAGCGTCTTTCTGAAGTGGTTGCACGCTATCGCGATGCCGGCGCGCGGATCGCCATCGACGATTTCGGCGCCGGCTATTCACAGCTGGATCGCGTGCTGGCCTTGCAGCCAGACATCCTCAAGCTCGACATGCGTCTTTTCCAGGCCGCCGCGCTCGGCGGGCCCAGCAGCGATGTGGTCAAGGCACTGGCGCAGATGGCCGAAAGGACCGGTTGCTGGATTATCGCCGAAGGCGTGGAGACCGAAGCACAGCTGAATTTCGCACTGGAATGTGGCTCACGCTACGTACAGGGTTTTCTGTTCGCGCGGGCGCAGGAGGCTTTTTTTGCGACGGATGCTTTCGTCCAGCGCTTCGCTGAACTGCGCCAGGCCTATGTGAAGCAGAAACTCGCCGAGCGCGGCAAGTTGATGTCCATGCGCCGACAGCTCGGCGAGTTGATGACGATTCTGCAGAACTGGGCTCAAACTCGCGCGCCGCTTAGTGCCTTGCCGCAACTGGACGCCTTTCCGTGGTTGCTGCGGTTTTATCAGTGCGACCGTCAGGGCACGCAACTGACGCCGAATCTGGAATGGCGGCAAAGCGGCTGGGTCGCCGACAACCGCTATCTGGGCCATAACTGGTCGTGGCGTCCCTACTTCTACCATCTGCTGGCCGAAGGCTGGGAAGAGCGCCGATTGACACTTTCCAACACCTACCGCGATGCCACCAGCAACCAGTACTGCCTGACCGCCGGGCAATTTTTCGACAATGGTGAACGCCTGCTGTTGATCGACATTGACGCCGCCGGGCTGTAGTTGCGCTTGCAGACACACGCTCGAACCGGGAAGCTAGGGCACCAGTCACCCGACGGAGAGAATCAGCCTTGGATTGGCAAACCCTGCTTAACCGCGAACGTCTCGGCAAACCGCTGCACAGCCCGCAGGAACTCGGCCGCAGCCCTTTCCACAAAGACCATGACCGCATCATTTTCTCCGGCGCCTTCCGCCGCTTGGGCCGCAAGACCCAGGTGCATCCCGTGTCGAGCAACGACCACATCCACACACGCCTGACCCACTCGCTGGAAGTCAGTTGCGTGGGCCGGTCGCTGGGCATGCGAGTGGGCGAAACCCTGCGTCGCGCCCTGCCCGAGTGGTGCGAGCCAAGCGATCTGGGCATGGTCGTACAGTCCGCCTGCCTGGCCCATGACATCGGTAACCCGCCCTTCGGCCATTCCGGCGAAGACGCCATCCGCCATTGGTTCCAGCAGGCTGCCGGGCGCGGCTGGCTGGATGCGATGAGTGACGCCGAACGCGGTGACTTCCTGAACTTCGAGGGCAATGCCCAAGGGTTTCGGGTTCTCACACAGCTGGAATATCACCAGTTCGACGGTGGCACCCGGTTGACCTACGCGACCCTAGGCACGTACCTCAAGTACCCGTGGACCGCGCGCCACGCCGACTCTCTGGGTTACAAGAAACACAAGTTCGGCTGCTATCAGAGCGAGTTGCCTTTGCTGGAGCAGATCGCCCACAAACTGGGCCTGCCACAACTCGAAGAACAGCGCTGGGCGCGTCATCCGCTGGTTTACCTGATGGAAGCTGCGGATGACATCTGCTACGCGCTGATCGATCTGGAAGATGGCCTGGAGATGGATCTGCTGGACTACGCCGAGGTCGAGTCGCTGCTGCTGGGTCTGGTCGGCGACGATCTGCCGGAAACCTACCGCCAGCTCGGTCCTCAGGATTCGCGCCGGCGCAAACTGGCGATCCTGCGGGGCAAGGCCATCGAACACCTGACCAACGCCGCCGCCCGGGCCTTCGTCGAACAACAGGATGCGCTCCTGGCGGGAACGCTGCATGGGGACCTTGTGGAGCACATGCACGGCCCGGCCAAACGTTGCGTGCTGAATGCCAAGGACATCGCCCGCAAGAAAATCTTTCAGGACAAGCGCAAGACCCTGCATGAAATCGGCGCCTACACGACGCTGGAGATTCTGCTCAACGCGTTCTGCGGTGCGGCCCTCGAACAGCACAACGGGCGTACGCCGTCGTTCAAGAGCCGCAGGATCCTCGACTTGCTGGGCAACAATGCGCCAGACCCGCACGGCCCGTTGCACGCATCGTTCCTGCGCATGATCGACTTCATCGCAGGCATGACCGACAGCTATGCCAGCGACATGGCCCTGGAAATGACAGGGCGCTCCAGCCATTGATACCTCGTCGCCCGCCCGGTCAGGCATTGACCGGGCGGGCACGCGACTTATCAAAAACAGGTTTCGGAACGCGCGACTGATGGGTATTCCAATCCTTTCCTTATATCCATGTTCGATTCTCGCCATGTATCGCCAACAAAAAACTGAAACTCATTGATGACTGACAAACATTAAACAAACAGGATTTTCAGTCACACCCGCCCCCATCATCGAACAAGTTCAACTCGCGAAGCCAGCCGCTACCTACGTCAAAACTAGTTCACACGTAGTCCCATTCCTCTTTATTTGTAGGACTGATCCTAGATTGCCACCGAGGTCCTGTCGGCTCATGCGACCGCTCTTTCATCTGAGCTAAGGTGCGCCCTTTATTAGTGTTCGCATGGGACTTTGTTATGAACTCCGTTTTTATTGTCGACGATCACCCGGTTATCCGTCTTGCCGTTCGAATGCTATTGGAACATGAAGGTTACAAGGTCGTCGGTGAAACCGATAACGGGGTCGATGCCATGCAAATGGTTCGCGAATGCGCCCCCGACCTGATCATTCTCGACATCAGTATTCCAAAGCTGGACGGCCTGGAAGTCCTTGCCCGTTTCAACGCCATGAGTTCTCCGTTCAAGACGCTGGTCCTGACTGCACAATGCCCGACGCTGTTCGGCATTCGCTGCATGCAGTCCGGCGCATCGGGTTATGTCTGCAAACAGGAAGACCTCAGCGAACTGGTCAGTGCCATCAAGGCGGTTCTTTCCGGATACAACTATTTCCCCAGCCAGGCCCTGAACCCTGTTCGCAATGACGATGTGCGCTACGCAGAGCTGGAACTTTTCAAATCCGTCAATGACCGGGAATTGATGGTATTGCAACTTTTCGCCCAAGGCCGAACAAACAAGGAAATTGCCAAAGGCATGTTTCTCAGCAACAAGACCGTCAGTACTTATAAAAAACGTCTGATGCAGAAACTCAAAGCCAGATCCCTTGTAGAACTTATTGAAATGGCCAAACGCAACGCACTCGTGTGAGAGACGACATGCCCAGTCGCTTGAAAAACTGCCTGATTGTATTGAGCGCATGCCTTGGATTAAGTGCTCATGCAGCAGGCGCCCCCGTCATCTCGCAAGACCTGGCCCTGCTCAGTCGCTCGACCGACAAGTCGCTTCCAGTCCTGCTCGATCATGCGCAAGGGGACTGGTTGCACAATCGCAATGAGTTGGTTCTGGGCACATCGGCACCCGACTATCCGCCCTTTGACATGACGGCCAGCGGCCGCGATTACGAAGGGTTCACGGCCGATTACGCCGGACTGATCGGTCAGGCAACCCGCCTGCCGGTCAGGGTCAAGCGCTTTGCCACACGGGACGCGGCGATCCGGGCACTGGTCGACGGCAGCATCGACATGCTTGGCACGTCCAACGGGCTGGAAGCGGAAAACGCCAACATCGTACTGTCCAGCCCATACGCCATCGATCAACCGGTACTGGTCACCCGCACGGGTGAAACCCGGTCTCTGAGCGAAGGTCTGGCCGGATTGCGGCTGAGCATGCTGTATCACTATCTGCCGCTGGACGAAGTCAAGGCGCTGTATCCCAAAGCACTCATCACCTCCTATCCGTCCTACCAGAATGCAATCAACGCCGTCGCCTTCGATCAGGCGGACGTATTTCTCGGCGACACCATTTCCACCCACTACATGATCAGCA
The DNA here is from genome assembly GCF_003576265.1 of Pseudomonas sp. 91RF. Taxonomy (NCBI): domain Bacteria; kingdom Pseudomonadati; phylum Pseudomonadota; class Gammaproteobacteria; order Pseudomonadales; family Pseudomonadaceae; genus Pseudomonas; species Pseudomonas sp. 91RF. The sequence goes on from NZ_QWFC01000048.1 coordinate 82,245, forward strand.
AGGGGTATCTGAACAACATCCGCATGGCCAATTTCGGCAAGCACGAAGCCCACGGTTTCAGTTTTGCCGTACGCCGCGACAATCCTCAGCTGCTGGGCATCATCGACAGCGTGCTCAAGGCTGTCCCGGGCAGCGAGCGGGAAAACATCGCCAAACGCTGGAGTGCCGGCAGCGATACCTTGCTGACCGATCAGAAACTGCAATTGACCCATCGCGAAGAACAATGGCTGAAGAAACACCCGGTGGTGAGCGTGGTCGTCAACGAGGCCTTGGCCCCCCTGAGCTTCTTTGACACCGATGGCAACTTTCGCGGCATCAGCGCCGACCTGCTGGAACTCATCCGGTTGCGAACCGGCCTGCGCTTCGAAATCCGCCGCAGCCGCAGCGACGCCGAGATGATCAAACAGATCGAAAACCATCAGGCCGACCTGATCGCCGCCCTGCTGCCGACCGCCCAACGCGAGGAAACCCTGAAGTTCAGCCGCCCCTACCTTGAAAATTCCTATGTCCTGCTGACCCGCAAGGCTGCCGACAGTCCGACCCACCTGGGTCAGCTCAAGCGCAAGCGCCTGGCCATCGCCCAGGGCAACCCGATGATCGAGTACCTGCGCAACGAGTTTCCACACATCCAGTTGATCGAGACCCCGGACACTTTCGGTGCCGTGGCATTGCTCGACGAGGGTCAGGTCGAAGGCGCCGTGAACTCGCTGGTGATCGCCAACTACTTCATCGCCTCGCACATCTTCGAACACCCCTTGCAGATCACGACCACCATCGGCACCCGCCAGGCAGCCTTTTCCCTGGCAACCGCCAGAGACAACACCGAACTGGGCTCGATCATCGACAAGACCCTGATGAGCATATCGCCCGAAGAACTGGGCATCATCAATGGTCGATGGAGGGGATATTCAAGCCTTTCACAGGGCACCTGGCACCAATATCGGCGCCTGTTCTATCAGGTGATCGGGGCAGCCAGCCTGTTGTTGCTGTTGTCGATGCTCTGGAATGCCTACATGCGTCGCCAGATCAAACAGCGCAAGGCCGCCGAACGCGCCTTGAACGATCAACTGGAGTTCATGCGCTCGCTGGTCAACGGCACGCCTCATCCGATCTATGTGCGTGATCGGCAGGGATTGCTGCAAAGCTGCAACGACAGTTACCTTGAAGCCTTCAAGGCCAGACGCGAAGACGTCATCGGCAAGAATGTGATGGAAGGTGTTCTGAACAACGCCTTCGAAGCCAGGGCCTTTCAGGCCGACTATCAGCGGGTCGTGAACGAGGGCAGACCGCTCGTGCTCGACCGGCCGTTGCAAATCGGCAACCGGCGCATGACGATCTATCACTGGATCCTGCCGTACCGCGACTCCAGCGGCGATGTTCAGGGGATCATCGGCGGCTGGATCGACATCAGTGAACGTCATGAGCTGCTCGACGAGCTTCGTGCCGCCAAGGAGCAGGCCGATGATGCCAACCGTGCCAAGAGTACTTTCCTGGCGACCATGAGCCATGAAATCCGTACGCCGATGAACGCGGTCATCGGCATGCTCGAACTGACCCTCAAGCGCATGGACAAAGTGCATCCGGACCGCTCCAGCATCGAAACCGCCTACAGTTCGGCCAAGGATCTGCTGGGTCTGATCGGTGACATTCTGGATATTGCCCGGATCGAATCCGGGCGCCTGAGCCTGAGCCCCGAACGGGTCAATCTCATCGATACCATTGCGTCGGTAGTCAGGATTTTCGAAGGTCTGGCCCGGCAGAAACGGCTGGCACTGATGGTGAACGTCTCCCCGCCCGAACTGAACATCGACGTACATCTGGATCCCTTGCGTTTCAAACAGGTGCTGTCGAACCTGATCAGCAATGCCATCAAATTCACCGAAAAAGGCCAGATCAGGATCTCGCTGGAACTGCTGGACAGCCATGATCCCGCTTGCTCGCAGGTGCAACTGACGGTTCAGGACAGCGGCATCGGTATTACTGCCGAAGACCAGCGGCGGCTGTTCGAACCTTTCACCCAGGCCAGCCATGGCAGGAACCGGGCAATCGGCGGCACAGGATTGGGGCTGGTCATCAGCCGCAGTCTGTGCGAAATGATGGGAGGGCAACTGCAATTGAGCAGCCAGCCCGGGATCGGCACACAAGTGAGTGTGTCGCTGCCGCTGGCAATCATGCCCGCTGAGGTGAAAAGCCGGAAACACGAACCACAGATCCAGACCACCCTCACCCCCCTCAACGTTCTGGTGGTCGACGATCACCCGGCCAATCGCCTGCTGATGTGCCAGCAACTCGAGTTCCTGGGACACCGTTTCAGCATTGCCGAAGAAGGCCAGAGCGCACTGGAACAATGGAAAAACGGCGCATTCGATCTGGTCATCGCCGATTGCAACATGCCCGTCATGAACGGCTATGAACTGACCCGCGCAATCCGGCGCCACGAGAGCCTCACGCAACGCCCGACCTGCACCGTGCTGGGGTTTACCGCCAATGCCCAACCGGAAGAGGTACTTCGCTGCAAGCAGGCCGGCATGAACGAGTGCCTGTTCAAACCACTGAGCCTGAGTGCCTTGAGCCAATGGGTCGACAGTGTCCGGCCAATCCTCGATGCACCGGTGTTCCATGCACCTGCGTTCAACCTGCAGGGGCTTTATGCGCTGACCGGAGGGAACCCCGCTCAGACCAGGCGACTGTTGACCGAACTTCTGAAAAGCAGCCGGAATGACCGCCAGGATCTGCAAGCCTTGTCCCGCGGCCGGGATCACCTGGCGCTGGCCGAGATGGCGCACAGGATCAAAGGCGCTGCACGCATTGCCCAGGCATCACGCCTGATCAACAGTTGCGACGCACTCGAACAGGCTTGCCTGCAAGCATTGCCGGTGGAGGAGATCGAACGCCGATGGAAGGCGAGCAACTTCGCCATTCTTGAGCTGGAAAAGGCGTTGGAGCAGCAACTGACGTTGACCGACCACAGCAGAATGACCGGCCCTTAACTATGCTTGGACGCTGAGCAGTGTGTTTATCAACTCGGAGAGTCCGCAATGCCCAGCCCACTGCGCCCGGATCAACGCCGGTTCCCCTTGCACGTGCACATCAGCGTCATGTTCACCTTTCTGCTGTTGCTCACCGGGGTCGTGCTGGGGCTGTTCAACTACCGACAAACTACACAGATCATTCTGTCGAGCAGCGAAAAACTGTTCGAGCGCATCGAGCAGGATGTGCGCGTCGATCTGCAGTCAACCTATGCGCCGATCCGGCACTTGCTGAGCCTGCTCGCGGACAACCCCGGGACTCAGGCCTCCGCCCTTGAACAACGCCTGGCACTGCTCAAACCGTTCAGCCAGTCACTGGCGGACAACCCGGACCTGGCCTCGTTGTATCTGGGTTACGACAACGGTGATTTCTTCATGGTGCGGCCGTTGCGCACCGCCTCACTGAAAACCTTGCTAAAGGCGCCGGATGCAGCGGCCTATCAGGTCTGGAGCATCGAACATGACGCCAATGGCAGCGTCAGATCGCAATCGCTGTTTTTCAATCAGGCGTTGTCGGCGGTCGGTCGTCACGACAATCCGGACGATACCTACGACCCGCGCAGTCGGGGCTGGTACATCGGCGCACAAAAACAGAACGAGCAGATCACCACCGAACCCTACGTGTTCTTTTCCACCCACAATGTCGGCACCACCCTCGCCCGGCGCAGCGGTGATCATGCAGTGATCGCTGCCGACCTGACCCTCGACGCGCTGTCGGCGACCCTGACCAAACACGTGGTGACGCCAGCGACAGAAATCGTCCTCTTCGACGCCGAAGGCAACGCCGTAGCGTACCCCGACAGCAGCCGGCTGATCGTCGATGACCGTACTGCGCGCCTGGCCAAGGCAGCCGACCTGAGCCCGGGCCTGCATGCCCTGCTGTCTGCCGATCATCAGGGCAAACGCCTGAATGCTGACGGACGACGCTGGATCGTCGCCCGCAGCAGCCTGCAGGAAGGTGGCCCTAAAGGTTTGCAGATGGCCTTGCTGGTGCCGGAGGACGAGTTGCTGGTCGATGCCTATCGCATGCGCTGGCAAGGTGCGTTGATCACCCTCGCCACCCTGCTGTTGTGCCTGCCGCTGGGCTGGTTGATCTCGCGGATTCTGGTCAAGCCGCTGCATGCACTGGTCAAGGAAGCCGACGCCATCCGCAGTTTCGATTTCAACTTTCCCGTGACCCGTCGCTCGCCGGTGCTGGAGGTTGACCAGTTGAGCCTGTCGATGGCGCGGATGAAAGACACTTTGGCCAGTTTCTTTCGCATCACCGACAGCCTGACCGCCGAAACCCGCTTCGCCCCGCTGCTGCAACGGGTGTTGTTCGAAACGGTGCAGATTGCCCAGGCTCAGGCGGGGCTGATCTACCTGCGGGAAAGTGATGGCAACCGTATGGAGCCTTACGGGCTGGTGGTCGATGGCACCTCACAGACGCTGGCTGCCTTCGATATCCAGGGACACAACCTCGACGCCACCCAGGGCCCCGGCTGGTTCGAGCAACTGGCGAAGGCCGACAACGTAGTGAGCAGCCTCGGCTTCGAACAGGCTGCCGACCTGCAAAAAGTACTGCTGGCCATGGAAACGCCGCGCGTACACCTGATCGGGATCCGCCTGCACAACCAGCACAACGAAACAATCGGTCTGCTGATATTGCTGATCAGCGACAGCGGCACCCCGGCCGACCTGGAAAAACTGCGCCCCGACCGCATCGCATTCCTGCAAGCGGTGTCCGGCGCGGCGGCGGTGAGCATCGAGAGCCAGCGCCTGCAAGCACGGCAGAAACAGCTGCTCGATGCGTTCATTCAACTGCTCGCCGGCGCCATCGATGCCAAGAGTCCCTACACCGGCGGCCATTGCCAGCGCGTGCCGGAACTGACCCTGATGCTCGCCCACGCCGCGGCGGCGAGCGAAGCCCCGGCCTTCAGCGACTACCAGCCCAGTGAGGATGAATGGGAAGCCTTGCACATCGCTGCGTGGCTGCATGACTGCGGCAAGGTCACGACGCCGGAATACGTCGTCGACAAAGCCACCAAACTGGAAACCCTGAACGATCGCATCCATGAAATCCGCACCCGGTTCGAAGTGCTCAAGCGCGATGCCTGGATCAGCTACTGGCAAGCTCTGGCATCGGGTGGGGACGAACGACAACTGGCCAGCCTGCGCGACACGACGTTGACGGCTCTGGATGACGATTTCCGTTTCGTCGCCCGCTGCAACCTGGGCAGTGAGGCCATGGCTGAAGCCGATCTTCAGCGTCTTGAGGGCATTGCGCAGCGCACCTGGACACGCACGCTGGACGATCGGCTGGGCGTGTCCTGGGAGGAAAACCGGCGGCAGGCACGCACATCGGCGCCCCTCTTGCCCGTCAGGGAAAAGTTACTGTCCGACAAGCCGGAACACCTGCTCGAGCGCGCCGACAGCGAACTGATTCCGGAGGACAACCCATGGGGGTTCAAACTCGACGTCCCGCGCTACAAATACAACCGCGGCGAGCTGTACAACCTGAGCATTCCTCGCGGCACGCTGACCCGGGAAGAACGTTACATCATCAACCATCACATGGTGCAGACGATCCTGATGCTCAGCCATCTGCCCTTCCCCGGGCATCTGAACAACGTGGCGGAAATCGCCGGCGGCCATCACGAAAAAATGGACGGCACCGGTTACCCGAAACGTTTGAAACGCGAGGAAATGAGCCTGCCGGCACGGATGATGGCGATTGCCGACATTTTCGAAGCGCTGACCGCTGCCGACCGCCCGTACAAAAAGGCCAAGACCCTCAGCGAGGCGCTGGGAATCATGGCCACCATGTGCCGTGAGGCGCATATCGATGCCGAGCTGTTCAGCCTGTTCATCCGCGAAGGCCTTTACCTGCAATACGCCAGTCGGTTCCTCGACCCGCAACAGATCGATGCGGTGGATCCCGCCAGCGTGCTGCGCAAGGCCGGCCTTGCAGCGTGATCAGCAGTCGGTCAGGCGCAGGAAGATCGCCGCCAGTCGTTCGATACCGGCCTGATCGTCCGCGCCGAAACGCGCAAGCTTCGGACTGTCGAGATCGAGTACACCGATCAGGCGACCGTCCTTGACCAACGGCACCACCAGTTCGCTGTTCGATGCGCTGTCACAGGCGATGTGGCCGGGGAACGCGTGAACGTCTTCGACCCGTTGTGTCTGCAGACTGGCCGCCGCCGCGCCACACACACCACGACCGAACGGAATGCGCACGCAGGCGATCTGACCCTGGAACGGGCCGAGCACCAGCTCTTCATTGCGATTGAGGTAGAAGCCAGCCCAGTTCAGATCATCGAGCTGGTTGAACAGGAACGCCGAAAACTGCGCGGCATTGGCGATGAAATCGCGCTCATCCGCCAGCAGCGACTCCAGTTGTGCGGCCAACATGCCATAGCCTTCGAGGCCCTGGCCGCTCTGTTGCAAATCAATCATGCCTTGTGCTCCAGCAATTTCAGTCCCACCCAGTAACGGGCGAATTGGTACGCGCAACGTCCGTTGCGGTTGCCACGGCCGGTCGCCCAGCGCACGGCGAGAATGTCCAGTTGTTCGTCGCGCTGCCAGGTCAGGCCGGCCTTGGCGGCCAGTTGCCCGATCCAGTGTTCGACGACATTGAGAAAATGTTCCTGTGTAAATGGATAGAACGACAGCCACAGGCCAAAGCGATCCGACAGGGCGATCTTGTCTTCCACCGCTTCGCTTGGATGCAGCTCGCCGTCGACGCGCTTCCAGTTTTCGTTGTCGCTTTCCTTTTCCGGCACCAGATGGCGACGGTTGGAGGTGGCGTACAGCAACACGTTGTCTGGCGCCTGCTCCAGCGAGCCATCGAGCACGCTCTTCAGCACGCGGTAATCGCCTTCGCCGGATTCGAACGACAGGTCATCGCAGAACAGCACGAAACGCTGCGGCAGCTTGGCGATCTGCTCCACCACACGTGGCAGGTCGGCCAGGTGATCGCGCTCGATCTCGATCAGGCGCAGGCCGGCCTTGGCGTGCTCGGCCAGCAGCGCCCGTACCAGCGAGGATTTACCGGTACCGCGCGAGCCCCAGAGCAGCGCATGGTTGGCCGGCATGCCGTCGAGGAACTGCTGGGTATTTCGGCCCAGTTGCTCCAGTTGCCGATCGACACCGATCAAGTCCGACAGACGCATGTCGAGGCTGACTTCCAGCGGCAGCAGATAGCCGCTGCGACCGTCACGCTGCCAGCGTGCGGCCAGGCAAGTGCCCCAGTCGATGACCGGGCGTGGTGCCGGCAGCAGTGGTTCGATCCGCGCCAGAACCGATTCGGCGCGCTCAAGAAAAGCATTCAATCGGGAATCCACGTCTTCTCCTCGGGCTGGTTCACAGTAATGATGGCGATACAGCGACGACCGATAGCGTTCGACACCCGGCCCGGCCCTTGTTACAAGGCGATGCGGGAACTCCGGTATCCATGCATGATCGACTATGCTTGAGCAGCGAAGGGAAACGTAAGTGGTTCAACACCCCATGGATATCAAATTCACCCACCGGCTGTCATACAAACAGGCCCGGCTTACCGTGCTGGTCGGGTTTATTCTGGGCACGCTGCTCAGCCTGCTGCAAATCGGCATCGATTATGCCAGTGAAGACGCCTCCATCAACCGTGAAATCCTGTCTTTGCTGGAAATCAGCCATAACCCGGCCTCGCGTATCGCCTATAACATCGATGCCGAGCTGGCCCAGGAACTCACGCTGGGCCTGCTGCGCTCGCCGGCCATCATTTCCGCGCAACTGACCGACAACAATCAGACGGTGCTGGCCAGCGTCAAACGCCCGGAGCTGCAAAGCGGCTACCGGTTGATCAGCGACTTTCTGTTCGGCGCCAAACGCGAGTTCGAAGACCGGCTCTATCTCGACCACTTGCCCAACGAATCCCTCGGTACGTTAAGCCTGGAAGTGGACACCTATGCCTTCGGCAGCCGCTTCCTGCGCCGGGCCGAAATCACGCTGCTCAACGGGTTTGCCCGCAGCCTGATCCTGACCGGCATCCTGCTGGCGCTGTTCTACGTGATGCTGACCAAACCACTGGTGCGGGTGATCCGTGAACTCAGCGGACGCGATCCGCGCAGCGCCGAACCGACAACACTGGAATGCCCGGGCGGACACGCCAACGACGAGATCGGCGTGCTGGTGAAGGTCGCCAACCAGCAGTTCGAGAACATCGCCACGGAAATCCAGCAACGGCGCACCGCAGAGAACCGCCTTACCGACTACCTGGCTCAACTCGAAGACATCGTGTCGGCACGCACCGCCGAACTTAAGGCAATCAACGCCCGCCTCAGCCAGTCAAACGAGGAACTGGAGGTCGCGCGCAGCACGGCGCTGGACATGGCCGAGGCGCGCTCGGCGTTCCTTGCCAACATGAGCCACGAGATACGTACTCCGCTCAACGGCCTGCTGGGCATGATCGCGCTGTCCCTCGACGGCCCGCTCAATGGCGAACAACAGCAGCAACTGTCCATTGCCCACGACTCAGGCAAGGTGCTGGTGGAGTTGCTCAACGATATTCTCGACCTGTCGAAATTCGATGCCGGGCAACTGGAGCTGGAACACATCCCGTTCGACCTCGGTTCGCTCGTTGAAGACACCGCCAACCTGCTGTCGCAGAACGCCGCGCCCAGCGTCGAGCTGACGTGCCTGATCGATCCGCACTTTCCGGCGCTGGTACTCGGCGATCCGACCCGGGTCAGGCAGATCGTCAGCAACCTGCTGTCCAACGCACTGAAATTCACCCGCTTCGGACGGGTCGATGTGCGTTTGTCGACCTGGAAGGACGGCGTGCGCATCGAGGTCTGCGATACCGGCATCGGCATCGCCCAGGAAGCCCAGGTGAAGATTTTCCAGCCGTTCACCCAGGCCGGGGCCGGTATCACTCGCCAGTACGGCGGCACCGGACTGGGCCTGGCGCTGACCTACAACCTGTGCGAAGCCATGGAGGGACGCCTGACGATCAGCTCGGAAGTCGGTTTCGGCAGTCAGTTCTGTGCCGAACTGCCGCTGCCCTGCCACACCCGCGCGGTCATTCCGGCACAACTGCATGGCAGCGTGCTTGCCATCACCACGGCGGCCAGCGGCCTGTCAGAGCTGCTGAGCAGTCTGTTACCCGTATGGGGCCTGTCGTACGAACAGCGCACGATTGAAGCGTCACTGCTCGGCCCGTCACCGGACATCATCATCACGGATTGCCCTGAATGCCTGTTCGGCCTGCGGCCGACCATGACTGCACCGATTCTGCTGGTGACCGCCTACGGCAGCTTCCTGCCGGGCGAAGAAGCCGCCGCCCTCGCCCCGCTGCAACAACAGGCTCGCCCCCTGGCACGCAACGCGCTGTATCAGAATCTGCGCAGAACCCTGCAACCGGACATCACCACCATCGACCGCGGGCGGCTGGAAAGCGTGCCCTCTCAACGTCGCGGGCGGGTGTTGCTGGTGGAAGACAATCCGGTCAACCAACTGGTGGCCAAGGGCATGCTCGGTAAACTCGGTTGCGAGGTCATCGTCGCGGCCCATGGCGCAGAAGCACTGGATCAACTGGAACACCATGAATTCGATCTGGTGCTGATGGATTGCAACATGCCGGTGATGGACGGTTACGAAGCGAGCCGGCAGATCCGCCAGAGCGGTCGCTGGCCGCACTTGCCGATCGTGGCGTTGACGGCCAACGCCATGTCCGAGGAACGCGAGCGCTGTCGGGCGGCGGGCATGAGCGATTACCTGGCCAAGCCCTTCCGCCGCGAAGAACTGGCCGCGCTGCTGGATCAGTGGATACCGACTACGACAGCGCTTTGATTTGCCCCAGCAGATGATCAAGCCCGGTGCGCAGCTCGTTGAGCCGATCCAGGTCCACGCCGCTGTCACACAACAGGCGATCCTTCAACGGCCCGACCTGCTCGCGCAGCGCCAGCCCCTGAGGCGTGAGGCTCAAGTGAACCTCACGCTCGTCCCGCGCCGAACGTTGACGCTGCACCAGTTGCAGTTGCTCCAGGCGCTTGAGCAGCGGCGTCAGCGTCCCGGAATCCAGCGCCAGACGCTCGCCCAGTGCCTTGACCGTCGGTTGCTCCGGCGCCGCTTCCTGCCATTCCCACAACACCAGCATCGCCAGATATTGCGGGTAGGTCAGGCCAAGCTGATCGAGCATCGGCTTGTAGGCACGAATCACGGCCCGGGACGCGGAATACAGCTTGAAGCACAACTGACTGTCGAGCTTCAGGGCATCGGTGGACAGTTCATTCATTTGAGCAGGGCTTCGATCTCGCGACTCAAGTCCTGCGGCTTGGTGGCCGGGGCGAAGCGCTTGACCAACTGGCCGTCCTTGCCGATCAGGAATTTGGTGAAGTTCCACTTGATGCCCTGGGAACCCAGTACGCCCGGTGCGCGCTTCTTCAGTTGCACGAACAGCGGATGCGCACCGGTGCCGTTGACTTCGATCTTCTTGAACAGCGGGAAGCTGACGCCGTAATTAAGCTCGCAGAACTCGCTGATCGCCCCCTCGTTGCCGGGTTCCTGCTTGCCGAACTGGTTGCACGGAAAGCCCAGCACCACCAGCCCTTGATCCTTGTACGTCTGCCACAGCTCCTCAAGGCCTTTGTACTGCGGGGTGAAGCCGCATTTGCTGGCAGTGTTGACCACCAGTACTGCCTTGCCGGCGAAATCGGCCAGGGTCTTTTGCTCACCCTTGATGGTGGTGCACGGGATGGTCAGCAGGTTATCGCTCATTGGTGCGCACTCCGGGAAGTTGAGAAGCTGAAAAAATAGCGAGCAATTGAATTGTGTGCAATTTAATTATCCGAAAGGCGATCCAAAGATCGCCCGCATCGGCTATTCGCGCGGCACCAGGTCCAGGCACACCGAGTTGATGCAGTAACGCAGACCGGTCGGCGGCGGGCCGTCGGGGAATACGTGGCCGAGGTGCGCGTCGCAGCGGGCGCATTTCACTTCGGTACGGATCATGCCGTGGCTGGTGTCACGGATTTCAGTCATGGCGCTCTCGCCGATCGGCGCATAGAAGCTGGGCCAGCCGCAACCGGAGTCGAATTTGGTCCTGGAATCGAACAGCGGCTCGTTACAGCAGACGCAGTGATAGACGCCGTCAGTCTTCGTGGCGTTGTACTTGCCGGAGAACGGTCGCTCGGTAGCACTGAGACGACACACGTTGTATTGCTCCGGGTCGAGCATCGCGCGCCATTCTTCCAGGGTCTTTTCTATCTTTTCCATCATCACACCTCAGCGGCTGAAAAAGCCCGATCTGTACCTTTTCCACGGATCGGGCGGCACGTATGATTGCGCCTCGTCACACGCCAGTCTGGCAGCGGGGCCCTGCGCATTCAAACGGATTGTTGGAAACCGCCGCTCAAGACGCTTGCCTGTGTGAAGACGCAGGATTCCCAGCACGGTTGTCCACTCGCCGCCTGGATCGTTCATTTTCGGGATCACATCGCCATGCAGTTCAGCAAATCGAACAAGCTCGCCAACGTCTGCTACGACATTCGCGGCCCGGTGCTCAAGCACGCCAAACGCCTGGAAGAGGAAGGCCATCGCATCCTCAAGCTGAACATCGGCAACCCGGCGCCCTTTGGTTTCGAAGCGCCGGACGAAATCCTCCAGGATGTGATCCGCAACCTGCCGACCGCCCAGGGCTACAGCGACTCCAAAGGCCTGTTCAGCGCGCGCAAGGCCGTGATGCAGTACTACCAGCAGAAGCAGGTCGAAGGTGTCGGCATCGAGGACATCTACCTGGGTAACGGCGTGTCCGAGCTGATCGTGATGTCGTTGCAGGCCCTGCTCAACAACGGTGACGAAGTGCTGGTACCGGCACCTGACTATCCGCTGTGGACAGCGGCGGTGAGCCTGGCCGGCGGTAACGCGGTGCACTACCTGTGCGACGAAGGCGCCGACTGGTTCCCGGACCTGGCCGACATGAAGGCCAAGATCACCCCGAACACCAAGGCCATGGTAATCATCAACCCGAACAACCCGACCGGCGCGGTGTATTCGAAGGAAGTGTTGCTGGGCATGCTGGAACTCGCCCGCCAGCACAATCTGGTGGTGTTCTCCGACGAAATCTACGACAAGATCCTTTACGACGATGCCGTGCACATCTGCACCGCTTCGCTGGCACCGGATCTGCTGTGCCTGACCTTCAACGGTCTGTCGAAGTCGTATCGCGTGGCGGGCTTCCGTTCCGGCTGGATCGCCATTTCCGGCCCAAAACACAATGCCCACAGCTACATCGAAGGCATCGATATGCTGGCCAACATGCGCTTGTGTGCCAACGTGCCGAGCCAGCACGCGATCCAGACCGCCCTCGGCGGCTATCAGAGCATCAACGACCTGGTTCTGCCGCAAGGTCGCCTGCTGGAACAGCGCAACCGCACCTGGGAATTGCTCAACGACATTCCCGGCGTGAGCTGCGTGAAGCCGATGGGTGCCCTGTATGCGTTCCCGAAGATCGACCCGAAAATCTGCCCGATCCACAACGACGAGAAATTCGTCCTCGACCTGCTGCTGTCCGAGAAACTGCTTGTGGTTCAGGGCACAGCGTTCAACTGGCCGTGGCCGGATCACTTCCGCGTCGTGACCCTGCCCCGGGTCGATGACCTGGACATGGCCATCGGGCGCATCGGCAACTTCCTCAAGTCCTACCGCCAGTAACCGGCCATCCGTGCGCAACGAGCCTTTCGTTGCGCACTGTCTGATTCAGCAACACTTCTGCTCCGCCCCCTTCCCCACGCCTTCTACACTGTCGATTCGTACCGGTCACATGCGCCTGATGCAATGCCGGTGGGTGGCGCGTGGCTGTCATCCATGTCGTCTTCAGGAGTGGGAATTGTCCCACCCACTGGAGAATCCGATGTAGGACACAGTTTGAAATAGTCACTCGGTTGAATCGCCCGGTGCCGCGCCTTATATACCCCGCAGTACGCTACATCTTTAGCTTGAGGAGATTTCTACAACCATGATGCGCATCCTGCTGTTTTTGGCCACTAACCTGGCGGTCGTGCTGATAGCCAGCATCACCCTGAGCCTGTTCGGCTTCAACGGGTTCATGGCGGCCAACGGGGTTGACCTCAACCTCAGTCAGCTGCTGGTCTTCTGTGCCGTCTTTGGTTTCGCCGGTTCGCTGTTCTCGCTGTTCATCTCCAAGTGGATGGCGAAGATGAGCACGAGCACCCAGATCATCACCCAGCCGCGCACCCGTCACGAACAATGGCTGATGCAAACCGTCGAGCAACTGTCCCGCGAAGCCGGGATCAAGATGCCCGAAGTCGGGATTTTCCCGGCTTACGAAGCGAACGCGTTCGCCACCGGCTGGAACAAGAACGACGCCCTGGTCGCGGTGAGCCAGGGCTTGCTCGAACGATTCAAGGAAGATGAAGTGAGGGCCGTTCTGGCCCACGAAATCGGCCACGTGGCCAACGGTGACATGGTCACCCTGGCGCTGATCCAGGGCGTGGTGAACACCTTCGTGATGTTCTTCGCGCGGATCATCGGCAACTTCGTCGACAAGGTAATCTTCAAGAATGAAGAAGGCCAGGGTACGGCCTACTACATCGCAACCATTTTCGCCGAACTGGTGCTGGGCATTCTGGCCAGCGCGATCGTGATGTGGTTCTCGCGCAAACGCGAGTTCCGAGCCGACGATGCCGGTGCACGCCTGGCCGGTACGGGCGCGATGATCAACGCACTGCAACGCCTGCGTGCCGAACAGGGTCTGCCGGTGCACATGCCTGATACCCTGAACGCCTTTGGCATCAACGGTGGCATCAAACAGGGTCTGGCCCGTATGTTCATGAGCCACCCGCCGCTGGAAGAGCGTATCGACGCCCTGCGTCGTCGCGGCTGATCAGCCCGGCTACAAACAAAAGGCCCGCAGTGATGCGGGCCTTTTTTGTGCCTGCTACTGAGCGGTGAGACGGTACACCCGCTCTTCCAGCCGCGTCACTCCTGCCTGCAGGAACTTCCCGCTTTCGCTCAGCACGTCCTGTTCTTCCAGCGTCTGCACCGCCCAGTCGCCACCGAACAGCTGCTGCACCTCGGCATCTGTCACCGCAAACGGTGGTCCGGGCATCTGAGCCTGATCGTAATCCAGCGTGATCAGCAAACCACACAGCCCCGCCGGCAGGATGCTCAACAAGTGCGCCGCATAGCGTTCACGCATTGGCGCCGGCAAGGCGATCAGCGCCGCACGGTCATACAGCGCCGTGCAATCAGCCACATCGCTCGCGGACAAAGCGAAGACATCCCCGCACCACAACTCGATCGCCCCGGCCCGATAGACTTTGAAGCCACTCTCTTCGCTGATTTGCGGCTGTAGTTGCTGCTCACGAAAGAAATCCTCGACAGCCTTCTCGGACAGCTCGACACCGAGAACCCGATGCCCCTGACCGGCCAACCACAGCAGATCCAGGCTTTTCCCGCACAACGGCACCAGCACCCGCGACTGCGCCGGGATGGCCAGATCGGGCCAATGCCGCTGCAAATACGGGTTCACGTCAGGCTGATGAAAGCCGATCTGGTTCGATTCCCACTTCTTGTGCCAAAAATCCGGCTGCATGCATCCTCCCAAGAATTCGATCAAAAAGCGTTAAAACTTATATTGGAATTAGATCAATGATCTGACAGAAGATGAGCCATCTTAACGCTCAGGAACCCTTCCATGTTTCCCAGCCTGTTTATCTCTCACGGCTCGCCCATGCTGGCGCTGGAGCCCGGCGCCAGCGGCCCTGCCCTGGCGCGTCTGGCCGCCGAACTGCCACGCCCGAAAGCCATTGTCATCGTTTCCGCCCATTGGGAAAGCCATGAACTGCTGGTCAGCAGCCATCCGCAACCGGAAACCTGGCACGATTTCGGCGGTTTCCCTCGTGCTTTGTTTGAAGTGCAGTACCCGGCACCGGGCAATCCGCAATTGGCCCGAGAAGTCGCCGATCTGCTGACCGCCAACGACCTGCCGGCACGCCTCGACCCGCAACGCCCCTTCGACCACGGTGTATGGGTGCCGCTGTCGCTGATGTATCCGCAGGCCGATATTCCGGTGGTTCAGGTATCCCTGCCCAGTCGTGGCGGGCCGGCGTTGCAAACCCGCGTGGGCCAGGCGCTGGCCGACCTGCGCGATCAGGGCATTCTGTTGATCGGCTCCGGCAGCATCACCCATAACCTGCGTGAACTGGACTGGCACGCCGGCCCGGAAAGCGTAGAACCATGGGCCCAGGACTTCCGCGACTGGATGATCGAAAAGCTGGCGGCCAATGATGAAGCCGCCCTGCACGATTACCGCCAGCAAGCGCCGAACGCAGTACGCAGCCATCCAAGTGATGAACATCTGCTGCCGCTTTACTTTGCCCGTGGCGCCGGCGGCGAGTTCAGCATTGCGCACCAAGGGTTCACCATGGGCGCGCTGGGCATGGACATCTACCGCTTCGGCTGAAGCCCAAATCGCAGGCAAAAAAAATCCCCGAACCAGTCGGGGATTTTTTATGTGCGATCAATCAGCCCGGGGGCGGATCAATCTTCGCGGTAGCGACGCAGCTTCAACTGCTTGCCGGCAACGCGAGTGTCCTTCAGCTTGGTCAGGAGCTTGTCCAGACCATCTTCCGGCAGCTCGACGAGGCTGAAGCTGTCACGCACCTGGATGCGACCGATGGCTTCACGTGCCAGACCACCTTCGTTGAGGATGGCGCCCAGCAGGTTTTTCGCCGCGATACCGTCACGCGCGCCCAGCGCGGTACGGCAACGGGCACGGCCTTCGCCCAGCGGCATTGGCGCACGACGCTCGCGGTCACCACGGTCCGGACGATCACCGGAACGCTCAGGACGGTCGCCACGTGGAGCGCTGTTCGGCACCAGTGGACGTTCCTTCTCGATCGCTGCCAGGTTCAGCGCCTGACCATTGGTGGCCTTGCGCAGCAGAGCGGCAGCCAGGGCACGCGGGGTGCAACCGATGTCGGCGGTCAGGCGATCCAGCAGATCACCGTGAGTCGATTCGGCGTCAGCCACCAGCGGCGACAGGCTGTTGGTCAATTTCTTGATGCGGGCATCGAGAACGGCCTGGGCGTCCGGCAGACGCACTTCGGCAACTTTCTGACCGGTTACACGCTCGATAACCTGCAGCATGCGGCGCTCACGTGGAGTCACCAGCAGCAGCGCGCGGCCTTCGCGACCGGCACGGCCGGTACGGCCGATACGGTGCACGTAGGATTCCGGATCGTACGGCATGTCCACGTTGAATACGTGGGTGATGCGCGGTACGTCCAGACCACGAGCGGCTACGTCGGTCGCCACAACGATGTCCAGACGGCCATCTTTCAGCGAGTCGATGACGCGCTCACGCTGGTTCTGGGCGATATCGCCGTTCAACGCTGCGGCCTTGTAGCCTTTGGCGTCGAGGGCGCTGGCCAGATCCAGGGTCGCTTGCTTGGTGCGCACGAACATGATCAGAGCGTCGAAGTCTTCCACTTCCAGCAAGCTGAGAACGGCAGAGGTCTTCTGGTCAGCGTGAACCAACAGGTGAGCCTGTTCGATCGCGGTAACGGTCTGGGTCTTGCTCTGAATCTTCACGTGCTTTGGATCGCGCAGGTGACGCTCGGCGATGGCACGGATCGATTGCGGCAGGGTCGCCGAGAACAATACGGTCTGGCGGGTTTCCGGCATGGCCTTGAAGATGACTTCGAGGTCGTCCATGAAGCCCAGTTTGAGCATTTCGTCTGCTTCGTCGAGAACCAGGTGGTTCACGGTCTGCAGCACTTTTTCGTCGCGACGCAGGTGGTCGCACAGACGGCCCGGAGTGGCGACAACGATCTGTGCGCCATTACGGATTGCTTTCAATTGTGGGCCCATCGGCGCGCCGCCGTAGACAGCCACAACAGTTACGCCCGGCATTTGCTTGGCGTAGGTTTCGAAAGCGGTTGCAACTTGTAGCGCCAACTCACGAGTTGGGGCCAGGATCAGAGCTTGCGGCTCGCGCTTGGACGGATCAATGCGGTGCAGGATAGGCAGGGCAAAGGCAGCGGTTTTACCGGTACCGGTTTGCGCCTGACCAATCATATCGTGACCGGCGAGGATGATCGGGATCGACTGCTGCTGAATGGCCGAAGGCTCTTCATAGCCGGTAGCGACTACTGCAGCGACAATATTGGGATGAAGTTCAAGAGCGGCGAAGCCGCCGATTTCCTGGGTCATGGGTCTGCCTCTAAGTGCATCCGCAAAGACCCATGCTCCAAAGCTGCACATGCCGTGTTGAGACTCAAGAGTCGCCCTGGCAGCTTTGTCGGCGGGGATTTGCGAAAACGAATGAATGAAAAAGAATCGTCAAGGAAGAGCCCGCAGTGCGGACGTGCAGCCGAAGCTGACTTCGGGGAATTGCGCTACCTAAACGCGGCCCGGTTAAAGGCCGGCGCGCACTATACCGGAATTTGCCCAAAAAGGGAGCTTTTTTTATCGGAGAAATACAGTTGTCACCGCTGTGTAACGGGGTTTTGCGGATAATCGTGCGAAGGTCTATTTTTCAAAGGCCCGGCCCAGCGGGCGATGGCGCTTAAACGATTCACCGATGTGCGGCATCTGGTCGCTGCACACTTTCTTCCCGTCCGAGGAAACACCCATGAATCAGCCCTGCCCCGGCCGCGTCAGCCGTGCGCGCCACGGTCACGTCCATTTGATCGGTCTGGACCGTGCAGCCAAGTGCAATGCCTTCGACCTCGACCTGCTCAACGACCTGGCCCTGGCCTACGGCGAATTCGAGGCTGACAGCGACGCGCGAGTGGCGGTAGTGTTCGGGCATGGCGAGCATTTCACCGCCGGGCTCGATCTGGTCAACGCCAGTTCCGCCCTAGCCCAAGGCTGGCAGGTGCCATCCGGCGGTTGCGATCCGTGGGGAGTGTTCGTCGGGCCACGGGTCAGCAAACCGGTGATCGTTGCCGCGCAAGGCTATTGCCTGACCATCGGCATCGAGCTGATGCTCGCCGCCGACATCAACCTGTGCGCCAGCAACACCCGGTTCGCCCAGATGGAAGTGCAGCGCGGGATCTTTCCGTTCGGCGGTGCGACGCTGCGCTTTCATCAGGTCGCCGGCTGGGGCAACGCCATGCGCTGGCTGCTGACCGGCGACGAGTTCGATGCCCACGATGCGTTGCGCCTGGGGTTGGTGCAGGAGGTCATGGCCAGCGAAGACTTGCTGCCGCGTGCCATCGCACTGGCGGAACGGATTGCCCGACAGGCGCCATTGGGTGTGCAGGCGACGTTGATGTCGGCGCGTCAGGCGCGTCATGAAGGCGAGACCGCAGCGGCGCAGGGTTTGCCGCCGCTGGTGAAGAAGTTGCTGGCAACCGAGGATGCCAAGGAAGGTGTGCGTTCGCTGGTGGAGCGCAGACCTGGCGACTTCAAAGGCGTTTAAGACTCAAGTCGCCGGACGGATGCAGTTGATCAACGACTGCAACGAGTACCCCAGCTTCGGCGCGAGCACTTCAGCTCGCGCAGTCAGCGCCTGCATGTCCAGAACCTGATCGAGATCCGCCGGTACGATCAGAATCACGTTGCCCTCCTTCACCGGCAGTTCCCAGTAATGCCGGTGATAGAGCCCGCGCAACAGCGCCGCGCCCAAGGGTTTGCCGTCATCGGTGGCCCACTGGTTGATCACCAGCCAGCCACCGGGATTCAGACGTTTCTGACAGTCGCCAAGGAAATTCCACGCAAGGTGCGCGGCGCCCGGGCCGACATCGGTGTAGAGGTCGACGAAAATCAGATCCGCCGGTTCGGCCGTCGGCAGCAGTTCGATTGCATCACCAACGCGGATGTACAGACGCGGATCGTCATCCAGCCCGAGGTATTCGATGGCCAGACGCGGCACGTCCGGGCGCAGCTCGATGGCTTCGACGTCTTCCAGCGGCAGGAACTTGAGGCAGGCCTGGGTCAGCGTGCCGGCACCAAGGCCGAGAAACAACGCGCTCTCCGGTTGTTCATGGCACAACGCACCGATCAGCATCGCCCGGGTGTAGTCGTACTCCAGCCAGCTCGGGTCGGCGGTAAACACGCAGCTTTGCTCGATGGCATCGCCGAACTCCAGAAAGCGGTAGTCGGCCACTTCCAGCACGCGAATCACGCCGAACTCATCCTGTACCTCGGCGAGCAACAGCTCGACGCGCTCCTCAGTCATTTCGTCTCCAGATCATTACCGCAACAGCACTGTGGCAAAGCGGCGATTGTCTGCGATACGGCGGGAACAGGTCACGCACTAATTGCTGATAACATGGCCGTCCGTGCGTAGAACCTTAGAGACCGTGATGAGCCAACCCTGGAGCCCTGACAGCTGGCGCGCCTTGCCGATCCAGCAACAACCCCGATACCCCGACGCCGCGCATCTGCGCCAGGTCGAGCAGACGCTGGCCAGTTATCCGCCACTGGTGTTTGCCGGCGAAGCGCGGGAGCTGCGTCGTCAGTTTGCCGAAGTCACCCAGGGCCGGGCATTCCTGCTGCAGGGCGGCGATTGCGCGGAAAGCTTCGCCGAGTTCTCCGCCGCGAAAATCCGCGACACCTTTAAAGTGTTGCTGCAAATGGCGATCGTCATGACCTTCGCCGCCGGTTGCCCGGTGGTGAAAGTCGGGCGCATGGCCGGCCAGTTCGCCAAGCCGCGCTCGGCCAACGACGAGACCATCGACGGCGTGACCCTGCCGGCCTACCGTGGCGACATCGTCAACGGCATCGGTTTCGACTCGGCCAGCCGCGTACCGGATCCGGAGCGTCTGCTGCAGTCCTATCACCAGTCCACCGCGACCCTCAACCTGCTGCGCGCCTTCGCCCAGGGCGGTTTCGCCGACCTGCATCAGGTGCACAAGTGGAACCTCGATTTCATCGCCAACTCGGCGCTGGCCGAGAAGTACAGCCACCTCGCCGACCGCATCGATGAAACCCTGGCATTCATGCGCGCCTGCGGCATGGACAGCTCGCCGCAACTGCGCGAGACCAGTTTCTTCACGGCCCACGAAGCGCTGCTGTTGAACTACGAAGAAGCCTTCGTACGCCGCGACAGCCTGACCAACGACTACTACGATTGCTCGGCGCACATGCTGTGGATCGGCGACCGCACCCGTCAGCTCGACGGCGCCCACGTCGAATTCCTGCGCGGGGTAAACAACCCGATCGGGGTGAAAGTCGGCCCGAGCCTGAACCCCGACGACCTGATCCGCCTGATCGACGTACTCAACCCGGACAATGATCCGGGCCGCCTCAACCTGATCGCACGGATGGGTGCGAACAAGGTCGGCGATCACCTGCCGGCGCTGATCCGCGCGGTGCAGCGTGAAGGCAAGCAAGTGCTGTGGAGTTCCGACCCGATGCACGGCAACACCATCAAGGCCAGCAGCGGCTACAAGACCCGCGACTTCGCGCAGATCCTTGGCGAAGTGAAGCAGTTCTTCCAGGTCCACGAAGCCGAAGGCAGCTACGCCGGCGGCATCCACATCGAGATGACCGGGCAGAACGTCACCGAATGCATCGGTGGCGCACGGCCAATCACTGAAGATGGTTTGTCGGATCGCTATCACACCCATTGCGACCCACGGATGAATGCCGATCAGTCTTTGGAGCTGGCGTTTTTGATTGCCGAGACGCTGAAACAGGTCAAACGCTAAATCGCGATGACGTTGGCTCGGTCGTTTTCGACTTGAGCCAACGTCACCCGCAAGCGCCCGGCACTTTCGCGCTGACAATTGAGCTGCACCTGCTCAAGCCCCAGCCAATCCGCCATCTGCCGCAGGTTCAGCGCCAAGGCCAGCATCCCCGCCTCGTCCAGTCCCGTTTCTTCCTCGTGAACCGCATGCACTGCCAGGCGCCCCGCCGCCCGCTCGGCGCGCAGATCGACCCGTGCAGCAATCCGTTCGTTGTGCAGGAACGGCAGCACGTAATAGCCGTAAACGCGTTTTTCCTGCGGCGTATAAATCTCCAGCCGATAGCGGAAATCGAACAGCCGCTCGGTGCGACTGCGCTCCCAGATCAGTGAGTCAAACGGCGACAGCAGCGCACTGGCTTCGACTTTCCTCGGGATTTTCGGCTCGGGCAGGCAGTAAGCGATCTGCCGCCAGCCAGCAACTTCGCAGGTCAGCAGCTTCCCGGCCTCGACCAGCTCCGCCAGACGCGGGCGGGCATCGGCAGGGTTCAGGCGGAAGTAATCGCGAAGGTCTTTTTCCGTGCCCACGCCCAATGCCTCAGCCGCGTGCAGCAACAAGCCACGCTGCGCCTCCGCCTCATCGGGCAGCGGCTGTTGCAACACAGAAGCCGGAATCACTCGCTCCGGCAAGTCATACAACCGCTCGAAGCCGCGCCGCCCGGCCACAGTCACTTCGCCAGCGGCAAACAGCCATTCCAGTGCATGTTTCTCCGCGCTCCAGTCCCACCACGGGCCGGCCTTTTCCTCGCGGGTCGACAGACTGCCGGCACCGAGTGCGCCCTGCTCTTCGACCGACGCCAGCACCCGGCGGATGGTGTCCTGTTGCTCGCGGCCGAAACGCGCCAGTTGCTGATAGATGTCTTCACCACGCCTGGCCCGCTGCATCCGCCACCCCATCAACGGGTACATCGACAGCGGCAGCAACGACGCTTCATGGCCCCAGTATTCGAACAGTGAACGGCGTCGTCCCGAACTCCAGGCAGCCTGGTCGAGCAAGTCAGCAGAATAGGAACCGAGACGGGAAAACAGCGGCAGGTAGTGCGAGCGCACCACGGCATTGACGGAGTCGATCTGCAACAGGCCGAGGCGTTCGATCAGCCGGTTGACGTGCAGGGCTTTGACAGCCGGCGGCTGGCGCCCGTGAAACCCTTGGGCAGCCAGTGCCAGACGTCGAGCCTGTTTAAGGGAAAAAGACAAAGTCGCGGGCATGTGTACCTCCATGTCTGCTCGCAACCTACCTCACTACAAAGTGGTTTGTGTAGCGATGGCCTCATCATTTATGCATCGGATCGTCCCAGAACGGCCGAATCGCTTCATGTTCGACATCGGCACGGCTGACCCCGATGTCCTTCAACGCTTCGTCGCTCAGACTGGCGAGCAGTTCGCGTTCACGGTGCAATTCGTACCAGCGGCTAAACTTGTGCAACAGATCGGAAACGATATGGCCGGAAAATTTTTCTTCGCCTGCATACTCTCTTTGACCTTTCATCGTGTTGCCTCCTTTTTGGGATGGCTCAAGTCTCGCGCCGGGGCTACGATCAATCCAACGAATGTTTCTGATGGCAAGCATCACGGAGATTCATCAATTGTCGGCGTATCCCAGTATCGATACCGATGTGCTGCGCACCTTTGTCGCGATTGCCGATCAGGGCGGTTTCACCCGCGCCGGCGAAATGGTCAACCGCACTCAATCGGCGGTGAGCATGCAGATGAAGCGTCTGGAAGAGGACGTGTTGCAACGCCAGTTGTTCGAGCGTGACGGGCGTCAGGTGCGCCTGACCGCTGAAGGCCAGGTGTTGCTCGGCTACGCGCGGCGCATCCTGAAATTGCACAGCGAAGTGTTCAACACCCTGCGTGAACCGCACATGGTCGGTACGGTGCGGATCGGTACGCCGGACGATTACGTGATGCGCTTTCTGCCGGGGATCCTGTCGCGCTTCGCCCAGTTCTATCCGTTGATCCAGATTGAAGTGCATTGCGAGTCGACCCGACAGTTGCTGCAACGCACGGACCTGGATCTTTCGATCGTCACCCGCGAGCCGGGCAACGAGATCGGCCAGCTGCTGCGCAAGGAGCGTTTCGTCTGGGCCGAGGCGCAGAACTTCAGCGCCCACGAGCAGACGCCGCTGCCACTGGCGATGTTCAACAGTGATTGCTTCTGCCGCCTGTGGGCCTGCAATGCACTGGACGCCATGGGCCGCGAATACCGGATTGCGTACAACAGCACCAGCCTTTCGGCATTGATGGCAGTGGTGAGCGCGGGTCTGGCGATCACCGCGCAACTGGAAAGCCTGATCACCCCGGACCTGCGGATTCTCGGGGCCGCCGAGGATCTGCCACTGTTGCCCGAGGCCAGCATCATGCTTATCCGCAACCTGAACAATCCGTCGCCGATCACCGAATGCCTGGCCGAGCACATCGTCGAAGGCTTCAAACTTTAAAGGCGAGCATCACCGCGCACAGCACCAGAAAGCCGCAGAACAGCCCGCGCAGGAGTTTTTCCGGCATCGCGTGGGCCACTTTCACACCCCAACTGATGCTGGCCAGACCGCCGATGGCCAGCGGCAGGCCGATCAGCCAGTCCACTTCGTGGTGCACCGCGTAGGTCACCAGCGTGACACCGGTGCTCGGCAATGCCAGCGCCAGCGACAGGCCTTGAGCGACCACCTGAGTGGTGCCGAACAGGCTGGTCAGTACCGGTGTCGCCACCACCGCCCCGCCGACCCCGAACAAGCCGCCCATGGTGCCCGAGGCTGCGCCAAGCACGCCCAGCCACGGCCATGAATAACGCATCTCGGACGTCGCCGCCGGACGTGCGCCGAACATGCGCACCAGGTTGTAGGCCGACAGCGCGACGAGGAACGCGACAAATCCGATACGCATGGTTTGCGCGTCAATGCCCACAGCCCAGATCGAGCCGATCCAAGCGAAACAGAATCCCATCACCGCCAGCGGCAACGCGTGCCGGAGTTCGATGCGGTTGCGCTGGTGATAACGCCACAGCGCCAGCATCACGTTCGGCACCACCATCACCAGCGCCGTGCCTTGAGCGATTTGCTGATCGAGCCCGAACCACACGCCCAGCAGCGGAATGGCGATCAACCCGCCGCCGATGCCGAATATCCCACCCAGAGTGCCGAGGGCGGCGCCAAACAACAGGTACAGCAAAAACTCGATCACAGCAGAATTCCTCGTACGTCAGGCGACCCATCCTACGCAGTCGGCGCTGGCGCGGAAACGCACAGCAACGCACAATGGCTGTGCCAAATTCGCATAGGCACTGAGCCGATTCATGAATCCCAATCAATTGACCGAACAACTCGGGCTGTTTCTCGATGTGCTGGAGAGCGGCAGTTTTTCCGCCGCCTCGCGCCGGCATCCGCTGACGCCATCGGCCGTCGCCCGGCGCATCGACAGCCTGGAAAGTGCTGTCGGCAGCCAGTTGTTCATTCGCAGCACGCATGCGGTGCGCGCCACGCCGGCCGGCCTGGCGTTTGCCGAACGGGCGCGGCGGATCGTTGCCGAGCTGCAGCTGGCCCGCGCCGAAGCGGTGTCCCTGAGCAGCGCGCCGGAAGGCTTGATTCGGGTGGATGCGCCGGCGGCGTTCGGGCGGCGGCACCTGGCGCCGGTGATTGCCGACTTTCTGGTGCTGTATCCGGGCCTGGACGTGCAACTGCATCTGATCGACAGCTTCGTCGACATGGACGGCTCGAACCTGGGCAAGGTCGATCTGGTGTTGCGCGCCGGGCAGATGGCCGACACCCGACTGGTCGCCACACCGCTGGCGAGCATGGTGCGCATCGCCTGCGCCAGTCCCGGATACCTCAAGCGTCGGGGCGTGCCGAGCGAGCCCGCTCAATTGGGCGAACATGATGGCCTCGATTGGGACGGCCTCGCCCCGCCCTTCGCCTGGCGATTCGAACACGACGGGCAAATGCAACTTCACCGTCCGGCACGAATCCGCATGAGCGCCAACAACGCCGAGGCCCTGGTCTGCGGCGCGCTCGCGGGACTCGGGATCGCGCATCTGCCGACCTGGCTGGCCAGCGAATACCTTTTGCGTGGAGAGTTGCTACCGCTGTTCTGTGAAAACGGCCTGCCGAAACCAGAGAGCACCGGCATCTACGCATTACGCCTGGAACAACAGGCCAGCTCCCGCAGCCGCCTGTTGCTGGAATACCTCAGGACCCGCTTCAGCCCCGTGCCACCTTGGGATCTGGCGCTGCAACGGGAACTGGGCCGGCACTGACCGATTCGCCACCGGGCACAATTGTCTGGCGCATTAAAGATTCGAGCGCTAGATTCACAGGCATTACCGCTCAAGGCACCGACATGACAACCACACGCGACACCACCGAACACTGCGAAGAGCTCCTGCTCGACAATCAGGCCTGCTTCGCCCTGCATTCCACCTCGCTGATGATGACCAAGGTCTACAAGCCCTTGCTACAAGCGCTCGGCCTGACCTATCCGCAGTATCTGGCGATGATGGTGCTGTGGGAGAAGGATGGTCTGACCGTCGGAGAAATCAGCACGCGCCTGCTGACCGATCCGGGCTCGCTGACCCCGCTGCTCAAGCGTCTGGAAGGTGAAGGACTCCTGAGCCGGACCCGCAGCCGCGAGGATGAACGGGTGGTGATCGTTGAACTGACTGCCCAGGGACGCGCGCTGAAAGACAAGGCCCGAACCGTTCCGCCATGCATCCTGGGCGCCAGTGGCTTCACGCTGGAACGCCTGCAAAACCTGCAAGCCGAGTTGCAGGCCTTGCGTGGTCATCTGCAGGACAGCCTGATTTAAGCGTCCCCTTCCCTGCAGGAGCAACCTCGTACCTGCAGGGGAATCACGCCCTTCTCTGCCTTACCCCTCTCCCGAAAATTTTTTCTCTCGTTTTTTCTCAAAAAAACCTTTCATATCAAAATCTTGAGATTTCATCCCAAACGAATCCACGTCTCGTCTCCGAATTTTTCCAAAATTTATCTTGCGCACTAAATATTAGCGAAGTACATTTGCTTCGCACCTAGTTAGCGCGCAAACAATTAGCGCAACGCACCATACATTCGACGAGGCTCACACCATGCAAACTCTCTACACCGCAATCGCAACCTCCACCGGCGGCCGTGACGGTCGTGCGATCTCCAGCGACAACATCCTCGACGTCAAACTGGCCACTCCGAAAGAACTCGGTGGTGCCGGCGGCGCGGCCACCAACCCTGAGCAATTGTTCGCTGCCGGCTACTCGGCCTGCTTCATCGGCGCCCTGAAATTCGTCGCCAGCCAGACCAAACGCAAAATCCCGGACGACGCGTCGATCACCGCTCACGTCGGCATCGGTCAGATTCCTGGTGGTTTCGGTCTGGACATCGACCTGCACATCGCCCTGCCGGGCCTGGAACAGGCCGACGCGCAAAGCCTGGTCGACGCGGCCCACCAGGTCTGCCCGTACTCCAACGCCACCCGTGGCAATGTCGATGTACGCCTGCACGTCACCGTGTAATCACTGACACCCAGGCCCGAACAGGAAATGAACATGAACACTTTCAGCAAAGTCTTGACCGGTACTCTTCTCGCTCTGTCCATCCACAGCGCATTTGCCGGGGAGGTTGAACACAACACCCAGGCGTTCCTCGATGTGCTTAACGCCGGCACCGGCAAACCGATGGAACAGATGACGCCCAAAGACGCCCGCGCCGTACTGACGGGCGCGCAGTCCGGGGTCAAACTGACGCTACCCAAAGCCGATGTCAGCGAGAAGACCATCCAGGTCGATGGCCAACCGTTGAGCCTGACCATCGTCCGGCCGGCCGGGGTCAAGGGCGAGTTGCCGGTGTTCATGTTCTTCCACGGCGGCGGCTGGGTGCTGGGAGATTTCCCGACCCACGAACGTCTGGTGCGGGATCTGGTGGTCGGCTCAGGGGCAGCGGCGGTATTCGTCAACTACACCCCTTCGCCGGAAGCGCATTACCCGGTGGCGATCAACCAGGCTTACGCGGCAACCAAGTGGGTGGCCGAACACGGCAAAGAGATCAACGTCGACGGCAAGCGTCTGGCGGTGGCGGGCAACAGTGTCGGCGGCAACATGGCGGCAGTCGTCGCCTTGATGGCCAAAGACAAAGGCACGCCGGCAATCAAGCTCCAGGTGTTGCTGTGGCCGGTGACTGATGCCAATTTCGACACTGGTTCGTATAACCAATATGCCGAGGGGCACTTCCTCACCCGCAACATGATGAAGTGGTTCTGGGACAACTACACCACAGACGCCAACCAGCGTAACGAGATCTACGCCTCGCCGCTGCGGGCCACGACTGCACAATTGAAAGGTCTGCCGCCCGCATTGGTGCAGACCGCCGGGGCCGACGTGTTGCGTGACGAAGGTGAAGCCTACGCCCGCAAACTCGACGAAGCCGGGGTGCCGGTGACTTCGGTGCGCTACAACGGCATGATCCACGACTACGGTTTGCTCAACGTGGTCAGCCAGGTACCGGCGGTGCGCTCGGCGATGCTGCAAGCTTCGGAAGAACTGAAACAGCATCTGAAGAAGTAATTTTCACCAGATACAAAAAAGCCCGACTCAATGGTCGGGCTTTTTCTTTCCGCAAAAAACAGTGCTTATTTCGCACGGCCTTTGTAGGAACCGCCTTCGCGGGTATCGATCTCGATCATGTCGCCGATTTCGATGAAGTCAGCAACCGACAGCTCGGTACCGTTCTTCAGTTTGGCAGGCTTCATCACCTTGCCGGAAGTGTCACCGCGAGCGGAACCTTCGGTGTAGTCAACCTGACGCACGATGGTGGTCGGCAGCTCTACGGAAACCAGACGCTCTTCGAAGAACACGGCTTCGCAAACGTCGGTCATGCCTTCTTCAACGAAAGGCAGAACGCTTTCGATGTCTTCGGCGTTCAGTTCGTACATGGTGTAGTCGGTGGTGTCCATGAACGTGTAGGTATCGCCGCTGATGAAGGACAGGGTCGCTTCTTTGCGGTCGAGGATCACGTCGTCCAGCTTGTCGTCCGCACCGTAAACGGTTTCGGTCTTGTAACCGGTCAGCAGGTTCTTCAGCTTGGTCTTCATGATCGCGCTGTTACGGCCCGATTTGGTGAATTCAGCTTTCTGAACCAGCCAAGGATCGTTGTCGATACGGATCACGGTACCGGGTTTGAGTTCTTTACCAGTTTTCATTGCGAATATCCGAATTTGGATGGGATTTACAAAAATCTAGGCCGCGTATCATATCCAATTTCGGTAAAACTGTACCAGCGCCGTCGCAAGATCGGCCTGCAAGGCCTGTTCCAGACACCATGCTTCGGCATTTCCCTGCAGTTCGGGCCAGTATTTACGGGCCTCAAGCCAGTGCTGGCCGATAGGCTGCCCGGCACTCCAGGCGCGCCAAAGACCGTTCATCGCCTCGGCAGCGGCGGGCGAAAGGCCTTTTCCGTAGAGCGCGAGGAAGGCATCGAGCTTGTCCAGATGGATATCTTCGTCCTGCTGATAGATGTGCCACAGCATCGGACGGCCGGCCCATTGCGCACGGACAAACGAGTCTTCACCGCGCACCGCGTTGAAATCGCAGCACCAGAGCAGTTGATCGTATTGATCCTGACGGACGAACGGCAGCACCTGCACGGTCAACGCCTGGCGCACATTGAAGTCACCCACCGACAGCGACTCGACACCAAGCCAGCGCGCGACATCACCGAGAATCCGCCCTTCCGGCACCAGCAGATGAGTCGGTGTCGAATCAGCGGCGAGCACATCCAGCCAACTGGCGAGCCCGGCATTCTCGTAGGCAAACAGCGAAATCAGCTGCGCACCGGGTGCAGGAACGACCCCCAAGGCTTGCAGGAATTGTCGCTGTGACTCGGGATCCTGCTGAAACCGCCGACGCCGATCCAGCAGTCCGCTTTCACGCAATAGTCCGCCAGTGCCGGTCTGGAAGCCCGGGAAGAAAAAGATCTTCTGCACGGACTTGTACTTCACCGAAGGCAGACCGTGACAGCCAACCACCCAGTCTTCAGCGCTGAGATAGTCAAGGTTCATCCACAATGGCGGCTTTTCCCGCTCGGCCATGGCGTCCATGTAGGCGCTTGGCAACTGACAGGCGAACGCGGCGATGACTACGTCGGCGGCGTCCGTTTCCGCCCATTCTGTCGGCCAGTGCCGGACTTCAACGCCCTGCTGCCATTGCGCATCGAGATGGATATCGAGTTCCGGGCAAATACGCTCGAACGCTCGCAGGTCATCGACCCACAACCGCACCGCCAGCGCATGCTCGGCCGCCAGTTGCCGGGCCAGACGCCAGGTCACGCCGATATCGCCATAGTTGTCGACCACGGTGCAAAAGATGTCCCAGCGGGTTTTCGGTTGCGGCATTCAAGACTCCCGTTGGCAAAAGCGCCGATTGTCCGCATAAATGGCCGCGTGCAGAAGAGCCGACGACGATTAATCTTCGTGCGACAATCGCCACTTGCCCGCAATCATCCGCCAGGAGGCAGCCATGCCCTATCGCCCCAACACGCGTCGTCCCTTGCCTGTCCAGCTTAGCGCGCTGCAATTGACCGGCAGCATTGCCTTGGGCCTGTGGCTGGGTTTCCTGGCCATTGCGCTGACGTGCTGGCTCGCTTCGATGCTGTTCAGCCGCCAACTGCAACCGGTGGCGGATGCGGTGCAACAACTGAGCAAGCCTGCGGCAGTCGCCCAGCCACAGCCGGAGCCCGAGCCGCAAAACCGTCTGTTCGAGCAGTACGAAGAAAACCTGCGCAAGAACGAACAGCAGAATCGCCTGGATCAGGCCCGCAGCAGCACGCGCAACCAGTCGAACCCTAAATGCCAGTTCTGGCTCCAGCAGGATCAGACCGCTCCGAGCGAAAAAAGCCGCGCCAACGTCCTGCAATTCTGCGATTGATCATGAACAAGCACGCCGTCCACCAACTGATTCTCGACAAACTGCGCGTCGACCTCGATATCGCCGAGCGCGCGGCACAAACCGCTTACGAAACCGCGACTCACGAAGAGAACATCGCCGAAAACAAGTACGACACCCTGGGGCTTGAGGCGTCGTACCTGGCGGCCGGGCAAGCGAAACGGGTCGAGGAGATCCGCCAGTCACTGGCGGTCTGCCAGAACCTGACGCTTCGGGCCTATGACGATCAACGCGGGATTGAAATCGGTGCCCTGCTCGGTCTGGAAGACGACAAGGGTCGCGAGCAATGGCTGTTTCTGGCGCCGGATGCGGCGGGCCTGAAGGTCGACGTGGTCGGTCAGCCGGTCACCGTCATCACCCCGCGCTCGCCGCTGGGCAAAAGCCTGCTGGGCAAGTTCGAGGGTGACGAGGTGGAGATTCTGGTGGCGGGCACCCGGCAACAGTTCGCTGTCACCGAGGTGCTGTAGACAGGGGCTTAATGAACCGGCAGTTCGACGCCTTCGAACAGCTCTTCCAGTTCCTGCTTGTTGTGGCACTGGATGGCCTTGGCCATGACTTCGCGGGTCAGGTGCGGTGCGAACTTCTCGATGAAGTCGCACATGAAGCCACGCAGGAAAGTGCCGCGACGGAAACCGATCTTGGTCACGCTGGATTCGAACAGTTCGCTGGCATCGAGTACCACCAGGTCGTTGTCGAGTTTGGTATCGACGGCCATTTTCGCCACGATGCCGACACCCAGCCCCAGGCGCACGTAGGTTTTGATCACGTCGGCGTCGGCGGCGGTGAACACCACTTTCGGCGTCAGGCCGCGATGGCTGAAGGCTTCGTCGAGTTTCGAACGGCCGGTGAAACCGAACACGTAGGTCACGATCGGGTATTCGGCCAGTGCTTCGAGGGTCAGCTTCGGCAGCTTGGTCAGCGGGTGCCCCTGAGGCACGACCACGCAGCGGTTCCAGCGGTAGCACGGCATCATCACCAGATCGCCGAACAGCTCCAGCGCTTCGGTGGCAATGGCGAAATCCACGGTGCCGTCAGCGGCCATTTCGGCGATCTGCATCGGCGAACCCTGGTGCATGTGCAGCGCCACGTCCGGGTATTGCTTGATGAAATTGCTGATCACCGGCGGCAGTGCATAACGTGCCTGGGTGTGGGTGGTGGCGATCGACAGGGTGCCTTTTTTCTCGTTGGAGAATTCCTGAGCGATCTGCTTGATGCTTTCGACCTTGCGCAGAATCTCACCGGCGGTGGTTATGATGCGCTCGCCGGCCGGCGTGACGCGGGTCAGGTGCTTGCCGCTGCGGGCGAACACTTCGACGCCCAGTTCGTCTTCCAGCAGACGGATTTGCTTACTGATGCCCGGTTGCGAGGTGTAGAGACTTTGGGCTGTAGCGGAAACGTTGAGGTCGTGGTGCGCCACTTCCCAGATGTAGCGCAATTGTTGAAGCTTCATATGAATCCCTCAAAGCAGGTAGACGCCACGGGCATCAGCGACGGTATATAACTATATTAATGGTTTGAAGAATAAATCTAGAACTTTTTTATCAAAACGCCATTATTCCCGTCTCAGCGATCCTCCCGACGCCGACGCTCCACCAGCGGCACCATGTAAACCGGCACCTTGGACAATTGCAGCAATCGCGTCGCCGTGCGCCCCAACGGTGTTTCCGCCCCGACCCCATGGCTGTGACTTCCTACGATCAGCAAATCGACGGAGAGTTTCTGCACCTGGTCGAGAATCACCTGCGACGGATCGCCCTGCAGCACCCGCACCGCCCGAATCCGTAGCAGATCCTGCTCGCCCTCGTCCCCCAGCTCTTCGCGAAAACTGTCGAGCACCCGCTGCTCGATATTGGCGATGACGGTTTTCAGACCCTGACTGTGAAATTCGTTCAACGCCTGTTCGTCGAGATAGCTCTGCAACACCGACTCGGCAAACAGCCCCATGGGTTCCACCGCGTGCACCACATACAAGTCGGCATCGAATGTTCGGGCCATCGCCAGGGCATGCTGCATCACTAACGGTGCGTACAGACCGAGGTCAGTGGCATACAGCATCGAACGAATCATATGACCTCCTCGCAAGCCAACATGGCGGAGATTTGATTCAGCTTAGCAGTGCCTTGGCGAGTACGACGTGCGACGCAACGTCTTGAACCACGAGGGCTTTAGACCGCCGGTTCGTTGCTGATGCCGTGGGGGACATGGCCGGTGGCGACCACCTCCCGGGCCAGCTCGCAGTGACCGGCCTGATCGTCGAAAAACACGTCCGCAGCGAACGCTTCGAGGAACGCCGATTTGGTCAGGCCGCCGAGAAACAGCGACTCGTCCAGACGGATGTCCCATTCGCGCAAGGTGCGGATCACCCGTTCGTGAGCCGGCGCCGAACGCGCGGTGACCAGTGCGGTGCGGATCGGGCAGTTATCGTCCGGGAACTCACGCTGCAACAGATTGAGCGCTGCGAGGAAGCCCTTGAACGGGCCGCCGCGCAACGGCTCGCGAGCGGATTCGCGTTCCTTGGCCTGAAAGGCTTCGAGGCCGCCGGACTGATAGACCCGCTCCGACTCATCGGAAAACAGCACCGCGTCGCCGTCGAAGGCGATGCGCAATTCATCGCTGGCCGCACGACTGGCGCCACCGGAAAGAATGGTCGCCGCCGCAAAACCGTTGTCCAGCGCCGAGCGCACGTCTTCAGCGTGGGTGGAAAGAAACAGGTCGCAGCCGAAGGCCTTGAGATAAGGATAAGGACTGCGCCCGCCGACAAACGCCGCACGGGAAATCGCCAGGCCGTAATGATCGATCGAGTTGAATACCCGCAGGCCGGTGTCGGCACTGTTGCGCGACACCAGAATCACCTCGACCCGGGCACGGCCGAGGCGACTGTTGAGGTTGAGCAGTTTTTCCACCAGCGGAAAGGCATCGCCCGGCGCGAGGATTTCGTCTTCGTGCTCGATCTGATATTGCCGATAGGCTTCGACGCCGCTCGACAGGTAGACCTTGTGACTCTCGCTCAGATCGAACAGGGCGCGGGACGAAATCGCCAGCACCAGTTTGTCATCGATGTTCTTGGCCATGCCTTCCCCCAAATCCCTCAAAGAATCGACTCAGGTGTTACGCCGGTCGATGAAACGCAAATGGCGATACAGCGCCTCGATTCGCGGCAGTTCACAACCTGCCGCTTTTGCCGCCGCCAAAGGTCGAGCGTAGATGGCGTCCAGTTCCAGCGGTCGCTTGTGCAGAAAATCGTGGTACATGCTCGGCCAGTAGTCGGGCATTTTCTCGGTCATCATGAACAGGTACTCGGCGTAACCGGGCGGCATGTCATGGCCACAGGCCTTGGCGCCCTGCACCACTTCGGCCATCAGCGCCTGGATCTGCGCACGGCTGTCGGCATCGGCCATCAGCGGCGTGGTACTCGCCCCGAGCAACACCGAAAGACCATTGTAGGGAATGTTCCAGACCAGTTTCTGCCAGCGCGCCTGGTGCAGGTTCGGCATGGCCTGGGAGTCGATGCCGGCGGCACGGAACAGACCGACGCCCTCCTCGACGATCGCCATGCGCGCCGCATCATCGGTTGCCGCTCCGCTGTGATAACCGACGTTCACCGCCCCCAGCGCCTGATGGGTGATGTGGCCCGGACCTTCCCGGTGAACGCAGATCAGGCACAAGCCGCCCAGCAAGTGCAGGGAATCGGGCAGCAACGCCCGCAGGCTGTCTTCGACGTCGAGGCCGTTCTGCAGCACCAGCACTTTCGCGTCGGCTTTCGCCGCTTGAATGATCGACGGCGCCAGGCCGGCATTACTGGTGGTCTTGGCGCCGACCAGCAACCAGTCGCAGGGCGGCATGTCTTCAGCCGATGAATAGGCCTGCACCGGGTTCAGCGCCAGTGTGCCGTGAACCGCGCTGTCCACCTGCAAACCGCGCTCGGCGACCGCGGAAAACTCGCTGCGCAGCAAAAAGTGCACATCGAATCCGGCCCGGGCCAGCATCAAGCCGTAGAACCCTCCGATTGCGCCGGTGCCGATAAT
This sequence comes from Pseudomonas sp. 91RF, assembly GCF_003576265.1. Classification (NCBI taxonomy): domain Bacteria; kingdom Pseudomonadati; phylum Pseudomonadota; class Gammaproteobacteria; order Pseudomonadales; family Pseudomonadaceae; genus Pseudomonas; species Pseudomonas sp. 91RF. The sequence continues at coordinate 115,896 of NZ_QWFC01000048.1, forward strand.
CCCTACCACCGGTTTCTTGACGACTGCCCCCATCACGGCAACTCCTCTGCAATTCGACCCAGCGCCTGCGCCACGGCTGCGTTCAGCTCAGCGGCATTCAGGCGCGTGTGTACTGCCCCAAAGAACTCGCCGTCGCGCACCACGAACAGCGCCGGCAAATGAAAGACCTGATAACGCTCGACCAGACCGCCGTTGTCGCCGGCGTCGATCCAGCACAGGCGATCGACTGCCAGATCCAGCCCCGGCAACACCTCGCGGGCATAACGGCAACTGGCACAGCCGATGCTCGTGAAAATCACCAGCGAAACGCCGCTCATCGCCAGCAGCCGTTGGTCGGCGTCGAAATCGGTCAGTTCGGATTCGAACACTATACTGGGGGAAACAATGTCAGATGGCCGACACAGGGAGTCTGTGCTCATGGGACGGTTTATTCCTCATCCGGATGATGTGCCCGTCGAATTAACGTTGCTCAAACCTGAGTGCATTTCGCGGCAACAGCTGCACACTATCAGCCTCGGCGGCATCGCTTGCAATTACCACCGCGCCTGGCGCCATGGCACCGCACTGCAGGTGCGCATGCCGACGCTCAATGCCGACATCTGTTATCCGGGTTATGTGGCCTGGTGCCTGCGACGCAAGAAAGGCTATCTGGTAGGCATCGCCTTCACCGACGAGCAGACCCTGTTCAGCGCCCGAATGGGTGAGCAGGTGTGTCAGATCGAACGCTATTGCCGACTCAACGACGCCCACGACGACCTCCAGGATATTCAGGCCCTGGCCCTGCAATGGGTCGAACAACACGCCGACGAGTTCTCCCACGACACCGTTCGCAAGGCTTTTGCGCAGCCAGTACTGGACTGAACAGTGACTTGCCCATTGTCGACAGGCGCCTGACGCGCTAAGGTTCGGCTCCCCGACGCGCTTAAATCTGCTGTGCTCCGCCGCGCGGGGATCGCTGGCGGCCGGCACCCGTGACCTGACGAGTAACCGATGGCTGATTTACCGATCAACGACCTGAACGTCGCTTCCAACGAGACTCTGATCACTCCCGATCAGCTCAAGCGTGATATCCCTCTGAGCGACGCTGCCCTGCGCACCGTCACCAAGGGTCGCGAAGTCATCCGCAATATTCTCGATGGCACCGACCACCGTCTGTTCGTGGTCATCGGGCCTTGCTCGATCCACGACATCAAGGCTGCCCACGAGTACGCCGACCGCCTGAAGGTGCTGGCGGCGGAAGTGTCGGACACCTTGTATCTGGTCATGCGCGTGTACTTCGAAAAACCGCGGACCACCGTCGGCTGGAAAGGCCTGATCAACGACCCGTACCTGGATGACTCGTTCAAGATCCAGGACGGCCTGCACATCGGTCGCCAGTTGCTGCTGGACCTGGCCGAGAAAGGCCTGCCGACCGCGACCGAGGCCCTTGATCCGATCTCCCCGCAGTACCTGCAGGATCTGATCAGCTGGTCGGCCATCGGCGCCCGCACCACCGAATCCCAGACCCACCGCGAAATGGCTTCCGGCCTGTCCTCGGCGGTCGGCTTCAAGAACGGCACCGACGGCGGCCTGACCGTGGCGATCAACGCCTTGCAGTCGGTCTCCAGCCCGCACCGTTTCCTGGGCATCAACCAGGAAGGTGGCGTGTCGATCGTCACCACCAAGGGCAACGCCTACGGTCACGTGGTACTGCGCGGTGGCAACGGCAAGCCGAACTATGATTCGGTCAGCGTCGCCCTGTGCGAACAGGCGCTGAACAAGGCGAAGATCAAGCCGAACATCATGGTCGATTGCAGCCACGCCAACTCCAACAAGGATCCGGCCCTGCAACCGCTGGTGATGGAGAACGTCGCCAACCAGATCCTCGAAGGCAACCAGTCGATCATCGGCCTGATGGTCGAGAGTCATCTGAACTGGGGCTGCCAGGCGATTCCGAAAGACCTCGCCGACCTGCAATACGGCGTTTCGATCACCGATGCCTGCATCGACTGGTCGGCCACCGAAAACACCTTGCGCAGCATGCACGCCAAGCTCAAGGATGTGCTGCCGAAACGTCAGCGCGGCTGACAGCTTTTTCGCAGGCATAAAAAACGCCGGGCATTGCCCGGCGTTTTTGTGTGTGTGCGGTTTGGGGTCAGTCAGATCTTGGCGGTGCGCCGCTGATGACGCTCCATGTAGCGCTCCACATAGGAGCACGACGGGATGACCGTGTAGCCCATTTCATCGGCGTACTGCAGTGCCCGCTCGGTCAGGGCTGCCGCGATGCCTCGGCCACGCAATGCGTTGGGCACGAAGGTGCGGTAGATATCCAGGGTCTGTTTCCCCAGATCCATATAGGTCAGGTAGGCACGATGACCGTCCACATTGGTCTCGAACTGATGACCAGCCTGGTCATGGTGGATGGACAACGCCTCGCTCATCACTACTCCTCGCGGGTCTCGAATTCTGACCCCTACCTTACCGATGTTTTCCCGGCGAAGGAACATCTACGCCACCCCGTGCCAGATGGACACCGAGAAGAACCGCACCGATCTCGCGCAACCCGAGCACGTATCAAATAGTAGGCACCAATGACGAAAATGCTCAAGGCGCACTCATCATCAGGCTGATTGACGGGGCAGTTCCGGTGGACTCAGGACCGGTTCGGGAGAACCTTGTCCCGAACCGAAAGGCTGAACATCGCCGGATGTTGAGACTTAAGACGTGCCTGATTTTTTAAAGTCACCTGAACATGGACAAAGATAGGTGAGACGCTGCACAAAAACGCAACAAAAGTGTGGACGAATCCATATAGACAGACTCTAGCCACTGCCTGCAAAACAGCACCCGACAACGGGAACTTTTTCTCATTAACTCGCTCATCTCGGGCCTTGCAGCTGAATATTTTTTATACAACCCGGTTAAAAGTTGCTCGAAAAAGAATCAACGCCTACAATTTTTTTTGCTTCTTGCCTTACGTCAGTTTACTTACTACAAGTAATGGGTAGTATGTACGCCGGCTATTTCCTCAATCGGAGGAGACAGCCACTTAATTGAAAGTCCTTGAAGGGGAACACGATGAACAACGTTCTGAAATTCTCTGCTCTGGCTCTGGCCGCAGTTCTGGCTACCGGTTGCAGCAGCGCATCGAAAGAAACCGAAGCACGTCTGACCGCTACTGAAGACGCAGCTGCTCGCTCCCAGGCTCGTGCAGACGAAGCTTACCGTAAAGCTGATGAAGCTCTGGCTGCTGCTCAAAAAGCACAACAGACTGCTGACGAAGCTAACGAGCGTGCTCTGCGCATGCTGGAAAAAGCTAGCCGCAAGTAATAGTCCTTCGGGATTGTTATCAAGCCGACCCGTTTTTCGGGTCGGCTTTTTTTTTGCCTGAAATTTTCTTCATGCAATAAAAAACCCGCCGATGCTCACGCATCGGCGGGTTCTGTTTTTCGGCTTACTGTTGCAGGTCGATCGGTGCGCTGGAAACGATCGGCGCCGAGGTGTTCGGTGTGCCGATTTCAGTTGGCAGGCCATCTTCGGCCGCCACCACATCACGCACCACATCCCAGTTCATGCGCAGATTGTTGGTGATGTCTTCACGCTTGAGCATCGCGTTGATCACGGCGGTGTGCTTGTCGACCACCGACGGGTTTCCCTTGTCGTCGATCGGCGTGTGCGCTTCCAGGTAGATCTTGCCACCACTGCGACCGAACTTGTACGCGTCGTTGAGGATTCGTACCGAAGTCCCCACCGGCACCATGCTGGCCATTTCCAGCACGTTGTTGTTGAACATGCGGAAGCAACCGTGGCTGGTGCGCATGCCGATACCGAACTTCTTGTTCGAACCGTGGATCAGGTAGCCCGGCGTGCCCAGGGTGAACTTGAACGGACCCAGCGGGTTGTCCGGGCCGGCCGGCACTACGTTCGGCAGTGGATCGCCATCGGCGGCGTGTTCGGCCTTGATCGAGGCGGGCGGTGTCCAGGTCGGATTCGGCGTCTTGGCGGTGATCGTGGTGTGGGCGATTGGCGAGCCCCAGCCCTCGCGACCGATACCCAGCGGGAAGGTGTACACCACGTTCCGGCCTTTCGGGTAGTAGTAGAGGCGGTACTCGGCAAGGTTGATCACAATGCCTTCACGCGGACCCGGCGGCAGGATGAAACGGGTCGGCAGGACCACTTCGGTGCCGGCGCCCGGCAGCCAGGCATCGACGCCCGGGTTGGCCGCGACCATTTCCGAATAGCCCAGATCGTAGGTGGTGCCCAGATCGGCAAAGGTGTCTTCGTACTTGGCCTTGATCACCTGCACCTGGCCGATGATGTCTTCACCAGGTGGTGGCAGGGGAAACTCCAGGGCGGCAACGGGACCGGCCACACACAGGGCGGCAAGAGACAGGCAGCGGGTGACGGCAGGGAAACGCGGCAACATCCGGAGAATCCTTCGCAAGATCGACAAGGGTATAGGAACGCGATTGTACACCGCGCCTAGGGAATTCGGGGAGATGCGCCGATGGGCTGGCAGAAGTCTTCATAATTGGAGCTGTCGCCAGCTCGGGGGGCGTTCTTACCGATGTGTGTGCTTAAAGCTCGAAACGCAGCTCGGGCCAGATCGGCGAGGTTCCACGCTTCTGCGATTCGAGAATCGCCCGGCACAGCGAGCACAGGCGCTGATCCTGGAACACCCGGCGATCCACGCTCGACCAGCGCGGTTGCGCCGGCAGCAGACTGCCGCACAGGGTCCGGTCAGCCGAGCCACCGAGCTCCAGTTGACGGGTCACCAGATGCACCCGCACTTCCTGGCAGGCGAACAGATCCAGCTGTTCGTCAGGCTCGATCAGTTGGTAGGCAAACAGGGACCAGGCAGAACGCGACATCGGGGGCTCCATTTAGGGGGGCGCCACATTAGCCGAAAGCCTGCCGCTAGAAAAGCCTCATAACAGCGGTTTTAGCGTCGGCCAGACATTTTCCAGCAACTTGCCCTGGGCCCCGGCTGCCGGGTGCAGACCGTCGGCCTGCATCAAGTCCGGGTGCCCGCCCACGCCCTCGAGGAAAAACGGCACCAGCGGGATCTTTTTCTCCTCGGCCAGCTTGCCGTAGACCTCGGCAAAGGCATCGGTGTAGCGCTTGCCGTAATTGGGCGGCAGTTGCATGCCGAGCAGCAGCACCCTGGCACCGCTTTGGCGGGAGCTGTCGATCATCGAGGCAAGATTTTGTTGCAATTGCGTCGGCGGCATTCCGCGCAGGCCATCGTTGCCCCCCAACTCGAGGATCACCAGCTCCGGTTTGTGCTCTGCAAGCAGCGCCGGCAGCCGCGCCTGGCCTCCTGCACTGGTGTCGCCGCTGATGGAGGCATTGACCACTTTATCGTCAAAACCTTCGGCCTTGAGCCGCTGCTCGAGCAACGACACCCACCCCAACCGGGTATCCAGTCCGAAACCGGCGCTGATACTATCGCCAACGATCAGGACTGTACCCGCCGCTGCGTTCTGGGCCATGCACATCAAGGCCAGGCCAGCACTCAAAAACCACACACGCATCGGATTCTCCATGGGCGCAAGCATTCTCACCGCGAAGAACCTTAGCAAAGTGGTTCCCAGCGCGGAAGGTGAACTGACCATCCTGCACGAACTCAGCCTGGAACTGAACAAGGGCGACAGCCTGGCCATCGTCGGCGCGTCCGGCTCCGGCAAATCCACCCTGCTCGGCCTGCTCGCCGGCCTCGATCTGCCAAGCAGCGGCGAAGTCATTCTCGCCGGCCAGTCCCTGAGCAATCTCGACGAAGACCAGCGCGCGCGCATCCGTGCCGAACATGTGGGTTTCGTGTTTCAGTCGTTCCAGTTGCTCGACAGTCTCAACGCCTTGGAAAACGTCATGCTGCCGCTGGAGCTCGACGGCCGCAAAGACGCCCGTGGTCGCGCCACAGAATTGCTGCAACGGGTCGGCCTCGGTCAGCGCCTGACGCACTCGCCGCGCCAGCTCTCCGGTGGTGAACAGCAGCGCGTAGCCATTGCCCGGGCCTTTGCCGCCGAACCGGATGTTCTGTTCGCCGACGAACCCACCGGCAACCTCGACAGCCACACCGGCGAGCGCATCAGCGACCTGCTGTTCGAACTGAACAAGGAACGCGGCACCACCCTGGTGCTGGTAACCCACGACGAACGCCTGGCCCATCGCTGCCGGCGCCTGATCCGACTTGAAGCCGGCCTGCTGGTCGCCCCCCTGGAGCCTTGATGGCACGTCTGCCGCTGTTGCGCCTGTTCAGCCTTGCCCTGCGCCAGCTCCTGCGCGATGCCCGCGCCGGGGAATTGCGGGTGCTGTTCTTCGCCTTGCTGGTGGCAGTTGCCGCCAGTACCGCCATCGGCTACTTCGGTGCCCGCCTGAATGGCGCGATGACGTTACGCGCCACCGAGTTTCTCGGCGCGGATCTGGTGCTCGAAGGCAGCTCCCCCGCACGACCGGAACAAATCAGGAGCGGCACCGAGCTGCGCCTCGACCATGCGCAGATCGTTGAATTCTCCAGCGTCATCGCCACCGACAACGGCATTCAACTGTCGAGCATCAAGGCCGTCGACCGTGCCTATCCGCTGCGTGGCGAACTGAAAAGTGCCCCGGCACCGTTTGCTGCCGAAACGTCGGGCGGCAAACCGCAGCCGGGCGAAGCCTGGGTCGAGTCGCGCCTGCTCACGGCGCTGGACCTGAAGATCGGCGACAGCATCGACGTCGGCATGAAGACGCTGAAACTGACAAGGGTGCTGACTTACGAACCGGATCGCGCCGGCAACTTCTACAGCCTGACGCCACGGGTGCTGATCAACCTCGACGACCTCGCCGCGACCGGCGTGGTCCAGCCCGGTAGCCGGGTGAGCTATCGCGAACTGTGGCGCGGCGAACCCACCGCGCTGGAAACTTATCGCCAGCTGATCAAACCGGGTCTCGCCGCCAATCAGCGGATTCAGGACGCCCGCGATGGCAACCGACAGATTGGCGGCGCACTGGGCAAGGCCGAGCGCTATCTGAACATGGCCAGTCTGGTCGCCGTGCTGTTGGCCGGCGTGGCCGTGGCGCTGTCGGCGAATCGCTTCGCCAGTCGCCGTTTCGATGCCAGCGCGTTGTTGCGCTGTCTAGGTCTGTCGCGCCGGGAAACCATGGTGCTGTTCAGCCTGCAACTGGCGGTGCTCGGCCTGCTCGCCAGCCTCAGCGGCGCCCTGCTCGGCTGGCTTGCTCAATTGGGACTGTTCGCCCTGCTGCATGATCTGCTGCCGACCGACGTACCGCCGGGTGGCTTGCTTCCGGCGTTGGCGGGGATCGGCACCGGGCTGGTGGCGCTGGCCGGTTTTGCTCTGCCGCCGCTCGCCGCCCTCGGACGTGTGCCGCCGCTACGGGTTTTGCGCCGCGACATGCTGCCAATTCCGTCGAGCACCTGGATGGTCTACGGCGCAGCACTCGGCGCGCTCGGCCTGATCATGTGGCGTCTGAGTCTGGATCTGCTGCTGACGTTTGCCCTGCTCGGCGGTGGCGTGGTCGCCGCGCTGGTGCTCGGTGGTTTATTGTTGCTGCTGCTCAACAGTCTGCGTCGCCTGCTGGCTCGCGCCTCCCTGCCCTGGCGTCTCGGTCTGGGTCAGTTGCTGCGTCACCCGCTGGCGGCGGCCGGACAGTCCCTGGCATTCGGCCTGATCCTGCTGTCCATGGCGTTGATTGCACTGTTGCGCGGCGAATTGCTCGACACCTGGCAAAACCAGCTGCCGAAAAATGCTCCCAACTATTTCGCCCTGAACATTCTGCCGGCGGACAAACAGGCCTTCACCGATCACCTGATCAATGTATCGGCCCAGGCTGCGCCGTTGTATCCGGTGGTGCCGGGACGGCTGATCAGCATCAACGGCGAAGCGGTGCAGCAGATCGTCAGCAAGGACTCGGCCGGCGACCGCGCAATCCAGCGTGACCTCAGTCTGACCTGGGCTGCCGACTTGCCGGCGGGCAACAAGATCACCGCAGGTTCGTGGTGGAGCGGACAACCCTCGGACGAGGTTCCGGGTGTGTCGGTGGAGGGCAAGGTCGCCGAAAGCCTCAAGCTCAAACTTGGCGATCACCTGGTGTTCACCGTTGGCGGGGTCAATCGCGAAGCGAAGGTCACCAGCCTGCGGGAGATCAACTGGGACAACTTCCAGCCGAACTTCTTCATGATCTTCCAGCCCGGCACGTTGAAAGATCTGCCGGCGACCTACCTCACCAGCTTCTATCTGGCGCCCGGTCACGACCAGCAGATCGTCGAGCTGTCGCGAACATTCCCGGCGGTGACCATCCTGCAGGTTGAAGCCTTGCTCGAACAGCTGCGCAGCATCCTCGCCCAGGTCACCCTGGCGGTGGAGTACGTATTGTTGTTTGTGTTGGCGGCCGGGATGGCGGTGCTGTTTTCCGGGTTGCAGGCGACGCTGGATGAACGTATTCGCCAGGGCGCACTGTTGCGTGCGCTGGGGGCGGAACGGCAGTTGCTGGTCAAGGCGCGGCGGATCGAGTTCGGCCTGCTTGGCGCAGTCAGTGGACTGCTGGCAGCCATCGGTTCGGAAGTGGTGAGCCTGGTGTTGTATCGCTTCGCATTCGATCTGCCCTGGCATCCGCATCCATGGTTGCTGGTGCTGCCGTTGATCGGCGCGGCCCTGATCGGTGGCGCCGGCGTGTTCGGCACCCGTCGGGCACTGAATGCGAGCCCGCTGACAGTGCTGCGCGAGGGTTGATAGACTCCAGCCCTCAATACCACAAGAAGTTGCCATGAGCCGTTATCGCCCTCCCCGCACCGCTGGCACCGCGCTGATCACCCCTGAAGGTGAAGCGCGGATGCGCGCCGAATTCCATGAGCTGTGGCACGTACGCCGGCCACAGGTGACGCAGTCGGTCAGCGAAGCAGCGGCTCAGGGCGATCGTTCGGAAAATGCCGAGTACACCTACGGCAAGAAGATGCTGCGCGAGATCGACAGCCGCGTGCGTTTTCTCACCAAACGCCTTGAGGCCTTGAAAGTTGTCAGCGAAAAACCGAGCGATCCGAACAAGGTCTACTTCGGCGCCTGGGTGACCATCGAAGATGAGGACGGAAAACAGTCGCGCTACCGCATCGTCGGCCCGGACGAGCTGGATCTGAAGCTGGGCCTGATCAGCATCGACTCGCCGCTGGCCCGCGCCCTGATCGGCAAGGCGCTGGACGCCGAAGTCCGGGTCCAGACGCCAACCGGCGAGCAATTCGTTTACATCGTGGCGATCGACTATCCCTGACGCTCAGCGCCGGGCAATCAGACCCTGGCGGGCAACGCGGGTCAGTTGACGGATCATTTCCGGCGCGTCTTCAGCGCTGGGCGACTGGATCACCGCCAGGTCGAAACTGTCATCGGCAAAACGCGCCAGCGACTCGCCGTCCTCAACGAACTGGATCAGGAAGGCGGCAGGACCGCCGCTGCGACGTGGCCAGCCATCGAGATAACGCAACAGCGTCGGCTGATGTCTGCCGCCAAGCAGGATTTTTGGATTGCGCTGGGTGACATGTGCCGTGATCGGCGCGGGACGTGCTGGAGGGCGAAGTGCATTCATCGTGTCGTGTCTCTGCCTCAAAAGTCTGCATGGCAGGTGAGAGGCAACACCGAACCAGCGCTTTAGCGGTATTTCGAAGCCCTGTTCCGGCTTCTGACGGCAACTTGAGAATAGTCACCTGGCGCCCCGCAAGTAGCTGTTTAAATCGGCGCATGAGCGGCATCCTAGAGAACGTGACCAGCGAGTGTCAAGAATCAGCCGCAACAAAAAAAGGCCCGCACAATGCGGGCCTTTTGCTTGAGCCAGAGCGGTCAACCGGCGATGGCGCGATCCACCGAAAGCTTGCCGGCGCCTTCGATCAGCACCGCGATGCTGCCACCGAGCAGCGCCAGGGCGAACTCGTAACCGTTGTTGGCCATGAACAGACCGTTGTGGATGTGCACCGAAAAGATCGCGACCAGCGACAGGAACACCAGCCCCGCCGCCGCCGGGCGCACCAGCAGACCGATGATCAGGGCCAGCCCGGCGAAGAACTCGGTGCCGCCAGACAATATTGCCATCAGGTAACCCGGGGTCAGGCCAAGGCTTTCCATATACTGCGCGGTGCCGGCCAGACCGTAGCCACCAAACAGGCCGAAGAGCTTCTGCGAACCGTGGGCGGCAAAGATCACGCCGACGACGATGCGCAGAACAGTCAGGCCGTAGCCGGCGCGGGTGAACAGGACCTTGTTGATCAGAGAGCTCATGTTTGTATTCCTTGTTGGAGAAGTGCTTGTTGGTTGGCCGCCATATTAATCAGTTAAATTTATGTTAAAAGCGCAAATATTCCGCCATAACAATCAATTTATTCGATCATTTGCGTGAGACAACTTTCTGTCCCCGGGGCTCCAACGACTCACGCTCCCGGTCGAACGCCAAGTAATACTTGTTCACACTATTAACATAGCTGACGGCGCCCATCCCCACCTGCTCCATCGCGATGCGCTCGACCTGAAAGAACCACTGGTTCGGGTTAAGCCCGCGGCGCCGGGCCTCGGCGCGCATGCCCTGCACGCGCTCCGGGCCGATGTTGTAGGCAGCCAGGGTGAACGCCATGCGCTCGCGCTCGTTGAGCTTGGGGCTGTTGAAGAACTTGCGGCGGATCATCGCCAGATACTTGGCCCCGGCCTGCACATTCGCATCGAGATTCTGGATATTGTTGACGCCCACCCGTTGCGCGGCGGACGGCGTGATCTGCATCAGCCCGGTCGGCCCGCCACCACCACGCGCACTGGGTTGCAGTGCTGATTCCTTGAACGCCAGCGCGGCCAGGTTGAGCCAGTCCATGTTCTGCGCTTCGGCATGCTTTTGCAGGGTCGGGCGCAGTTTTTCCAGGCGCTGGCGGTCAGCCTTGGCCAATGGATAGTGGACTTGATACAGACGACGGTAGATTCGCAGAAACGCAGCGTCTTCGTTCGACGGCGTCTTGTAGCCGGTCAGGAAGCGGTCGATGCTCGCCCGCAGCATCGCGGCATCGCGCCGCACAAACCAGTATTCCTCGCCCGGTTCGCTGATCATCAACTGCCGGTCGAAACGCAGCTTGGGCAGGATCTTGCCCCAGCGCTCGGCAATCGGTTGCTCGACGATGGTCAGGTGGAAGATGCCGCCCTGGACCATTTCCAGCACATCTTCGACTGCCAACGTGGGATCGACCCATTCAATCTTGATCGGCGCCAGTTTGTGCAGCGCCAGTTTCTGATTGAGCTGACTGACCGCCTCCCCCGCCGCACTGCCGGTAGGCAGGGCCAGGGTTTTGCCGGCCAGTTGCTCGACCTTGGTGTAGCGCTTCTCGCCCTTGATGCCGACCAGCACCAGCGGCACATTGCTGGCGATCGGCTCGCTGCTGGCGACCGCGTGGCCCGGTTGCAGGTCGAGCAGTTCGCCCGGGGCCACCAGATCACCTTCGCCACGCTGTAGCGCGCCGAGCAATTGATCCTTGGCTTTGGGAATGATCTTGAGGGTGATTTCCTGGCCGTCGCGGGCGTGGCCATTGAGATACTGCTCGAAGGCGCGCAAACGGTGATATTCGACGCCGATGGTCTGGCCCTGGACTTCGCCGGAGCTGTTGCGGCTCTGGTTGACCAATACGCGCAGCACGCGACTGTTGCGAATCTCGGTCAGGTCGCGGACCTTGGCGGCCGGCACGGCTTGCAGCGGCCCGGGCAGGCGCGCGACCGCTGTCATCGGCAGCAGTAACGAACCACACAGCAGGAGCAAAACCGAGGGACGAACCATCCACTCTCCGGAAAGAATACGGGGCGTTTTTTGCCGCTGAACGGTCGCAAAACACCGACGAAAACAGAGCGCCTGGAGCGCTGATAAAGTGCGAGAGACTGGCACAGTGATGGCAACCGCGCCACCCCGTGCTGCCTCGCGGCCTCAACAGACAGCCATAAGCCGTTGTAGTTCTTGGTTTTTCTTTTAAATCTACTGCTCTGATATGCTTTCCGGCCTTCGGCCCGAGGTAGCACCATGCAACTCATCGATATCGGCGTCAACCTGACCAACCCCAGTTTCGCCGACAAACATCAGGCCGTGCTCGACCGCGCCTACGCTGCCGGGGTCTGCCAACTGGTGCTGACCGGCACCAGCGTCGAGGGCAGCGAACAGGCACTGGAACTGTGCCGGCAACTGGATCCGGACGGCCAGCGACTGTTCGCCACCGCCGGTATTCACCCGCATTCGGCCAGCGACTGGAACGCCGACAGCGCACGGCGTCTGCGCGCTTTGCTGAAAGAATCGAACGTTGTGGCAGTGGGTGAATGCGGGCTGGATTTCAACCGCGATTTCTCCCCGCGCCCGCAGCAGGAAAAAGTCCTTGAGGAACATCTGGCCTTGGCCGTGGAGCTGCAACTGCCGGTGTTCCTGCACGAACGTGACGCGAGCCAGCGCCTGCTGGAAATCCTACGTGACTTCCGCGACCAGTTGCCTGCCGCCGTGGTGCATTGCTTCACCGGCGAGCAGAAAGCGTTGTTCAGCTACCTTGATCTGGATCTGCACATCGGCATCACTGGCTGGATCTGCGACGAGCGTCGTGGCACCCATTTGCATCCGCTGGTGAAGGAGATCAAACGCGGTCGCCTGATGCTGGAAAGCGATGCGCCTTACTTGCTGCCGCGCACATTGCGGCCGAAGCCGAAGAATGGGCGCAACGAGCCGGCGTATCTGACCGAAGTGCTGCGTGAAGTGGCGTTGCATCGGGGCGAAACCGAGGAAGATCTGGCGGCCCACACCACCGCGTGCGCCCGGGCTTTTTACAGACTGCCCGTCCTGCCCTGATCCGTAGGGGAATGCATCACTTGTTGATGCATATCAAAATCCGGACACCTGGGTAGCGGCACAATAATGGCACCTTGCCAAAACTGTTTCCGCTATCAGAGAAGACCTCCATGGGTGCCTGGCTTAGCAATATCTCGCTGAAATACAAATTCTGGGCGGTCAACGCGGTCGCCTTTGTCACCACCCTGTTGCTGGTGCTGTACGCGGTGCAGCTGGAACAACAGGCACGCAGCCATGCCGCGCAGGCCTCCGCACAGGTCCAGGCGCAGTTGCTCAAGACGTGGCCGGCCGGACAGGCGCTGCCCAAATCCGATCAGGTGCTGACCTTCAAACGCGGTGAAGCGCCGCGCCTCAACGATCAACCGCTGCTGGAAATCACCGACAGCAACGGCTGGATCGAAATCAGTCACTTGCCGTTGTTCGGTGAAAACCCGCTGCTCGGCGCCGAAGTCTTCAGCCGTGCCGATGGCCAGCAGGTCGCCGTGATCGCCTACGCCCCCAGCCTCAGCCAAGTGTTCAGCGAACGCTTCGCCAACTACGCGGTGGCGGTGTTCATCCTGATGCTGGCGATGCTCGGTGCTTCGCAGTTGCTGATCCGCTTCCTGCTCAGCCAGCTCAACACGCTCAAGGATGTGATGCTGCACGTGGAAAAAACCGGCGACCTTTCGGCCCGGGTGCCGCTGGCCTGCAAGGACGAAGTCGGTCAGATGGCCAATGCCTTCAACGCGATGCAGGCCGGCTACCAGCGCGTGGTCACCACCGTGGCCAACACCGCGCGACAACTGGACGTCGGCGCAGCGCGGCTGGCGTCGAGCATGAACGAGGTGCGCCACGGCATGCTCGGCCAACAGAGCGAAACCGATCAGGCCGCTACGGCGATCAACGAGATGACCGCTACCGTCTACCACATCGCCCAGCACGCCGGTGCCACGCGCGACCTGTCACAGACTGCCGACGGCCTGGCCGGCAGCGGTCAGCAAGTGGTCACTCGCGTTCAACATTCGATTGCCGGCCTGTCCAGCGGCGTTCAGCAGACCGCCGAAATGATCCAGCGTCTGGCCGAGGACAGCCAGAAAATCAACGGTGTGGTCAGCGTGATCCACAGCATCGCCGAACAGACCAATCTGCTGGCGCTCAATGCCGCCATTGAAGCGGCCCGCGCCGGGGAAATGGGTCGCGGGTTCGCGGTGGTCGCCGACGAGGTACGCAACCTCGCCAAACGCGTGCAGACCTCCACCGATGAAATCACCACCATGGTCTCGGCCTTGCAGGCCGGCACTCGCGACGCGGTGGATTTCATGCAGGAGAGTTCGTACAAGGCCGACGACTGCGTGCAGCAAGCGCAAGAAGCAGGAGAAGCACTGGCGGAAATCACCGGGGCGGTAGCGCAGATGCGCGAGAGCAACACGCAGATTGCGGTAGCGGCGGAACAGCAGAGCCAGGTGGCCGAAGAGATGAACCGCGCGGTGGTGAGCATTCGTGATGTGACCGAGAACACGGTGCAGCAGACCGTGGATTCGGCGACTACCAGTAACGAGCTGGCGACGCTGGCCGGGGAACTGAACAAGGCGATCGGTCAGCTGAAGCTCTAGGGGGTAAGATCAGGAATGGCCATTGTCCCTATCACTGCAATAGCCAACCTTGATTCGCCGCCCTGCCCGCCCGGGCCTATTCTTCAACCATGAACCAAACATGGATTGAGGAGCAACAACATGGGCAAACGTCACCCCAACCTTCCCGCATGGCAATGGCGCGCGTACCCGGCCAATCACCAGCATCCGACCAATCTGGTGCTGCACTTGATTGCCGTGCCGCTGTTCATCGTCGCGTTTCTGTTGATCGTCTCGGGCGTGTTCAGCCTGAGTCTGGCGAGCGTGGCGATCGGCGTGATCGGGATTGTCGCGGCGCTGGGCTTGCAGCGCCACGGCCACAGCCTGGAGGCGCAAGCCTCCGAGCCGTTCAGTGATCGCAAGGACGCGGTATCGCGCCTGCTGGTCGAGCAGTTTCTGACCTTCCCGCGCTTTCTGCTCAGCGGCGGCTGGTACCGCGCCTGGCGTGAACGCCACCGCCGGCATTGAGTCAGGCGAAGATCGTCACCGTCTGCCGGCTCATGGCGACCAGCTCGCCTTGCGCACTCCACAGCTTGGCGGCGACATGCCCATAACCGTCGGCGGCGTACTCGATGTCCGCCAGATACTGGCACCAGTCCAGCGTGCTCAAATCGTGTAACGGCTGAACGAATTCGATGGTCCAGGTCAGTGTGCTGCCCGGTGCCGGCTTCTTCAGATACGGCAACAGCGCCGGCGGCCAGGCATCGACCAGTGCCAGCAGGTGCGACTCGTTGACCGGCTCTTCCTTCACATCCCCACGCAAGCGCACCCATCCGCCCATCAGCCGCGATTGAATGCCGGTGAACGGCATGCCGCCGACACTCCAGCGCATCGCCAGATGACGCATGAATTCCGGGGTCACGCCTTTGATGTACGGTAGCTCCTGGCAGTCGTCCCAGTGTTTCATCTCGGGTGCCGGATAGGCTGCAACTGCCACTTCCGAAGGACGCGAAGCACCGAAGCTGCCTTGCACCATCGTCACCACCTGGCCGTTCTGCACGGCGCGCCCCAGCACCTGAATGACTGCTTTGCCTTCGCGCAACACCTCAACCTCGAAGCTCACCGGTACTTCGGGCTCGACCGGGCCGACGAAGGTGATCGCCAGCGAACGCACCGGCCGTTCGGCTGGCACCCGAGTGCGCATCACTTCAAATTGCAGTGCGGCAACCAACCCGCCAAAACTGGCCCGGCCCTGGCCCCACTCGGCCGGAATGGTGACCTCCGGTTGACGGCGGACAGCATCGATCAGATCGCAGAAGCGCATGGGAACCTCGGACACGAAAAAGGGAATGACCGGATCTTAACCAGCGCGGCAGAGCGGCGCAGCGTCCATTCCGGTCAAAGAGACTGACAGATAAGACAGCCGCGCCGGGCTGTAGAGAAATTCAGGATTTGAAGCAGGCGGCGCTGAGTTTTTCCAGCACCCGGTCAGCCTTGCTTTCGGCCTTGATCATGGTGGCCTGCCAGGTGGCGACGCAGGGTTGCAGATCCGCTTCGTGCTCGGCTTTCGCCAGCCATTGCCAGCAATCGTGCCAGTCACCCAGGGCGCCCTGTGCGGACTTCAGGCGAGACAGCGCCGCTTTTGGCAGGCGATCGAGTTCGGGATAAGCCTCGATGCCGTAACGCACACGCTTGATCAGCAGGCGCAGACGATGGCGGTCGTGGGCCGGATCGTGCAGCGCCACGTCGAGGTTCTTCCATTGTTTGCCCAGGCGTTTTTCGATGCGTTTGTCCAGATCATCGAGCAGTCCCTGACGCTGGGACGCCCGCAGGAAACGCGGAAACGCATCGAGGATCATCAGCAGCGAAGCCACTTCCGCACTGGCCGCCAATGCCGGATAAGCCTCGGCCATCTGCGCCATGCGCCGCTGCGCGGCTTCAGGCTGACCATGTTCGAGCAGGTACGCCGCCAGCACCTCGCGATCACGCCATGGCGTGGTCACTTGCCCGACACCGGCCGCCGCGACTTCCAGTTGCTCGACACCGGGCAAACCGCGCAATGGCCGCAACAGGCTACGCAAGCGGCGCACGGTGGTTCGCAGATCATGCAGCGCCTCAGGGTCGGTCCGGGCGGTCAAACGTGCCTGACAGGCCAGCAGCCTGACTTCCAGGCTCAGGACATGAGCCACCAACCGGTCGACCAACGCAGACATTACTTGCTCCTGAATTCAATGGCACTGCATGAGTGTGTACCTGCGCAGGGCACCTGCACTTGCGCTGCGTCAGCAGCTTAGCGCCCGGCGCGGGATTCGCGAATGTAGAAACGCGCCTTCTCGGCTTTTTTGCTGCAACCCTCGAATCCCTCGAATTGCTGCTGAGTCTTGGCTGCGGTCAGCAACGACAGGGCCTTGGAGTAACTCACCGTACCGGCAAAACCCTCGGCCTTGGCCAGATCCAGCTCATGCCACGCCGCGTCGAGCTGGCTGCCGCAGCTGTCGCGGTAGGCCGTCTTGCCGGCGCAACCGGCCAATGCCAGAGCAATCAAGGGCACACAGATCCAGGCTTTCATCACTTACACCTCAAAGATAGGTCAACAGTCGTGCAATTAAGACGTTGGGGCGGTGAAAAAGTGCCTTGTGCCCCGCGAATCCACCGCACGGCAAAAGATAACGCCAGCGGGTCATGAAGTATCGAAATAACGACGCCAGGGCCACCCCGAACGACCCTGACGATTGTAGCCCGGCCCTCGATGGGTGCATTGTGGAAACCTGTCGGGGAGGAAGTCTGATGAAAAAGCGTGTCGCACTGGTGCTGGGCTCCGGTGGCGCCCGGGGCTATGCCCATATCGGGGTCATCGAGGAGATCGAACGGCGTGGTTACGACATCGCCTGCATTGCCGGTTGTTCGATGGGGGCGGTGGTTGGCGGCATCTACGCCGCCGGCAAGCTCGACGAGTACCGACGCTGGATCGAAGGCCTGGATTACCTCGATGTGCTGCGGCTGGTGGACGTGAGTTTCCGCCTCGGGGCGATCCGTGGCGAAAAGGTCTTCGGCCAGATCCGCAAGATCGTCGGCGAGATCAACATCGAAGAGCTGCGCATCCCCTACACGGCGGTCGCCGCCGACCTCACCAACCAGCAGGAAATCTGGTTTCAGGAAGGCTGCCTGCATCAGGCGATGCGCGCCTCGGCGGCGATTCCCAGCCTGTTCACCCCCGTGATGCAGGGCAACCGGATGCTGGTGGACGGCGGCATTCTCAATCCATTGCCGATCGTGCCGGTGGTGTCGAGCCACTGCGATCTGATCATCGCGGTCAATCTCAACTCGACCAACCAGCGCCATTACAAATTGCCGGTGATTCAGCGCCCGGCTGCGTTTCGTAGCCGCTTCGACAATCTGATCAGCTCACTCGGTTCGAAGATGCCGTTCCGCCGCACACAAGCCGAGCAACTGCTGCGACTGGAACAGGAAGCGCTGCGTGCCGAGGCCGCCGAGATCAATCCGTGGGTCGAAGGCGCGGAGCCCGAAACCCAGCAACCGGCCGCCGCTCCCGAACGCGACGGCGCACCGAAATCCGCCACCGGTTCGTTCATCATCGATAACGTCGGGCCGGCGTCGTTGCTGGATCTGATCAACCAGAGTTTCGAGGTGATGCAGACCTCGCTGGCGCAATACAAGATCGCCGGGTATCCCCCGGACATCCTGATCAACGTGCCGAAGCGGGTCTGCCGGTTCTTCGAGTTCTACAAGGCCCCGGAGCTGATCGCGCTAGGCCGGGAGATCGCCCGGGACACCCTCGACCGTTATGAGAGCGAGCAGAGCTAAACGCTGTTCTCGTTCAACAATCGATAGCCGACGCCGGCCTCGGTCACGATGAATCGTGGCCGGGTCGGATCGTCCGCCAGTTTCTGCCGCAAATGGCCGACGACGATCCGCAGGTAGTGACTGTCCTCGGTGTGGGTCGGCCCCCAGATGTCCTTGAGCAATTGCTGCTGTGTGATGACTCGTCCCGGGTGCCGCGCCAGTTGCGCGAGCACCGCGTATTCCTTGCGGGTCAACGCAACTTCGACGCCGTCGAGCAGCACCCGTCGATAGGCCAGGTCCACCGTCAGCGGGCCGAAGGCCAGCGCTGCCTGTTGCGCCTCTCCAGCCGGGGCCTGGCGCAACAATGCACGGACCCGGGCAAGAAACTCCTGAATGCCGAACGGCTTGGTCACGTAATCATTGGCGCCGCCATCCAGCGCCTGGACTTTCTGCCCTTCGCTGGCCCGCACCGACAGCACCAGCACCGGTGCCGTGGCCCACTCGCGAAACTCGCGCAGCACTTGCTGGCCGTCCATGTCCGGCAGGCCGAGGTCGAGCACCAGCAGGTCGGGCTTGTTCAGCGCCGCCTGGGCCAGGCCCTCGGCCCCGGTGCCGGCTTCCAGCACTTTGTAGCCTTGCGAGGCAAGGCTGATGCGCAGGAACTTGCGGATCTGCGGTTCATCGTCGATGACCAAAATGGTCGCGGTCTGAGTCATGAGTTCACATCAACACAAAAGATTGGCAAGAGAGTAGCGCAGGCGGATTCAGGCTTCACCGTCCATCCCCGGTTGCGTCTGCAAAGGCAGGTGCAGGGTGATGCAGGTACCGCGTCCGTCGATACCGTCGCCGACACTGATCCGCCCGCCATGGGCGCCGACCATGCCCTGACAGATCGCCAGCCCCAGGCCCGTGCCCTGCCCGCCGCGATCGCCTCGGGCGGCGGTGTAGAACATGTCGAAAATCTTCGCTCGCTCATCGACGGGAATCCCCGGCCCTTCATCGCTGACCGAGAAAAACACCTCGCTGTCATCCGCCCCGGCACGCAGCTGCAGACGGCCGTGGGACGGCGAGAATCGTGCGGCGTTCTCCAGCACATTCACCAGCGCCTGCTCGATCAACGCCGCATGGACGAACAGCAGCGGCAACTCGGCCGGTACATCGGTGCTGACTTGCAACGACGACAACACCGCGCGCAGACGATTGAGCGCACTGCCGACGATGTCCGCCGGCGACACCCAGTCCCGCGCCAGTTTCAACGCACCATGCCCGAGGCGGGTCATGTCCAGCAGGTTCTGGATGTAACGGTCGAGACGCTCGGCTTCATCGCGGGTGCCTTCGAGCAATTCGCGACGATCCTCCAGCGGGATCGCTTCACCGAGGGCCAACAGGCTATCGATGCTGCCGCGCATCGAGGTCAGCGGCGTGCGCAGATCGTGGGACACCGAGGCCAGCAAGGCACTGCGCAGTTGCTCGGTTTCTCCGTGCAGACGCGCGGCTTCCAGGTCATCGGCCAGTTGCGCACGGGCCAGTGCCTGAGCCAATGGCTGGCTCAACGCGGTCAGCAAGCGACGACGCTGGCCGCTCAAGGTCTGGCCTTCTTTGGCACACACACCGAGCAGCGCCAGCGGCCCGTCTTCCACCGACAGCGGCCACCACCACCAACGCCCGAATGGCAGCGTGCCGGTGCCCATGCCCGCCGGTTGATCGTGCTGCCAGGCCCAGTCGGCGGCAGCGCGTTCGGATTCAGTGAACTGCAACGGCCCGCCGGTTTCGACTTTCCAGCCGCCCTGCCCGTCGCGGTTGAGCAGGCACAGTTGCAGATCGCTCCAGCCATTGAGGTGCTGGGCGGCGGCGCTGACTACGGCCTGACGGTCGGTGGCGGCGGTGAGTTTGCGCGACAGGTCGAGCAGCTCGGTGGTCTCTTCCTGGGTATCGCGCAACGCCTGCAATTGCCGACGCTGACGCGCCGCCAGGTTACCGGTGAGCGCCGCCATCAGCAGGAAGAACAGCAAGGTCAGTACGTCTTCTTCACGCTGGATGGCGAAGGAAAAATTCGGCGGGATGAACAGAAAGTCATAGGTCAGAAACGACAGTGCCGCACAGGCCAGCGAAGGCCCCAGGCTGCTGCGCACCGCCACCAGCAACACCGCCGCGAGGAACACCAGCGAGATATTTGGCAGCGGCAAGACACTTGATACCGCCCACGCCAGTGCACTGGCCAGAATGGTCGCCACCAGCGCCAGCGCATAGTCGAACCAGACCAGTGTCGGCGCCGTCCGCAGGCGTGGCGCGTGCTGCTCGTGATCGCTGTCCAGCACGTTGATTTCCAGGCCGTGGGACTGACGCAACAGACGCGCCGCCAGTCCACCACCGAACAAGCGCCGGCGCAGGCTCGGCCGCGACTGGCCGACCAGCACCAGACTGGCCCGGCGCTCGGTAGCGTGCTGGATCAGGGTCTTGGCCACTTCGCCGGCCCGCAACAGCACCACTTCCCCGCCGAGGCGTTCGGCCAGTTGCTGGGCGCCTTGCAGGCGCAGACGTGATTGCTCGTCGCGCACGCTGCCGTTGTCGACGTGCACCAGGCTCCACGGCAAATGCCGGCGCTGGGCGACACGGCTGGCGTGACGCACCAGACGCTCGGCATCAGCGTTGCCGTCGACCCCGACCAGCAGCCGACCACGCACTGCCGGCGCGGCCTGACCGAGCTTGCGGTAGCCCTGGGCCAGATCGTTGTCGACCTGCGCCGCCGCGGTCTGCATCGCCAGTTCTCGCAGCGCGGTGAGATTGGTTTGAGTGAAAAACGCATCGATCGCGGCCCGGGCCTGCTCCGGCACGTAGACCTTGCCTTCGCGCAAGCGCTCGAGCAGTTCCCGGGGCGGCAGGTCGATCAACAGTAGTTCGTAGGCTTCCTGCAGCACCCAGTCCGGCAGGGTTTCGCGCACCTGCACGCCGGTGATGCCACGCACCTGATCGTTGAGGCTTTCCAGGTGCTGGACGTTGACCGTGGTATAGACGTCGATACCGGCGGCGAGCAGTTCCTGAATGTCCTGCCAGCGTTTGGTGTGCCGACTGCCGGGGGCGTTGCTGTGGGCGAGTTCATCGACCAGCACCAGTTTCGGCTTGGCGGCGAGCAGACCGTCGAGGTCCATTTCCTCCAGCGTCACGCCACGGTATTCCGAACGCACCAGCGGCAGTTGCGGCAAGCCGCCAAGCAGCGCCTCGGTTTCGGCACGGCCGTGGGTTTCGACCACACCAGCGATGACTTTCACGCCCTGGCGCAGCTGACTATGGGCGGCCTGCAGCATGGCGAAGGTCTTGCCCACGCCCGGCGCAGCGCCGAGGAAAACCTTGAGCCGGCCGCGTCCGTCGCGGGGCAGTTCTGCTAACAGCGCGTCGGCGCGGCCGGAGTCACTCATGCTTGAAGCTCTCTTCCTGAAGGATTCATTACAGCTTTTCCAGCGCCATGTTCAACGCCAGCACATTCACCACCGGCGGGCCCACCAGCGGCTGTTCGATGTGCGCGTCGAGCAACTGCTGCAAGGTTGCCACCGGCAAGTTGCGCGCGTGGGCGACACGCGCCAGTTGATAGGCAATCGCGGCCGGTGGCAAGTGCGGATCGAGACCGCTGCCGGACGTGGTCAACAGCGCCAATGGCACCGGGCCCTGACCGGGCACCTGCAACTTGTTGGCGTCATCGATCACCCGGGTGGCCAACGCCGGATTGCTCGGCGCCAGGTTACTCGCGCTGCTCGAAACGGTGGCAAAGGCACCGGCCGAAGGACGTGGATGGAACCAGGCATCGCCGACAAAGTCCTGGGCGATCAGGGACGAGCCGCGCACCTTGCCTTCGGCATCGCGCACCAGACTGCCGTTGGCCTGTTCGGGGAAGGCGACCTGGGCAACGCCGGTGACGACCAGTGGATAGGCAACGCCGGTGACCAGGGTCATCAGCACCAGCAGGCTCAGGGCCGGACGTAACATTGTGGACATTTCAAAATCCTCGAATTCGTGCTTGAAGCGGTGTGCCCGGCACACCGCTGTTCAGGTTCAAACCAGATGCAACGCCGTCAACAGCATGTCGATCGCCTTGATCCCCACGAACGGCACCAGAATCCCGCCCAGGCCATAGATCAGCAGGTTGCGGCGCAGCAGCGCCGCCGCACTCGCGGCCTGCACCCGCACGCCGCGCAGGGCCAGCGGAATCAGCACGACAATGATCAAAGCGTTAAAGACGATGGCCGACAGGATCGCGCTCTGCGGGCTGCTCAAGTGCATGATGTTCAGCACGCCCAGTTGCGGGTAGATCGCAGCGAACAGTGCCGGCAGGATCGCGAAGTACTTGGCCACGTCGTTGGCGATAGAAAAGGTCGTCAATGCGCCGCGGGTCACCAGCAATTCCTTGCCGATCTGCACCACGTCCAGCAGCTTGGTCGGATCGCTGTCGAGGTCGACCATGTTGGCCGCTTCGCGTGCGGCTTGCGTGCCGTCATTCATCGCCATGCCGACATCAGCCTGGGCCAGCGCCGGAGCATCGTTGGCGCCGTCGCCGCACATGGCGACCAGACGACCGTCGTTCTGCTCGTGGCGGATGCGCGCCAGTTTCTTCTCTGGTGTGGCTTCGGCCAACACGTCATCGACGCCTGCTTCAGCGGCAATCGCGGCAGCGGTCAACGGGTTGTCGCCGGTGACCATCACCGTGCGGATCCCCAGTTTGCGCAGCTCGGCGAAACGCTCGCGGATGCCCGGCTTGACCACGTCTTTCAGATGGATCGCACCGAGCAGTTTGCCGTCGGCACAGACCAGCAACGGGGTGCCGCCGCTCTGGGCGATCTTGTCGATTTCACGGGACAGCGCCGGGGCCAGATCCTTGCGTTGTTGACCAAGGAACGCCAGCAGCGAATCCACCGCGCCCTTGCGGAATACACGGCCCTGATAATCGACGCCGGACAAGCGGGTTTCGGCGCTGAAGGGCACGGCAGTCAGAGTTTCCGGTGCCGGTTCCGGCTGCGGATTGGAGCCGCGCAGGTATTCGACGATGGACTTGCCTTCGGCGGTCTCGTCGGCCAGCGAGGCGAACAGCGCGCCTTCGGCCAGCTCTCGGGCATTCACACCCGGGGCGGCATACACTGCGCTGCAGCGACGGTTGCCGAAGGTGATGGTGCCGGTCTTGTCCAGCAGCAACACGTGCACATCACCCGCCGCTTCCACTGCGCGACCGGACTTGGCGATGACGTTCAGACGCACCAGACGATCCATCCCGGCGATACCGATGGCCGACAGCAAGCCGCCGATGGTGGTCGGAATCAGCGTGACCAACAGCGCCACCAGGAACACCAGCGGCAGGCTGCCGTTGGCGAAGTGGGCGAACGGTTGCAGGGTCACGACCACCAGCAGGAAGATCAGGGTCAGACCGATCAGCAGGATGTCCAGCGCCACTTCGTTCGGGGTCTTCTGGCGTTTTGCACCTTCGACCAGCGCGATCATGCGGTCCAGAGTCGACTCGCCGGGGTTGGCGGTGATCTTCACCAGCAGCCAGTCGGACACCAGCCGTGTGTTGCCGGTGACGGCGGAACGGTCGCCGCCGGATTCACGGATCACCGGAGCGGATTCACCGGTAATCGCCGCTTCGTTGACTGCCGCGATACCTTCGATGACCTCGCCGTCACCGGGGATCATTTCCCCGGCTTCAACGCGCACCACATCGCCCTTGCGCAGGCTGGCGGCGGGCACCACCTGAAAGCTGCCGTTGGCCAGTTTGCGTCGGGCGCTCAGGCCTTCGCTGCCGGCCTTGAGGCTGTCGGCGCGGGCCTTGCCGCGACCTTCGGCCAGTGCTTCGGCGAAGTTGGCGAACAGCACGGTGAACCATAACCACAGGGCGATTTGCGCCGCGACAAAAGTCGGTACGACGTTGTCCGGGATGAAGCACAGCACGGTGGTGAAAATCGCGGTCAGTTCGACCACCAGCATCACCGGCGAGCGCACCAGCTGGCGCGGGTCGAGCTTGACGAACGCTTGCACCAGCGCCGGGCGCCACAGGGTGCTGATCGCGGTTTTGGGCGCTTCTGCCGACTTGGCAGCTACCGCAGGTTTTGAAGCTGGAACATGCATATTCATGATGGATTCCTTAGAAGCCCATGCTCAGGTGTTCGGCAATCGGGCCGAGCGCCAGGGTCGGCAAGAAGGTCAGGCCGCCCACCAGCAAAATGGTCACGGTCAACAGGGTCACGAACAGCGGGCCGTGGGTCGGGAAGCTGTTCTGGCCGATCGGCGCGGTTTTCTTCATCGCCAGACTGCCGGCCAGGGCCAGTACCGGGAGGATGTAACCGAAACGACCGATCAACATGCCCAGGCCCAGCATCAGGTTGTGGAACGGGGTGTTGGCACTCAGGCCACCGAACGCCGAACCGTTGTTGGCACTGGCCGAGGTGTAGGCGTACAGCAACTGGCTGAAACCATGGGGGCCGGGGTTGCTGATGGTCGCCGCAGGGCCTGGCAGTGCTGCGGCAATCGCCCCCAGCACCAGCACGCCGACCGGCATCACCAGCAAGGTCACGACCAGCAATTGCACTTCGCGGGCCTGGAGTTTCTTGCCGAGGTATTCCGGGGTGCGGCCGATCATCAGGCCGGCGAGGAACACCGCGATCAGCACGTTCAGCAACATGCCGTAGAGCCCGGCACCGACGCCGCCGAAGATCACTTCGCCGACCATCATGTTGACCAGCGCCACCATGCCGCTGAGCGGGTTGAGGCTGTCATGCATGCCGTTGACCGAACCGTTCGACGCCGCAGTGGTGGTCACCGACCAAAGCACGGTGGCAGTGGTGCCGAAGCGCGATTCCTTTCCTTCCAGCGGCGCGGTCTGTTCGACGGCCACGTTGTTCAGCGCAGGGTTCGGCTGATACTCGGCCCACATCGAAGTAGCGCCGCCAATCAGGAACAGCGCGAGCATGCAGCCGATGATGGCGCGGCTCTGACGCAGGTCCTTGACGTAGTGACCGAAGGTGAACACCAACGCCACCGGAATGAGGATGATCGAGGTGACTTCAAACAGGTTGCTCCACGCAGTCGGGTTCTCGAACGGATGCGCCGAGTTGACCCCGAAGAAACCACCGCCGTTGGTACCCAGTTGCTTGATCGCAATCTGGCTGGCTGCGGGGCCGAGCGGGATCACCTGATCGACGCCTTGCATCGTCACCGCATTCACGTATTGCGCGAAGGTCTGCGGCACGCCCTGCCACACCAGGTACAGCGCCAGCAGCAAGCACAGTGGCAGCAGTCCGTAGAGGGTGGCGCGGGTCATGTCGGCCCAGAAGTTGCCCAGGGTCTTGGTGGATTTGCGACCGATGCCACGGCACAACGCGACGAGCACGGCGAGGCCGGTGGCGGCGCTGACGAAGTTCTGCACGGTGAGGCCGACCATCTGGCTCAGGTAGCTGAGGGTCGCCTCACCGCTGTAGGACTGCCAGTTGGTGTTGGTCATGAAACTGACGGCGGTGTTGAACGCCTGGGTCCACTCCTGGCCCGGCAGGTTTTGCGGGTTGAGCGGCAGGTGGTCCTGGAACAACAGGATCGCGAACAACAGCAGGAAACCCGCGAGGTTGAACGCCAGCAGCGCCAGCGTGTACTTCTGCCAGCTCTGTTCGGCCTGCGGATCGACCCCGGCAATGCGGTAACAGCCGCGCTCGACCGGACCGAGAATCGGCGTCAGCCAGGTGCGCTGACCTTCCATCACCTTGTAGTAGAAGCGCCCGAGGAACGGCGCCGGCAGCAACACCAACGCGAAAAACGCGAGGATCTGCCAATAGTCATAACTGTGCATAGCCGCTCCTAGTTCCGGTCCGCGCGCAACAGCGCAACCAACAGATAAATGAACAGCCCCACTGCCAGCAGCAGGGACACCCCGTCCAGAACGCTCATGGAAGATCTCCGTGTTACGGCGTATTGCCGCGTGTGGAGGCATTGTCGGAAAGGAGGCTGTAAAGGAACGAGACCGAGGGTGCGGGCGGGGCATAAAGAATGCGTAAAGAGTGGGTTTATGCCTTCTTTACGACTGTTCCCGATGGCCGACGCACCTGACTGGCGCACAGAAATGTGGCTATCGAGTCGCGAACATCCCCGATACGACAGCTTTCAGCCCATTACGACTTGCCAATACAAAATGGCACGCCCACTGCACACGCCCTCCCCCGAGCTTTCCAAACCGTTCAGGGAGCAAACGCATGAACACACAACTCAAACCCACGCTGGGCACGCTGCACCTGTGGGGCATCGCGGTGGGGCTGGTGATTTCCGGGGAGTATTTCGGCTGGAGCTATGGCTGGGGCGTCGCCGGAACACTGGGCTTTCTGGTGACCTCGTTCATGGTCGCGACCATGTACACCTGCTTCATTTTCAGCTTCACCGAACTGACCACGGCGATTCCGCACGCGGGCGGGCCGTTTGCCTACAGTCGCCGGGCTTTCGGTGAAAAAGGCGGATTGATCGCAGGCCTGGCGACGCTGATCGAATTTGTCTTCGCCCCACCTGCCATTGCCTTGGCAATTGGCGCCTACCTCAACGTGCAGTTTCCGGCTCTCGATCCGAAACACGCAGCGGTCGGCGCGTATATCGTGTTCATGGGGTTGAACATCCTCGGTGTGAAACTGGCGGCGACCTTCGAGTTGATCGTCTGCGTGCTGGCTGTCGCCGAGTTGCTGGTGTTCATGGGCGTGGTCGCACCCGCCTTCAGCTTCAGCAACTTTGCCCTCAATGG
Source organism: Pseudomonas sp. 91RF (assembly GCF_003576265.1). Lineage (NCBI taxonomy): Bacteria > Pseudomonadati > Pseudomonadota > Gammaproteobacteria > Pseudomonadales > Pseudomonadaceae > Pseudomonas > Pseudomonas sp. 91RF. The sequence continues at coordinate 142,815 of NZ_QWFC01000048.1, forward strand.
CTGGGCCGGCGCGGACGTGTTCGGCGCACCGGCGATTGCCGGGATGTTCGCGGCGATCCCGTTTGCGATCTGGTTCTTCCTCGCGATTGAAGGCGCGGCCATGGCGGCCGAAGAAGCCAAGGATCCGAAACGCACGATTCCCAAGGCTTACATCAGCGGCATCCTGACCCTGGTGCTGCTGGCGATGGGCGTGATGTTCTTTGCCGGCGGCGTCGGCGACTGGCGCACCCTGTCGAACATCAACGATCCGTTGCCACAGGCGATGAAAGCGGTGGTCGGCGACAATTCCGGCTGGCTGCACATGCTGGTGTGGATCGGTCTGTTCGGGCTGGTGGCGAGTTTCCACGGGATCATTCTTGGTTACTCGCGGCAGTTTTTCGCCCTCGCCCGCGCCGGTTACCTGCCCGCCTCGCTGGCGAAGCTGTCGCGTTTCCAGACGCCGCACCGGGCGATCATCGCCGGCGGAATCATCGGCATTGCCGCCATTTACAGCGACGGCCTGATCAACCTCGGCGGCATGACCCTCACTGCCGCAATGATCACCATGGCCGTGTTCGGCGCCATCGTGATGTACATCATGAGCATGCTCAGTCTGTTCAAGCTGCGCAAAACCGAACCGAATCTGGAGCGGACTTTCCGTGCGCCGTGCTATCCGCTGATCCCGTTCATCGCGCTGGTGCTGGCGGTGGTGTGCCTGGTGGCGATGGCCTGGTTCAACGCACTGATCGGACTGATCTTCCTCGGTTTCATGGCGGTCGGATTCGGCTATTTCCTGCTCACTGGCCAGTTGCGCGCGAACGCGCCGGCCGATGCGATGCTGACCGGTCAATAGAAGCTGTGCGGGTGTACCGGGCATAACCGGCCTAGAATGGAACCACTGTGATTTCCCATCGCTCAAACGTGGTAAGCAGCATCGCTGGCGAAATCCTCGCCCGTAGACCTGCCATTAAGGAGAGCCGCTATGCCCTGGTATGCCTGGTTGATTCTGGTCGTTGCAATCGGCTCGATCGTCGGTGGTCTGATGATGCTGCGCGACACCGCCAACAAGGTCGAACTGACCGAAGAACAACGTCAACGCGTTGCCGAGCGCAATGCCGAAGCGGACATCAAGGACGCGCAGGACCGCTGAACGAAAAACCCCGCCTGAATCGGCGGGGTTTGTTTTTTGGTCGCGGTCACTTTTCCCATTCGGCCCTGGCAATGTGCAAGCCGTGCAGGCCTTTGTACGCCGCGCGTTCCGGTGAACTCCAGCCTTCGAGCAACGACTCGTCCAGCCGATAGATTTCCACACCCAGCGGACGGCACACGCTCAACGGATCCTGCGCATCCGGCCCCCACATCGCCAGCGACAAATCACCGCCAGGACATGTCGACAGCGCACACAGCAAATCGATTTCCGCGAAGAATTCCAGATAATCGCCCTTCTGCGCCGGGCAGGCCTTCATGAAGTACAGGTCATCGTGATTCAGTCCCGTGCACTGAAAGATATTCAGCACGTCGTGCACGTCGAACTCGGTCAGACCGTGCGGTAGAACGGCGCGGGTCAGGTTGGAATGGCAATGATGATGGAAGTCTTCGCCGGTGAGCATCTTGTTCACGTAGGGATCACAACGTGTACCGAGCAAATCGTGCAGGCGCCCGCCATGCTCATCGATGCCGTAATCGGCGAGGCTGTCGTCGGTAATGGTCACCAGCGGTCGCAGAAAAGGCAGGTTGGACCAGAGGCGGTCATGGGTACTGACATGGGCACCCTGCAGTTGTCGGGTGCGCGCCGCCCACATTCGCTCACGCGGATCGTGGGCATTCCACACATTGAAGTCGCCCACCTGAGGCCCCACCGGTGTGGTGACACGAAACACATGCCCCGCCGGAACATGCCAGGCACGACCGGTGCGAATCGGCACTTCGAATTGCTCGATCAGGGTCCGCGCATCCTTGCTGTCGCGAATCCGCTCGTAGAACGGTGCATTGACCTGCAAGGCCGAGCCTTTACTGACTTGATAGGCGGCCGGATAGTCTTTGTACATGGTTCTCCTGCTCCTTCGGTGATGGCAACTTTGTGAGCTGCAACCACTATCCGTGCCAACCGTTGATGGCTGTTACGAACTTGTTGGATTCACCGGCAGGCTTTTTAGAAGTAGAAGTACAGTCACCATTCAATTTGCATTGGTTAAGATGGCGGTCTTGTTGCGGAGAGTTTAAATGCGTTACTCGCAAGATCATAAAGCCCAGACCCATCAGCGCATTATCAAGGAAGCATCCGAGCGCTTTCGCAAGGACGGCATCGGTGCGACCGGTCTGCAACCTTTGATGAGAGCACTGGGACTGACCCACGGCGGCTTTTATTCGCATTTCAAATCCAAGGACGACCTGGTCGAGAAAGCCCTGCAAGCCGCCGGCGAGCAGGTCGCAGGCTTGTGCGAAGAGTTGTTCGCCCAGGAAAAACCGCTGGAGGCCTTCATCGATACGTATCTCTCCGAGTGGCACCAGACCTCTCCGCATGAAGGCTGCCCGCTGCTGACCATTTCTTCGGAACTTGGATTGCGCGGACAACCGAGCCCGACCAGCGATCTCGTGCTCAAGGCGCGTCTGGATCAGATCCAGAACACCCTTGAAGGCGAGAACGCGGCCGAACGCAGCATCGTCATCATGGCGACACTGGCGGGCGCGCTCCTGCTCTCACGCAGCGTCGCGGATGCCGGGTTTGCCCAACAGATCCTCGACGTCACCCGCGAACACCTCAAGCGCTCCGAAGACTAAGCCAGCCAACGCTTGAACAGCACGCTGGCATTGACCCCGCCGAAACCGAAACCGTTGGACAGCGCGTATTCGATCGGCATTGACCGCGCCTGACCATGGACGATGTCCACGCCTTCGCTGGCCGGGTCGGGACTGTCCAGGTTGAGGGTCGGCGGAACGGTCTGGTCGCGGATCGCCAACAACGTGAAGATGGCTTCAAGGCCACCGGCAGCTCCCAATAAATGGCCGGTGGCGGATTTGGTCGAAGTCACGGCGATTTTGTTCTGCGCTCCAAACACCGACTTGATTGCAGCCAGTTCACCCAGGTCGCCAACCGGCGTCGAGGTCGCATGTGCATTCAGATGCTGCACCTGATCCGGCGTGATACCAGCCTGAGCCAGCGCCAGCGTCATGGCTCGTCGAGCTCCGCTGCCGTCTTCCGGCCCGGCAGTCAGGTGATAGGCGTCGGCGCTGGTGCCGTAGCCGACCAGTTCGGCCAGTGGCCTGGCACCACGGGCCAATGCGTGATCCAGTGACTCGATCACCAGCAACCCGGCACCCTCGCCCATCACAAAACCGTCACGCCCGCTGTCGAACGGGCGCGAAGCACGCTCGGGCGTATCGTTGTAGCCACTGGAGAGCGCCCGCGCCGCTGCAAATCCGGCAAGGCTCACGCGGTCGATGCACGCTTCCGCACCGCCGCACACGGCAATGTCGGCCTCACCGGCACGAATCAGCCGAGCGGCGTCACCGATCGCCTGCACGCCAGCGGCACACGCGGTGACCGGCGCACCTAGCGGGCCCTTCAGACCGTGCTGGATCGAGACATGACCCGCCGCGAGGTTGACCAGAAACGAAGGGATGGTGAACGGCGACAAGCGACGCGGACCACGGCTGTCGGTGGTGCGTACAGCATCGGCGATTGCGCCGAAGCCGCCGACACCGGAACCGATGATGGTCGCCGTACGTTCCTGAGCACGGGGATCGGTCGGATACCAGCCTGCCTGTTCAAGCGCCTGCCGGGCCGCCTCCATCGCGAACAGAATGAACCGATCCATCTTCTTCTGTTCTTTGGGTGGCGTCGCCCGATCCGGATCGAAACCGGTTTCGGCGTCCTCTTCCAACGTCGGCACTACACCACCGACCCGCGTCGGCAGATCCGCAACGACCGCCTCCGGCAGGTTTCGCAATCCCGAACGCCCGGCCAGCAATCGCTGCCAGACGATTTCTACATCACTGCCCAGGGGCGACACCAGGCCCATACCCGTGACAACTACTCGACGCTGATCCATATCGGGTTGACCTCGCACGACTCAAAAGTTTTTTACTTGTAACGGCTGGCTGCCGAACTATGGGACAGATTGGGCGCCATCACATGACGTGCAGCAACGAAGGCTTGCCATTCACCGGCATCGGGCAGCGAAGGAATCGTCACGAGTTCGCCCTGGTCCAGACCCGACAGCGCCGCATCCACCATCTCGCCCGCCTCCATGACCATCTCCGCCGGAATACCGCTGGCATCAAAACCGGAACGCGCCCAGATTTCGGTGCGGGTCACACCCGGCAATACCGCTTGAACCTTGACCCCGGTGCCTTCGAGTTCCGTATTCAGCGATTGAGTGAGGCTCAACACGTAGGCCTTGCTGGCACTGTAGGTGGCATTGAAACGCTCGGGGAACAAAGCGACCACTGACGCGATATTGATGATCGTGCCGCGCCCGGCGCGGGTGAACGCGGCTGCCGCTGCGGCTGCCAGGCGGGTGAGGGTTGTGACATTCAACTGAATCAGTTGCTCCAGCACCTCGGGGTCGGCGTTGGCCAGCAAACCATTGACCGCTACCCCCGCATTGTTGACCAACAGGCTGATGCCGGAGTCGCTGCGCAGGCGCTGCTCAAGCTTGAGCACTTCATCCTTTTGCGTCAGATCGGCCTTCAGCACCTCAACCTTAACGCCATGCGCGTCTCGCAATTTGCTGGCAGCAGACTCCAGGCGCTCCTGATCGCGAGCCACCAGCAACAGATCAAAACCCCGCGCCGCCAATCGCTCGGCATAGATTGCACCGATCCCTGAAGAGGCGCCGGTAACGAGAGCAGTCCCTTGTGAACGAATGTCGACCATGATTGCACTCCTGAAAACATCTGGGGGGGAAGAAAGTAAACCGCAGGGCCATTAACCCGTTTTTATTATAGCCATAATCCAAAACAAATATGATAGCCATAATTTTCAAAACGGATGAATGGATACGCTAACGGCACCATCCTCTCGGTGAACACGGCAAGACCCTTGCTCGCCGTGTTCGCTCCAGGTGTTTTGCGGGACTGCCGTATCGGCGACCCAGATCTACTTGCTGCCGGCGATTGCCCGGATCAGCGATACATCAATATAGTCACTTGCACCGGCGTTGAGCTTTTTCACCTTCAACACCAACTCATGCTCGCTCCCTTTCGGGAGTTCGACCTGAACGTAATTGACGGACGTCTCCCCTGTCTGGCCACTGGAAAGGATGCTCTCCCCGGCTAACAGCTGATAGGAAAAGACGTTCGGTCCCGGACCTTCGAACCTGAACGGGAAGCGCGAGCCACTCAGATAGAACGAAACCGTTGCAGTGCCCGCCGGTACGTCCAGCTTCACAACCGCGCAATTGCTCGTCCCGGCAAATGCAACCCTGACTTTTTTATAGTCAGGAGCAAGGCTGACGCCATCACTGGAACAGCTCGTCGACTGCAAGGCGGTCGCGTCGACCAGTTTGACCTGTCCATTCAGTTGCTCGCTGGAAGGCAATACCTTGGTCAACAGGAGGATGATCAGAAACAGGCCCAGAATGACGGCCAGTCCGATCAGGTAACCCTTGCCGAACGAGACCAATCGCTCAGGAGCCGCTTCTTCAGTCACGGGTGAAAAGAATGCAAGCGCTGCCAGCAAGGCCAATGCAGGAGCGATGATCGCGCTGTATCGGGCCTGAGACTCTCCCATCCCCAAAACCAGCAGTCCAAAAACGCCCAAGACAAGCAGGGAAACCAGCGCCGGCCCGCTAACGACTTTCGAGCGAAAAACGCCCACGACTGCCGACACCAGATACATGAAGACAATCAGACTCAGCCATGGAAAGAATCCGGCGCTGAAAGGGATGTTGCTGACCGTTGTCGTCACCAGTGAGTCGGGGTTGTCTGGCGGATAAGCAAAGGCTGAAAGACCGTAGTAACCGGTACCGGAAAAGACAACGACGGCTTTATTGAAGACATAAGCTGGCCATTGCAAGAATCCTCCCGAGAACTCCGTGGATATCTTGTATATCGCCATAGGCAGTTGAAGAGGTTGAGGCGTTGCAGGCCAGAAGTGCTCGGCCCAGAGATAATTGATGGCAAAACCCTGGGTGGTATGGAAGTCGATCGCAGAAACAATCTTCACTGGACTGAAAAGATCAGGAAGATTCGTTTCATAAGCCTTCGAAAAGGCAAAGGAACACACCACAAAAACAAGAAGCGCCGCCGCCCCGGCAACCCAGCCAGAGTATCTTTTCCCAAGGGTTGTCCCGCAGATCAGATAAAACAGCAGTGACAGCACAAAGATCGAGCCAATTGACCGGAGTTGATGCCCAAGAAAGATCACGATGCCCAGGAACAACGAAAAGACGAGCGCCGTCGACAACCGGTCATTCAACTTCGGCGCCATCAGAATGAACAGGGCAACGCACAGGACCGCGAAGTTATCGGTAGTCACCAGCGTAGTGGTGAACCAGTATTCCGGATACAGCGCCAGCAACACGCTGGACAGCGATGCGACCCGCACACCGTAACTGGCCCTGACTCCGTAATACCAGACGACCACCGTCGCCATATGGACCAGCGCATTCACCACTTTGAATGTGGAGTAGTCACCACCGATCAATTGACCGATGGCTGAAGAATAGAAAAAGGACCTTAGCCAGTAAGTACTGTTCTTTGTCAAATACTGGGACTGACAGTTCTCGAGCCAGGCCTGGAGAGAACTGTGATCACCGGTACCGCAGCGATAGTACACACCGAAATCGCTGACCTGCCCCGAGTCGAAAAAGAATACCCACAACCCGAGAGCCAGCATTATGCACGCCAGAAGGATCGGTCCGGCAATTGCGGGTAACCTCCAGCGATTGCTTCTAGCCATGATGAAGCCGATCAACAGCACACAAGCCAGACATGCGGCTGAAAATGTCAGCGAGAGCGCATTTGCACGGGCGAGCCCTGCAATCACGGCCACCCCACTCAACATCAGTATCAAAAGCGACCAGGCCTTTAACACCATGGGTAGAAACATCTTTTGTTCGCTTGCCATTACGTCCCTTGCTTGATAACCCGGATCATTGTTCTTCGAACACAGCGTCGCCGTGCGTCCCACTTTGGAGGCGCAGGTTAACGTGTAAACAATCATTGTGGAATTTGATCTGCCCCTGCCGACTCTTTGTCGGCAAACAAGCGGAAAACTTACGATTGAAGCAGGCAAAAAAAGACCGATCAATCGATCGGTCTCCTGTCCTTCAGTGCTTAATTAATCTCAAGCTTGTCGCGGTTGCGGTCGAGAATAGCCTTGCCTATTCCTTTGACTTCCAGGAGTTCTTCGACTGAAGCAAAAGGCCCATTGGCTTCACGATAAGCAACAATCGCCTTGGCCTTCGCCTCTCCCACGCCGGAAAGGTCTCGCTGCAAGGTGATTGCATCGGCAGCATTGAGATCGACTTTTTTCTCAGCGGAAGTCACGGTAGCGACGGTTGCCGAAGAAGTTTCCTGATGCGAATGATTTGCCGCAGGTGCCGCAATGACGCCGATTGAAGCACTGGCGAGCAAAGCAAAGACCAGAGAGTAAAAGTAACCTGTACGCATGATTGACGCTCCATGATGTCGATTAGATAGACAGCTTTTCCTGAGCTGCCTCCCAAACTTAGGCGACATCAGCGTCTTGTCAAAAATGTGTACATTGCAGGATGTGTAACAATCAAGGTTCCAACCGCCGCTGCTGATAGATCCAGTCGACAATCTCGCCATCCGGTGTGTAGCCACTGACGGTCTCACGCAACAGCTGACGCACCCGCGAATAGTCATCCTGTTCGACAGCCTTGAGCAATTCACTCAATTTGCCCTTCAAAGCCTCCCAAGGCAGATGATCCTCGTTTGCCGTCATGATCATCGGATGCTGGGTGGCCTCCACGTTGTCGCCGATCAGCAGCTCTTCGTAGAGTTTTTCTCCTGGACGCAACCCGGTGAACTCGATGGAGATATCGCCTTGAGGATTTTTTTCGGATCGAATACTGAAGCCCGAGAGATGAATCATCTTCTCCGCCAGCTCGACGATCCGGACCGGCTCTCCCATATCAAGCACGAATACGTCACCACCCTGCCCCATCGACCCGGCCTGAATCACCAGCTGGGCAGCTTCAGGAATGGTCATGAAGTAGCGAGTGATCTTGGGATGAGTGACCGTCAGTGGCCCACCGGACTTGATCTGACTGTGGAACAAGGGAATCACCGAACCGGATGAGCCCAGGACATTGCCGAATCGCACCATCGTGAATCGGGTCTTGTTGACTCGGGAGACGTTTGCCTTGTCACCAAACAGCACAGGCGCAATTTCGCGGCTCAATGCCTGAAGCGTCAGCTCCGCAAGGCGTTTTGTGCTGCCCATGACATTCGTTGGCCGTACGGCTTTGTCCGTCGAAATCAGCACAAAGTTGGCAACCCCCGATTGCAATGCCGCCTGCGCGGTATTCAAGGTTCCGATCACGTTGTTCAATACGCCTTCGGCGATATTGTGCTCGACCATCGGGACATGCTTGTAGGCCGCAGCGTGGTAAACCGTATCCACATGCCAGGTCTTCATGACCTCCAACAGCTTGTCCTGATGACGGATGGAACCAAGAATAGGCAGCAGCCGAACCGACATGGACTGTCTGCTGGAGCGCGTTTCAAGCTCGGACAGAATGCTGTAGAGGTTGAACTCACTATGTTCGAACAACAACAGAGTCGTAGGACCGAGAGCGAATATCTGACGGCACAGTTCAGCCCCGATCGAGCCCCCCGCCCCAGTCACCATGACAGTCTTGCCCTTGATGCAGGACTCCAGGAGATCAGACTGAGCGGGCACGGAATCGCGTCCGAGCAGGTCGGCGATATCCACTTCCTGGATATCCTCGACTTTCACCCGTCCACTGGCCAGGTCCGTAAAGTTCGGCACACTGCGCACGTGCAGCGGGAAGCCTTCGAGCAGATTGAGGATTTCCCGGCGCCGCGAACGCGTCGAGGAAGGCAAGGCCAGCAAGACTTCCTGCGCGCCCGTCACTTCGATCATTTGCTGAATGTGCTTGGGCTTGTAGACCTGCAATCCGGAAATCGAACGATCGGAAATACTCGGATCATCATCAATGAACGCCACTGGACGCATCACCCGCCCCATGCGCAGTGCCGCCACCAACTGATTTCCCGCTACGCCTGCGCCATAAATGGCCACCTTGGTCAGGCCGTCGTCACGACTGGTGAACGGAACATGTTGCGCCGCGGTAAACCAATCGCCCATGAAATACTGGCGCATGCACAGACGCAGGCCGCCAATGATCACAAGACTCAGCCACCAGTAGTTGAAGATGATCGATCGCGGGACAACCGCCTCATGGTTGCTGTACCAGTAGACCACGAGCGCAAGAATCAGCGAAGAAAGACTGACGGCCTTGATGATGGCGATCAACGCATCGTTGCCGAAGTACCGCATGACCGCCCGGTACATACCGAAACGGACGAAAAGAGGAATGGCAATCACTGGCGCGCATGCAAACAGCCAGAAATGAACCCGCACAGGGTTGTACATATCATCGATACCCAATCGCACGATGAATGCCAGCCACAATGCCAGCCACACGAGAATGCCGTCGGTAGCGACCTGTATGAGCCGTTTTTGCCGACGAGGCAGCCCCAGCAGAAAAACTCTGAATTTATCCATAAATATCTGGCCTTCTAAGGCCCCATCCGCCTGCGGAAACCGAAGGGCCATTGTACGTAATTAGGCTTGAGTCGCTAACCAAAATATTTTGTTCCCGACAATACTTGACCCAACTTGTAGCCTTTTTCCGAAAAGAAGCCCGATTCACTGACACCCATCGTTTTCAAACAACTGACTGATTAACACGCTCCACGGAATCGAATTTCTCCGACAATCGCAGAAACACCTTCGACCTTCCACCGCCAAACCACCCCACGCCCAAGGCCAAAAGCCACTATTCGTGAAGAAAATCCCCGATTTGCCTGACCATCCGGCAAAAATGACCGCCTGCCTAGTGAAAAAATGTGGGTCAATGCGATAACATGCGCGATGCGGCCGACGGCGCCAGCTGCGCGGACACAGCGTGCTGCAGCGCTATAAGCGCCGACATCTGTCAAGGCAAAAAAACGCATGGAAACGCAAGGCAGGACGGTTGCGTGAGGGCCCGGATCTATCCCGAGAAATGGATATCTACCCCGTCATTAAATCCAAGTATGTAAATGGGCCACCAGCATAAGAAGTCGAGTCAACTCACTGATGCAAAATTTTTCAGCTCACCCTTTTGAAATGATCAACAGCTTCTGGCGCAATAAACGTCTTATTTTGCAACTTAGCAAACGAGAAGTTCTAGGACGCTATCGCGGTTCGGCACTGGGTTTATCCTGGTCTTTTTTCAACCCGATACTCATGCTGGTCATCTATACATTCGTTTTTTCAGTGGTGTTCAAGGCCCGCTGGGGCACCGGTGCAGATGAAAGCAAAACCGACTTCGCGATCATCCTGTTTGTCGGTTTGTTGATTCATGGTTTTTTTGCCGAATGCATAAACCGCTCACCGATGCTGATTACCTCAAACGTCAGCTATGTGAAAAAAGTGGTATTTCCACTTGAAGTACTGCCTTGGGTAGCGTTCTGCTCTGCACTGTTTCATGCCGGCATCAGTCTTCTGGTATTGCTGGCTGCACAACTGATTTTCAAACACAGCATTCCTGCGACGGCGCTGCTTCTGCCCGTCGTATTGCTGCCCCTGCTTCTGGGCATCATGGGATTGAGCTGGCTATTTTCCTCGCTGGGCGTTTACCTGCGAGACATCAGTCAGATTACCGCGATGTTTTCGACCGTCCTGCTCTTCATGTCGGCCGTCTTTTTCCCGATTGATGCGCTCCCGGAAAAATATCAATTTGCAATCAGGATCAACCCCCTGGCCTCCATTATCGAACAGAGCCGCAATGTTCTCGTCTTTGGCCGCATGCCGGACTTTACCGCCTGGGCAATCATGCTCGCGGCTGGCGCCTTGATTGCGTGGTGTGGATTTGCCTGGTTCCAAAAGACACGCAAGGGGTTTGCCGATGTCCTCTGAAGCCGTCATCAAGATCGACAACCTGAGCAAGTGCTATGAGGTTTACGACAAACCGCATCAACGCCTGTTACAAATGCTGTTTCGCGGGAAGCGCAAATACTTCAGTGAGTTCTGGGCACTGAAAAATGCCTCGCTCGAAGTCCAGCCGGGTGAAACCGTCGGCATCATAGGCAGTAACGGCTCGGGTAAATCGACGTTGCTGCAGATGCTTTGCGGCACCCTCAATCCGAGCTCCGGGACGATCGCCGTCAAAGGGCGCGTTGCCGCCCTGCTCGAGCTCGGTGCGGGCTTCAACCCGGAGTTCACCGGCAAGGAAAACGTCTATCTCAATGCGGCGATCCTGGGTTTGAACCGCGATGAAATCGACAGCCAGTACGCCGCCATCGAAACTTTCGCGGAAATCGGTGACTTCATCAATCAGCCGGTGAAAACCTATTCATCGGGTATGTATGTGCGATTGGCCTTTTCGGTTGCAGTCCACACCAACCCAAGCATTCTGGTGGTCGATGAGGCCCTTTCCGTGGGCGATGCACGCTTTCAGGCCAAATGCCTGGATCGCATCAAACAGATGAAAGAGTCCGGAGTCAGCATTTTGTTCGTCTCCCACGACGTGGCTGCCGTGCGCACGCTATGCGATCGTGCACTCTGGCTGGACAAAGGCACCGTGCGCGGTCTCGGGGAAGTGTTTCCGATCACGGCCCAGTACACCGAGCACCTCTTCAACAATGCGCCGAACACCGGAAACGCACCGAGCAAGGCTGCCAACGATACTGAGCCACACAAGGCCAGCCAGCCCATCAATCATTGGGGCTCGCACATCGGCATCATCCAGGACGCAGGCATTTATGATGAGTCGGGAGTCAAAAAGAACCTCTACTCAGACCACGAAAAAATGTTCGTGAAAATTGCCTTCGACACCGGCGCAATCAAAACCCTTGAAGGCCTGTCAGTGTCGTTTTCACTGAAGAACCTTTCCGGCAGCGATCTGATTGTCGGAAGTACCTGGAACGACCAGGTGAAGTTTTCACAGGACGAAGCCTTCCAGGAAGTCTGTTTTGAACTTGAGAACCCACTGTGTTCCGGTGAATACCTGCTGGTCGCTGCTATAGAAAACCGCTCATCTGCCGCCATCCATTATTACGAATACATGGAAGGCGCCCAGTATTTTTCCTCTTCATTCCTTAGCAATGCATCCGGACAATTCATGCCCCGGATTTCTATCAATGTGCAAAAAAGCGATTCTGGTCAGGGAGCACCAACACCATGAAAAAACCGTCTGATTCCATAACGACCACTGGTGATGTGAACTCCAAGACTTACTGGGACTATCGCTTTTCCAATGACTGGGAAGAAAACTTCGGCAGAGAGCAAAGCATCTTCTTCAGTGAAGTTGCCGTGGAGAACATTCCGGCCTGGCTTTCCTCACTGATCGCAACGGACAACCTGACCATGTGCGACTGGGGTTGCGCACAGGGTGACGGTACCCAGAACCTGTCGAAGCGCTTGAACGCTCCAGGTCTGGTGGGTGTCGATTTTTCCTCCGAAGCGATCGACAAGGCCAAAAGCGCCTATCCACAATGCCAGTTCCTGTGTGACGACTTCCTCGGCAACAGCGAAGCTCCGCAGTGGGACATCCTGTTCTCGTCCAACACCCTCGAACACTTCGAGTCGCCGTGGGATGTGTTGAACACCGTTTCGGCGAAAGCCCGGAAGTTCATCGTGCTGCTGCTGCCCTTCCGGGAAAAGGAACTCATTGATGAGCACTTCTACTCCTTTCAGCTGGACAACGTTCCGGCGTTCTTCGGCACCTGGGCACTCACGCACAGCAGTATTACCAACACTACCGATCACCAGCCAAACTACTGGCCTGGCGAGCAGATCCTGCTGATTTACACGAACACCCAGGATGAAGCGGCGTCTGCCGTAAAGCTTGAGCACGTTCATGTGGAGTCCGACAACGTGGTTGTGGACCTTAAGGACAAACTGCTCGCAGCCCGCGCCCAAGCCACCGAAACGAACGCAGAGCTCGAAGAAGCCACCACTCGTCTGGCCGAAACCGAGCGCGCACTTCACAAGATTCAAGAAGACAGCATTGCGCTGAGCGATCACCTGATCGCGACCCAGAACCGCCTGAACGATGTCATCAACAGCCATTCGTGGAAAATCACGCAACCGTTGCGATTCTCGACCCGCGTGCTGCGCCATGGCCTTCAGCCAAGCGACAAGCGTGCGATAAAAAGCAAGTTGCGCAGCGTCTTCAATCGGCTACCCCTGCCGGAAGCCATCAAGACCGCCATTCGCAAGGCCTATGGACAACTGGTCCGAGGCCCGATGTCATCGATGAAAAGCCAACTGCTGGCCGGCGGTCAGTTCGACCTTCCAGCCACCTTGCCTGCATCTCAGGAAAACGACCTGCCAGACTACATTTTCTGGGGAGTCATCGACTGGCACTTCCGGCATCAGCGCCCTCAGCAACTGGCTCAGGCCATTGCCGGTGCGGGCCGTCGAGTGTTCTACGTCTCGGTCAACCTGGTAGACGACCCGCGCGGTGGCTTTAACATGGAGCAGCTGGACAGCGCCGGGCGACTGTTCCAGATCAATCTATATGCCAAAGGCGCACCGGTCATCTACAACGACCCGCCGAGCGTTGCGATCTCCGATCAACTGAAAGCGTCCATCGGACAAGTGCTGAACTGGGCGCAGTCGCGCCAACTGGTTTCGGTGATACAGCACCCGTTCTGGTACGAAACGGCGTCCGTGCTACCGGACAGTGAGCTCGTCTACGACTGCATGGATCACCACGAAGGATTCGGCAACGTCTCGGAGGAAGTCCTGTCCATCGAGCGCGCACTGATGCGCAATGCCGACATGACGATCACCACGTCCACCTGGCTGGATGAAATCGTTGCACAGCACACCGACAGCCGCGTGCTGATCCGCAATGCCGGCGAGTACGACCATTTCGCGGTCAAGCCAGCCAATGTCTACGTCGACCCGCAACAGCGCAAGATCATTGGCTACTACGGTGCCATTGCAGAATGGTTCGATGTAAAGCTGCTGGAAAACGTTGCCAAGGCGTTCCCGGATCATTCGATCCTGATGATCGGCGCTGACACCGTGGGTGCCCGCGAGCAGCTCGCACACCTGAGCAATGTCACCTTCACTGGCGAAATGGCCTACAGCGAACTGCCACGCTACCTGCACGCGTTCGACGTCTGCCTGCTGCCATTCCAGGTCATCCCGCTGACACTGGCCACCAACCCGGTCAAGGTCTACGAGTACCTGAGCGCCGGCAAACCGGTAGTATCGGTCGACCTGCCAGAGATCAAGCAATTCGAAAACCTGGTCCACGCGGCACCGACCACCGAGGCGTTCATCGGGGCCATCAACGAAGAACTGAACGCTACCGACTCCGCCGACCGCATCCATGCTCGCCAGCAATTTGCGAAGAATCAGACCTGGGCGCATCGCGCCGAGCAGATGATCAATCGGATCGAATCATCCCGAGCGGTTCCAAGCGTCAGCGTCATCGTGGTCACCTACAACAACATCGAGCTGACCAAGGCCTGCCTTGCCAGTCTCGACAAGCACTCCAACCATGACAACCTCGAAGTCATCGTTGTCGACAACGCCTCCGCCGACGGCACCCCTGCACTTCTGCAGGAGTGGGTCACCCAGGGCGAAAACCGTTCGATCATCCTGAACGAAGACAACCGGGGCTTCGCTGCCGGCAACAACCAGGGTCTGGCCAAGGCAACCGGCGAATACCTGGTGCTGCTGAACAACGACACCTACGTCACCCCTGGCTGGATCCGCACGCTCTACCGCCACCTTCAGCGCAACAAGAACCTCGGCATCATCGGCCCGGTTACCAACAACATCGGTAACGAAGCCAAGATCCAGATCAAGTACAACAACATGGACGAGATGCTGGTGGAGTCGGGTAAATACACTCGCAGCCACATCGGCAAGGTCCAGGAGTTGTACACCGCCGCGTTCTTCTGCGTGATGTTCTCGCGTGAAGTCTACGAAGCCGTAGGTCCGCTGGATGAGGCTTTCGGTCGTGGTTTCTTCGAAGATGACGATTATTGCCGCCGGATCGAACAACTGGGCTTGAAAGTGGGCTGCGCCGAAGACGTATTCATCCATCACCACCTGTCGGCTTCGTTCAACAAAATGCGAAGTGCTGACCGCCAGGCCCTGTTCGAACAGAACAAGGCGACTTACGAGGCGAAATGGGGCGAGTGGGCGCCGCACACCTACAAGAACTCCGATAAATGAACAAGCCAATGGACTCTTCGGGAAGTATCGACATGATCCCTCTTTTCTCCGATGTGGTGATGAACAAGGATCTCGACTTCCTCGGTGCGATCAAGAACGTACTTGATCGCCACTGGTATGTTCTCGGGAAAGAGGTCAGCAGCTTCGAATCCGAATTTGCCGGGTACGTGGGTGCCGGGCATTGCGTGTCGGTGGCCAACGGTACCGACGCCCTGGAAATCGCCCTGCGCAGCGTGGGTGTGGAGGCCGGCGACCAGGTCGTGACGGTCGCCAACGCCGGGTTCTACAGCAGTACCGCAATCCATGCCATCGGGGCGACGCCGGTCTATGTCGACATCGACGAATCGACCATGACCATGTCGGTCGATGCCTTGGCGCAAGCCCTGGAGCAGAAACCGAAATGCATCATCGTCACTCACCTGTACGGGCAAATGGCGGCCATCCAGTCACTGATGGCGCTGGCTCAGGCATCCGGCACGCCACTGATCGAGGATTGCGCGCAATCCCACGGCGCGATCATGGATGGTCGACAGGCCGGAAGCTGGGGCGACGCTGCCTGTTTCAGCTTTTACCCGACCAAAAACCTGGGTGCACTGGGTGACGGTGGCGCCGTAGTGACCAGCCGCGATGACGTTGCTGCGCGCCTGAAAACCCTGCGTCAGTATGGCTGGTCTTCCAAGTATCAAGTGGATCATGCCGGTGGCAAGAACAGTCGTCTGGACGAAATCCAGGCCGCCATACTGCGGGTGAAGCTACCGCTGCTGGACACCTGGAACGAATCGCGTCGCGATATCGCCCGTCGCTACAACGAAGCCTTCTCGTCGCTCGCCGTGGAAGGTGTGCCGAGCGTGGACGAATCCTTTGTCGGGCATCTGTACGTTCTGCGCACCACCAAACGCGATGCACTGCGGGACTTCCTGAAGTCGCAGAATATCTCCACCGATATCCACTACCCGATCCCGGATCATCAGCAAACCGCCTACGCCGAACCGCACATCGTCGGCTCGCTGGATGTCACCGAGCGCCTGTGCAAGACACTGGTGACGCTGCCGTGCTTCCCGGGCATGACCGATAAAGAAGTGTCCTCGGTCATTGCTGCCGTTCGAACCTTCTTTGCCGAGTAGGAGTGCAATCGCTTGCTGACGCTCGTTATTCCCGTCTACAAGAATGAAGGCTCCTTGCCCGATTTGCTGGCAGCCATCGAAGGCCTGAACAGCAAATTGGCGGGAGATTTCGAGGCTGTTTTTGTTGTCGATGGAAGCCCGGACCGCTGCTACGAAATCCTTCGTGAAGCCCTGCCCCGGCAGCAGTTCGAATCACAACTCGTTTTGCTGTCACGCAACTTCGGCTCGTTTGCGGCCATACGCGTAGGCCTGGAAAAAGGCCGCGGGCAACGCTTCGCCGTGATGGCGGCCGACCTTCAAGAGCCACCCGAACTTGTTCTGGAAATGAATGCCGCGCTGCTTGGCGGCGAGTACGACGTGGTACTGGGTGTCCGAGAGGCTCGCATGGATCCGTTCTTCACTCGCCTGGCGTCGAGGGTTTTCTGGAGCCTTTATCGCCGCTACGTCGTTTCGAGCATGCCGGAAGGCGGTGTTGACGTGTTTGGCTGCAACAAGGCGTTTCGCGATACGTTACTGACCCTCGACGAAAGACACAGCTCGCTGGTCGCCCAGGTTTTCTGGCTCGGCTTCCGTCGCCATGTCATTGCCTATACACGGCAAAAGCGCGAGCACGGGAAGTCCGCATGGACCTTCTCCAAAAAAGTGAACTACATGATGGACAGTGTCTTCGCGTTCACGGACTTGCCCATCAGGTTGCTGACTCGCCTCGGCGGCGTGACCACTGTGTTGGCGGCCGCCTTCGGCCTGACGGTGACCCTGGCTCGTCTGGCGGGCCTGATCACCGTTTCAGGTTACGCAATGACCATCAATGTCATCGTGTTCCTGGGTGCGGCGAACCTGTTCGGCCTGGGCATTGTGGGGTCCTACGCGTGGCGTACCTACGAAAACACCAAGGCAAGGCCGCTCGCCATTCCGATGCGGACTGAGAGTTTCAATCATGAAAAATGAAAACGCCGACTACTTTGTCCACCCCAAGGGACTCTGCGAAACTTCCCGCGTCGGCAAGAACACCCGAATCTGGGCTTTTGCTCACGTTCTGCCAAACGCGCAACTGGGGGCCGACTGCAACATCTGCGATAACGTCTTCATAGAAAACGATGTCGTCATCGGTGATCGCGTCACGATCAAGTGCGGCGTCCAGGTGTGGGACGGCATTCAGATCATGGACGATGTCTTTATCGGGCCGAACGCGACGTTCACCAATGACCGCTTCCCAAGAAGCAAGCAGTACCCTGAAGAGTTCCTGCGCACCGTCGTCAAAAGCAAGGCCACCATCGGCGCCAATGCCACGATTCTCCCTGGATTGACCATCGGCGAGAGCGCGATGGTTGGCGCCGGCGCTGTGGTGACGCGCTCGGTTCCGCCTTTCGCCATCGTTGTCGGCAATCCGGCAAAAATCATCGGTTACACTGAAGGCGCGACCGGCGCGGCCAACGAGAGCACCCTCGCGCCGATATCCGATACACCCGCCGTCATCAGCACCAGCGTTTCGGGTGTGACGCTTCACACGTTCAAGGCAGTTCCGGATTTGCGCGGCAGCCTGTCGGTCGGCGAATTCGAGCGGGAAATACCGTTCAGCCCCAAACGCTACTTCCTGGTGTATGACGTCCCTACGGCCAACACCCGGGGTGAGCACGCCCACCATGAATGCCATCAGTTCCTGATTGCCGTGAGAGGCAGCATCCGCGTGGCCGTGGATGATGGAAAGACGCGCGAGGAGATCACCCTTGACCGTCCCAACATGGGGTTGTACCTGCCTCCGCTGACATGGGGCGTTCAATACAAATACTCTTCCGACGCCATGTTGCTGGTTTTTGCTTCAGACTATTACGACTCGGCCGATTACATCAGGGATTACGGCGACTTCATAAAGCTGGTGCAGTCGGGAAAGCAGGTTTGACCATGCCGGAAAAAAGGTCGCTTGTTGACCTGGTAAAGTTTGTCATCGGTGGCGGTATCAATACCGCATTCACCTATGCCCTGTACTTTGGTCTGCAAGTGATCCTGCCCTACCAGATCGCCTATGCGCTGGCTTTTGCAGTGGGTATCGTTTTCTCGTACTGGTTCAATTCGACGATCGTTTTCAATACACCCATCAGCTGGAAAGGCTTCATGGCCTTTCCTTTGGTGTATTTGATTCAGTATCTCCTATCCGCCATAATTCTCGGTTTCGTCGTCGAATTTCTTGGCATTGATCAACTGTTTGCACCGCTGATCGTCATCCTCGTTACCGTCCCCATTACCTTTCTGCTGACACGCTGGCTCCTGCGGCGGGCCTAGGCCCCAAATTCAGTGGATGTTGCATAGGAAACACTATGAAAATGAAGATTATCTGCACCGTCGGCACACGCCCGGAAGCTATCAAGATGGCGCCTGTCATTCTTGCGCTCAAAGAACAGCCATGGGCAGAGGTACGGGTACTGGCCACTGCTCAACATCGCCACATGCTGGATCAGGTGTTGAATTTCTTCGGCATCAAGGCTGACATCGACCTCGACATCATGCTTCCAAACCAGACGTTGACGACGCTCAACGCCCGTCTTCTGCTGGAGCTCGACAAAGTCCTGCTGGCCGAAAAACCTGACGTAGTGCTGGCCCAAGGTGACACCACCACCGTACTGGCCATGGCTCAGGCGGCCTTTTATCACCGCATCCCGTTCGGCCACGTCGAAGCCGGCCTGCGCACCGGCGACATACAGAACCCGTTCCCGGAAGAAGCCAACCGCGTACTTGCAGGTCGCCTGACCCGCTGGCATTTCGCCCCGACTGAAAGCTCGAAAAACAATCTGCTGCGCGAAGGCATCCCGGAAAAGGACATTACCGTGACAGGCAACACCGTGATCGACGCACTGTTGATGACGGCCAGGAAAGACCTGGAACTGGGCATTGAGCTCGATGATTCCAAGCGTCTGATTCTTGTGACCTCTCACCGTCGCGAGAACTTCGGCGAACCGTTCCGCAATATCTGCAAAGCCCTCAAGACGCTCGCTGAACGCAATCAGGACGTGCAGATTCTGTACCCGGTGCACCCGAACCCGAACGTCAAGGACGTCGCCCATGAGATTCTCGGCAACATCCCGAACATCAAGCTGTGCGAGCCGCTGGATTACGCACCGTTCATTGCCGCAATGAAAAAAGCGTACTTGATCATCAGCGATTCGGGCGGTGTTCAGGAAGAAGCGCCAGCACTGGCCATCCCTGTTCTGGTTCTGCGTGATGAAACAGAACGGCCCGAGGCGGTGGAAATGGGTGTCGTGAAGCTGGTCGGCCCGAACTACGAGCCAATTCTGAAAGAAGCCCAGACCCTGCTGGACAGCCCTGAAGCGTACAAAGCGATGGCCCGAGGCGTATCGCCTTACGGCGACGGCAAAGGTGCAGAGCGCATTGTCGCGGTTCTGAAAGAGCACTGCCGTTAATGCGTCTGGTCTATCTATCGCCTGTTCCCTGGTCCAGTTTTGCTCAGCGACCACAAAAGTTCGCTCGATGGTTCCATGCAACAACAGGCGGTGAAGTATTGTGGCTGGATCCTTACCCCAGCCGCTTTCCTGTTCTGGCGGACTTCAAAAAGATTGGCGTGAGCGATCAAACGGAAAGCGGCGACCTTGAGCCGTGGCTGACCGTGCTCAAGCCAAAGGCACTACCGATTGAACCGCTGCCGGGCTCGGGCCTGATCAACGGCAGCTTTTGCTGGGGTGAATTGCTGAAAACAGTTCAGTCGTTCGCAAATGAGGGCAATACAATGCTTGTCATCGGCAAGCCCACTGTATTGGCCCTCAAGGTCCTGGATCTGCTGAAAGACCATCCCTCCGTGTATGACGCGATGGATGACTTTCCAACGTTCTATTCCGGCCTGTCGAAAAATGCCATGGCGCGTCGCGAGCTGGAGATCGCCCGCAGGACCACCCACTTGCTGGCATCTTCGACGAAGCTGAGAAAAAAGTGGGAAAGCCACCGTTCGCACGTCAAGTTCGTCCCGAATGGACTCGACGTTGCGCTGCTGCCGGCGGCCAAGAACTCCACCGCCAAGCGTTCGCCAGCGGTATTTGGCTACGTGGGCACTGTAGGCGCATGGTTTGACTGGAAATGGTTGATTAGCCTGGCAGAAAGCCGACCTGAAGATCAGATTCACGTCATCGGCCCGGTCTTCAATCCGACCGATTTGAAGCTCGCGCCGAACATCACGTTCTTCCCGCCGTGCAGCCACAAAGATGCTCTGGAAAGAATGCTGTCGTTCGACGTTGCACTGATTCCGTTTCTGCACAACGAACTGACTTCATCGGTAGACCCGATCAAGTACTACGAGTATCGAGCGCTGGGCTTGCCCATTCTCTCGACCAGTTTTGGCGAAATGGCTTATCGCGGCGATCAAGAGGGGGTCTATCTTTGCGATTCTCCTTCTGACTTCAACGCCGCAGTAGCCAGCGCGCTTGAATACACTCACTCGGCTGCACTCTCCCAACAATTCAAACAGGAAAACAGCTGGGAAGCCCGCTTCGCCAGTACTGCTTTGATTTGAACCCGTGATGCGAGCTCATGCCATGATTTGTCGACAGATCATGGCGAGCTCAATTCCCTTCATCACGACACACTAATTGCAACAATCATCCCGAAGATCCAGCCCCTCATCAATGTTTTAACCCAACGGTTAAAAACATCCTGACCTCTCAAGTCAAAACTCCCTTTTAACCACCTCCTCCGACCTGATTTTTCACCCTTAAAGACAGTGACCTTCGACGGTGAACCGACTAAGATGCGGGCAGTCATGCCAGCAGTCTGAACTGTGGTTCCGGTTTCGAAAGGGAGTAAACGGTGGAAACGCTACAAAAAATTGCGGTGGTAATTCCCAGCTTCAAAGTCAAAGGTCAAATACTGGATGTCATTTCTAAAATCGGACCTGAAGTAAATCGCATTTATGTAGTCGATGATTGCTGCCCGCAAGAAACAGGGAAATACGTCAGCGAGCATTGCACCGATCTGCGCGTCACAATACTCCACAACCCGGTCAATCTTGGGGTAGGAGGCGCCGTCATGAACGGTTATGCCGCCGCCATTCAAGACGGGATGGACATCATTGTAAAAGTTGATGGCGACGGACAAATGGATCCGCGCCTGATCAAGCAGTTCGTGGCGCCGATTATCGATGGCGAAGCCGACTACACCAAAGGCAACCGCTTCTTTGATCTTGAAGAAATTCACGCCATGCCGAAAATGCGCTTGTTTGGCAATGCCGTTCTTTCTTTCATGACGAAACTGTCTTCCGGGTATTGGGACCTGTTTGATCCTACCAACGGTTTTACTGCCATTCATCGAGATGTTGCGAAACACCTGCCCTTTCACAAAATCAGCAATCGCTACTTCTTCGAGACCGACATTCTCTTTCGCCTGAACACGTTGAGAGCCGTTGTAATCGACATTCCAATGGATGCCAAATATGGCGAAGAAGAAAGCAATCTGAAGATCTCGAAGATTGTCGGCGAGTTCCTCGCCAAACACCTGAGAAATCTGTCCAAGCGTATTTTTTACAATTACTACTTGAGAAACATGTCGCTGGCGTCCATCGAACTGCCACTGGGCGTCCTGATGCTTGCCGCCGGTACTGTATTTGGTGTCAGCCACTGGATTTCATCCATGGATTCAGGCGTTCCAACACCTGCCGGCACCGTGATGCTATCGGCTCTGCCAATCATCCTTGGAACTCAATTCATACTTGCATTTATCGGACACGATGTTGCCGCCGTTCCGCACCGACCTTTTCACCTGAAGGTGCAGTTCAAAAACCATGGCCGTGACCAATGCAAAGATTGACGTTTCCAACAAGCCCAATCCCACGCAAACATTTTTCGCTACTTGGTCGTTTTCAAGATGCCTGAAACAAAAAAACTTTCATATGTACTGACAGGCTTGTTATTGCTGCTTGCAGCGAGCATTCCTGCCTTGGTGGCTCATTACTCGGAATCGTTTCCCTTTTACTGGAATATTTCGCTGCTCAGCGATCTGTATTCTTGGGCAGGCATGTTACTAACTCTGGCTGCCTTATTGAAATTCACAAGATACAAATATTCAAACCACGTTCTTATAGGTGGTCTATTCTTATTTGCAGCCTTGGGTACAGGCCCTCAAGAAACACTGTCCGCACTTCTGTTTATTTCCTCGTCTTACATTCTTGGCAGGTGGGCGCTTGGCTTTGTTTCTCCTGCAGATGAGACAAAGACCCACTCCCTGCGGGCAATACTGGTTGGCATCACGCTATACATAGCTTTGTTCAGCACGCTTATTCACTTTCCAATCAACACTCGCCTGCTCTACTTCGGGATTTTGTTTGCGCCGTTTCTCGCACTCACACAGCCTTCGTTCAGAAGAGGTCTGTCCAGTGCTTTGCGCAGCCGCATCAGCAGTGGCTCCGATCTTATCCAGAGGCTCTCCTTTCGCTCGGTGATCGTTTGCACATTCATCATCGGCTATGTATTGCAGTTTGCCTTTTTTCCGTCCATAGGCAGCGATGACAATGTATTGCACCTGAGGATGTGGACGGAACTTGCGAATACACGAGCCTTCAGCTTCAACATACAGCAACAGATTTGGTCGGTTGCCCCGTTTGCCTTTGATCTATTGCACTCGATCGTCTCTATCATTGCCAACGCAGATGCAAGGGGAGGGCTTAACCTTACCTTTACAACCCTACTTATCTACACGGTCTGGTCGCTTACACGCTCGTTGCTCAAGAACAGCAGTGACAGTCTGTTGGTGGTACTGCTCTTCTGCAGCACCCCGATCATCGCGCCCTTGCTGATCTACTTGCAGACCGAGTTGTTCCTTGCGTTCCTGGCTACCAGCGCTGTAAAAATCCTGCTGGAACCCGAGACGGACGCCGCCGCCTCAAAGTTGATCGCGATCGTTTCAGTCGCCGCGCTATGCTCGGCGACAAAGCTCCCAGGCATGGTGCTGGGCGCATTGCTCATCGCTGCATACATCCCTGTCTTTCTCAAGGAAAAAGATCACTTTGCCCTGCAAAAGTCTGAGCATCCAGTACTCGCATGCACTGTGTTGATTGGCATATCCAGCTTTTCCGCCCTGCAGTCTTATGGCTTTTCCTGGATAACCAGCGGCAATCCTTTTTTCCCTCTCTACAACGAGATTTTCAAGTCACCTTATTACCCCCTGGTAAACTTTGCCGACCCTCTTTATCAAAAGGGGTTTACTTTGCAAAGTTTCTGGGCGCTGTTCTACAACACCAGCAAACATTATGAGTCGCTGAATTTTGTTGCCGGCTTCCAGTATCTGTACTTGTTACCTCTGGGTCTGATGACGCTGATTGCAAGCAGGAGGCTCAACAACTCCATCAAATTCGCTCTGGTTTTGCCGACAGTCGGATTCGGTCTGGTCATGTTCTCTGCGACCCAGTACTGGCGCTACCTGTTCCCCATCTTGCCTCTCGCCAGCGTCGTACTCGGATGCCTGATGCTTGCGGTGTCCGGCACCGCAAAGCGCGTCACTCGATGGGTATTCATGTTTTTTATCGCCGTGAATATCTACTTCCTGCCGGGCATTGCGTGGTTTCTTACAACGCCTGCGCAAGACGCCTTCACTGATGTCGAGAAGTCCAGCCTTACGGAGCAGCTAGCACCGTCCAAGGCCATTACAGCCTACTTGAACAGCAACACCAACAATCCAGTGGTGCTATACGACGTGAGCGCTTCGTTTGGCGCAACGTTGCGAGGCCAGCCCATTTACATCAGTTGGTATTCTCCTTCTCAAACCAGAGCATTCGGCCTCGTAAAGAACACTGACGATATCGCGGCGATCATCGAAAAGTGGAAAGTACAGTACGTGATCTGGAACTCATCGTTTGCAACCAGCCTGCCAAATCGTCAGGCAATGCTTGGCTACCTGACGATGCATGGACAGCCTGTTTATCAATTGGGCCCTATCATTCTGTACAAACTCTCGAAGGACAAAATCGACTATCAGACCGTCTACAATCTCCGAAACCAGTCCGACTCAGTGAAAGACATCGCGACCAGCCAGGGTTTTACGGCGGACACCACTCCAAAAGTCGTTTCCACTATCGACACGCAAAACTCCAGATCTGCCAAGTATGAAGTGACGTTTGAATGCTCCAGCAACACGGGTTCATTCATCGCTCAAATCAACTGGAACGTGCAGCCTGTTTATTACAAGCTCATACCCTGCAGCCAGGGACGGGTTACGTTCTCGGAGACGCTTCCGATTCCGGTGGGTGCCACCTCAGGCAATGTCTACATTACCGCCAGGGACCGGGATACCGTCAACGTAGTCGATCTGACTGTCGGTGTTGTCCGCCCTTGAGTAACACCTGCCAATAAAGAAAAAACCCTGGCGACCGACAACTCGGTCCCCAGGGTTTTCTTTTAGCACTTACGATTGAAATGATCGGCTTTCATAGCCTCATACCAGGATCTATTGCCCTGCGTTGTTGGCAAGGCAGCGTGTGGTCTGTACGGTTCTTTTTGCCAGGACTTCGCCGGCTTGATCCCTTAATGTGAATGTCAGCCCATCAGCTACCCAAGGCCCGGTTTTCATCTCGCCCTGAGGCTCACCGCTGGCCCATAAATTTTCCGGAGTGTTGACCGAATTGACGAAAACCCTTACCGATTGCACGCTCTCTCTGGCCACGTTCCAGCGAACCGTAGAGACGTTTGCCGGCAAGTCGCAATTGGAAAAAACCTGAGGGTCCACTTCAAACTCGATGCCCCTGGACATGTACCACGGCAGAGTCAGAGCACCTGCCACAAGAAGAAGTAACCATTTCATTACTGTTTCTCCCCGGCAGAAACATAATCACCCAGTCGACCTTGAGTTTGAGCTCGAGCGACTGAGTAAAACTCAGGCTCCGCACCTGTAACTTCTGATACGGCCTCCAGACAGTTGACGAGGTGGAAGTAAGGCGACACTGACAAGCCAGCCTCTTTCAACAACGCAGGCCCGAGCTTCCAGGAAGTGTCGATCGAAGAGGTATTTTGTGAGCTATTGCTGGTGATGATCCAGGGTACCGTCTGATCGGTTGCCGCTGCCCCGTTTTTGAAACCAAGCGTCTCATAGACCCCGCCAAGTCCGGGAAGATGATCTCCATAAAACACCAGAACATAGGGTTTGCCGCGTGCGTCGAGATAGTTTTTCAGGCGGCCCAATTGCTGGTCCGCATTATCGATATGATAAATGTAGTTCCGATATTCCTCGGCACCTTCGGCACTCAAACCTGACGGCACGGGAATGGCGTCGCGAACGGCCGCGTCCTTGATCGAACCAATCGTATAAGGGCCATGGGCCTCGATGCTGATAGCAAAAATGAACTTTGGATGATCGGCCTTCGACAATTGCGTAATGACCAGATCGGTCATGCTCTTGTCGGAAAGATAGGCCCCGTCGTGTTCGGCATCCGAGGGAAAATCATCGGCCGTAAGAAACCTGTCGAAGCCTGCCAGCTTGAATGTCTTCGTACGATTCCAGAACGAACCCGCGTTACCGTGAATCGCGATAGCCTCGTAGCCGTTTTCCTTGACCTCGGAGGCCAGGCTGTTCATCTTCGGCGTACGGACCTCGAAATAGGGAAACTGAACCAGAGGATAGGCCGCGAGATCAATACCTGTGAGCACCTCGTACTCGGTCCGGATCGTTCCACCGCCAAACGTCGGGACTTTCATTTGTCCCACTGCTCCGGCGGTCTTCAACTGGCGAAGGTTGCGCAACAAGTTGTTCGGAAGCTCAACGCCTTGCAGGATGTCCGGATCAAAAAATGATTCGCTTTGAATCACAATAATATCCGGATGCACAACCGCAAGTGATGAATTGGCTGAAGCCGAAGCCTGCATGCAACTGTTGTTTTTCTGCAGCACATTGTTTATTTCAGCGGCGCTGATCGGCATGTCATTTGACTGAGACTTTTTGATCTCGCCATAGATGATCTTGGACACCAGTCCCGCATGCAGAGTACTGATCGGGTTTGACCAGGAAAAACGCATGCGATTGAATTCGTAGATTGTTTCTATACCCTTGAAATACCAGATCCCCGAGAGAGTGATGATCAACAGTCCCACGCTGCATTTACGGGCAATCGACTTTCTCTGAAAAAAAGGATTATCCAGATAGGCCATAAGAGCGACAAAAAAAACGCCCAACCCTCCAGCCAACACGACCCAGCGAAGCTTTACGTACGAGGCAAACAATTCCAGCGCACTGCTATCAAGATATTGCAGTAACAAGAAATCATCACCTGAGAGAGGTTTACCCAAACTCTGGTATTTCTTGAAACTTATGAAATAGAGTAACGCACCTGTTGCCAATGCGAGAAAAAACGACAGGTAAAGACGGTTGGTCAACAACAGTAGAAGCACAAACAAAGTGGCAAAGGGCAGAGCATTGCCGACAGCCCCCACCGACCACAGGTATGCACTGAACTGCAATCCCAGAGAGTAGCGATCCATCCACCAGATGGCCGCCCAGAGAAGCACCAGCAAAAACAGAAATGCCCCTGAACGCTTTGAACCTTCAATCATAAATTCCAACACTTCTTTTCAAGCATAAGCACGAAACTGCCCCCATGGAGGCCGGTTACCGCGTTACTGCGCCAGCGTTAAAGTAAATCGCCAACCCTACCAGCGGCAGATAGGCCAGCACCACACCGAGAAGTCCAGACAACGCACCTCCCGCAACCAACATCGACATAGGCAACAACCAGGCCACATTTATCACCACCACGGCGAGGGTGACCTTTTTGTGACTCGCAAAACTCTGCGCGGCATGCTGATACGCATGACTTCGATGCGCCTGATAGACCTTCTGGCGCTGTAACAGTCGCCGCACCAACGTGAAGGTGGCATCTACCATGAAAACGCCGAGCAGGATCATCCAGCTCCACAGCAGTTCCGGGTTTGCCCAGCCAGCCTTGAGGGCCAGAACGCCAAGAATGATGCCGAGAAAGCCGCTGCCGGCATCTCCCATGAAAATCTTCGCCGGTGGAAAGTTCCAGCACAGAAAGCCTGCGACTGCGCCCGCCAGAACAACGGGAGCCCAAATCAGTTCCAGGTGGGCCGTTTGCCAATAAACCAGCGCCGCCCCCAGGCAGACACAAACCGCCTCGGCACTGGCCAGACCGTCGATGCCATCCATGAAGTTGTAGAGGTTGAGCATCCACACCAGATAGATCAGTGCCAGCGCACTGCCCAGCCATCCCAGGTCGATCACCAGTCCAAAGAAGGAAACCGGGGCCAGACCACTCAGAAAAAACAGAGCCCAACCGGCGGCAATGAAATGCCCGAGCAGACGCCACCTTGCAGCAATGTGCCCGTGATCGTCGGCAAAGCCGATGACCGCGACAATCAGGCCGGAACCCAGCAAACCATACAGATCCGCCGGGCTCAGCAGCCCCAGCCCTGCGAGAACGGGCGCTGCCGCGCAGAAGGCCAGGACAATTGCTACACCACCACCGCGAGGTGTCGGGGTCGAGTGGGAACTGCGCTCGTTCGGTATGTCCATCAGGCTTTTAGCCAGCGCGTAACGGCGCAGTACCCACGTCAACCCACAGGAAACAACGAAGACAGCAAGAAGCAACCACCAATAATTCATTTCGTTTGCGAGTCCTGATAATGGGCTGCAGTCTGGCGAAAGGCTTTTTCAACCGGAATGGGTGGAACCCATCCAAGCAATTCCCGGTTTTTACTGATGTCGACCTGCAATGATCCACAGACCCGCTGGGCGACAGCCTGTCTTCCCAATAACAATGCTCCGGTATTCAGCACCCATTGGGGTACTGGAATCAGGCGAGCCTTTTTCCCGAGTGCTGCAGCCAGTCGCCGTAACAAGCCGCTGATGGACAGATCCTCACCATCACTGACCAGAAATGTCTGGTTGGCCGCCGCCGGATGCGTCAGACAGGTGACGATCAGGTCCACCAGATTGCCGATACTGACGAGGCTTCGCCGGTTATCGATGGCGCCGAGCGGCAATGGAATACCTCTGTCGAGCCAGTTCAACATGCTCAGGAAGTTGGCTTTTACACCCGGTCCGTAAACCAGCGGTGGGCGGATGATAACCACCTCCATTCCTGTTGCACGCGCAAGCGCCTTCAAAGCCTCTTCGGCTTCGAACTTGGATACGCCATAGGGATCTGTCGGATGGGCCGGATCGTCGGCGGTGAATGGCTTGCCTCGCTCGGTGCCTTCACCATTCACCTTGATCGAGCTGATGAAGATGAAGCGCTTGACTCCCGAATCGGCTGCATGTCGCGCCAGTCGAAGCGTGCCTTGCACATTGACTTCACGAAATGCCGACAAGGCATCGACGGCTGTTTCGTGCATCACATGCACACGGGCAGCCGCATGAACCACCACTTGCACCCCCTCCAGCACGGGAAACGTCTGAGGGACAGCAAGATCCAGCGGCCGCACGCTGCACAACCCGCCGAACCGGGTGCTGCTGCGCGCCGTGGCCACCGGAGTGAACCGTTTGTCCAGCAAGAGCCTGAAAACCAAAGCTTCACCGACGAATCCGCCCGCCCCCGTCACCAATACTTTCGGGGTATTCATCGCTTTTGGTTCCCCATCAGTGCAGTGACCCAACAGATAAAAAAGAAGAAGACCTTGTCGCGGGTCCTGCGCCGGCACTGCCGGGCGGAAAATGACAACTTCATCAACTGCCGCCGACCCAATGCCAACCAGGATCCGACAATGGCGTCCCGATCCTGACCGACAAGACGTGCGATCAATTGCACCTGAGTGAACCACCAGCCGTCATGAATCGTTTTGTAGCGCGCAATCAAGGGACTCAGCCCGGTATTGGCGCCCACCTGGTTGCGCTCATGCTGACGGTAGTCCATGGAGGGTACCGAATCGATGAACCAGCGAAAACCGTGGCTGCGGGCAAATGCATAACAGAACCAGTCGTGCAGACTGACGGACTGCAGCGCAGCCCAGTTTTCGAGCATTGTCGCCTTGAGTGGCTGGCCCAGTGCCCGACTCATCACATAGGTGCAACCCGGGCCTGCAGCCTCAAACAGAAAATCCCAGGCGACCTGCGGCTGCGCCTTGTCCAGCAGTCGAGTCCGGCCATCGCTCCAGAACGCAGTGACGTTGCTGGAGTAGGCATCTACCCCCTGCTCCGTCAGCCGTTGCACTGCACGCTGCAGTTTATCGGGGTGCCAGACATCGTCCTGATCTGAAAAAGCGATGAACTCGAATTCTTCGATGTCAACATCGCGTATCAACCGGAAAAAGTTGCGCGATGCGCCACCAAAGGCGCCCGCCGGGGGCAGAAGCACGATACCGGGGTGGGTGGCAGCGTAAGCCGCACACCACGCTTCAGTCCCGTCAGTCGAAGTATCGACACTGATGAAGACCGTGACATCGACTGACTTCTGATCGAGGATCGAGCGCAACTGCTCCTCGATCCATTGCATTCCGTTGTAGGCAGCCAGTAGAACTGCGACTCGTGGAGATCCTGCGGGCATGGCTGCCGTTCCTGCTTGCACAATGTGAGCACCGGGGCTGTTAAGACTTGTGCTCGGCAATCAGCGAGAGCCGGAATCAAGCAGCTTCTGCAGATACTGACCGTAGCCAGTTTTCTTCAGGCGTTCGGCCTGTTCACCGAGTTGCGCACCGGTGATCCAGCCGTTGTTGTAGGCAATCTCTTCGAGACACGCGACTTTCAAGCCCTGACGCTGCTCGATCGTGTGCACGAAATGGCTGGCCTCCAGCAACGAGTCGTGAGTACCGGTGTCCAGCCACGCGAAACCACGGCCAAGCATTTCGACATTCAGGGTGTTTTTCTCGAGGTAAGCACGGTTTACGTCCGTGATCTCAAGTTCGCCGCGCTCGGACGGTTTGATGTTCTTGGCGATCTCCACGACCTGATTGTCGTAGAAATACAGGCCAGTCACGGCATAGCTGGATTTTGGCTTGGCCGGTTTCTCTTCAATGCTGAGTGCACGCCCGGTGGCATCAAACTCGACAACACCAAAACGCTCGGGATCGGACACGTGGTAGCCGAAAACGGTGGCGCCGCTCGCCTGGCTGCTGGCCGAACGAAGATTGTCCGAGAAGTGCTGACCATAGAAGATATTGTCGCCCAGGATCAGGCAGCAAGGGTCCTCGCCGATAAATTCCTCACCGATGATGAACGCTTGCGCGAGACCATCAGGGCTCGGTTGCTCTGCGTAGGTCAGCTTGATCCCGTAAACGCTGCCGTCGCCGAGCAACTTGCGAAAGCACGGCAGATCTTCAGGCGTGGAGATGATCAGAATTTCGCGCATGCCCGCGAGCATCAACACCGACAACGGATAAAAGATCATCGGTTTGTCGTAGATCGGCAACATCTGCTTGGAGACACCCAGGGTCAAGGGATGCAGGCGAGTGCCTGAACCGCCTGCGAGGATGATGCCTTTACGATTTGTCGTGGTCATTTGTTCAGAACTTCCATAAGCATTCGGGTTACACCACTTTGCCAATCCGGCAAGTGTAGAGAAAAATTGGCGCGGAGCTTCTGAGTATTCAGACGAGAATTCAGAGGTCGACGGGCTGGCGTGGGATAGGCCGTCGTATCGATGGGACTGATCGAGGTGACGGCAAGCTCTTCGCCGTTGGCCTTTGCAAACGCAATCACATGGCTGGCATAGCCATGCCAGGAGATTTCGCCGCCTGCCGCCAGATGATAAAGCCCGGCCAGTTCAGGCCGCTGCAAAGCTTGTCCGAGGGCCAGCGCCGTTACGTCGGCAATAAGGTCAGCCCCGGTAGGAGCGCCGATCTGGTCGGCGATCACATTCAGGCTTTCGCGATCCTTGGCCAGGCGCAACATGGTCTTGGCAAAATTGTTGCCGCGAGCACCGTAGACCCAACTGGTACGGAAGATCAGGTGCTTGCAGCCGGAATCGATAATGGCCCGCTCACCGGCCAGTTTGCTCGCGCCATAGTGGTTCACGGGCGCAACGGCATCCGATTCTTTCCAGGCTGTGCTGCCTTGACCGCTGAAGACGTAATCGGTCGAGTAGTGAACGAGCCAAGCGCCCAAGGTGGCCGCTTCTTCGGCCAAGACCTGAGTCGCCTGGCCATTCACCCGGTCGGCGAGCTCCGTTTCCGTCTCGGCTTTATCAACTGCCGTATAGGCGGCCGCATTGACGATAATGTCGGGCCGGACCTGACGAATCGTTGCGCGCAGGCCGTCGAGGTCCGACAAATCGCCACTCAGGCCATCCACCGGATGACGATCCAGGGCGATCAATTGACCGAGTGGTGCCAGGGAGCGCTGCAGCTCCCAGCCGACCTGGCCGTTTTTTCCCAACAAGAGGATATTCATGCCTTGTTCGAGCGATCCGTATAGTTCTGGTCAATCCACTGCTGGTAGCTGCCGCTTTTCACGTGAGCCACCCATTCGGTGTTGTTCAGATACCATTCAACCGTTTTGCGGATACCGCTTTCGAATGTCTCGGCCGGCGTCCAGCCCAGCTCGCGCTGGATCTTGCTCGCATCGATCGCATAACGTTGATCGTGCCCGGGCCGATCCTGAACATAGGTGATCAGGCTCGCGTGTGGACGGTGAGCGGAATCAGGCCGCAACTCGTCAAGCAACGCACAAAGCGTATTGACCACTTCGATGTTCTGCTTTTCGTTATGGCCGCCAATGTTATAGGTCTCGCCAATAACGCCTTCGGTCACGACCTTGTAAAGCGCACGGGCGTGGTCTTCGACGTAAAGCCAGTCGCGAACCTGGTTGCCCTTGCCGTAAACCGGCAGTGGCTTGCCTTCCAGAGCGTTGAGGATGATCAACGGGATCAGCTTTTCAGGAAAATGGCACGGACCGTAGTTGTTCGAGCAGTTCGTGACCAGCGTTGGCAGACCATAAGTACGGGCCCAGGCGCGAACCAGGTGATCGGAACTGGCCTTGCTCGCCGAATATGGCGAGCTGGGTTGGTAAGGTGTGGTTTCGGTGAACAGATCTTCCGGACCTTCCAGGTCACCATAAACTTCGTCAGTCGAAATATGGTGGAAGCGGAAGGCTGCCTTGCGTGCGCCCTCAAGCGTCGCCCAATATTGGCGGGACGCTTCCAGCAGTGTGTAGGTGCCGATGATGTTGGTCTGAATGAATTCGGACGGGCCGGAAATCGAACGGTCAACGTGGGATTCGGCCGCCAGATGCATGATTGCATCGGGTTGGTGCTGTTGCAGCACACGGTCCATCTGCTCACGATCGCAGATGTCGACACGCTCGAACGCGTAACGAGGGTTCTGGCTGACTTCGGCCAATGACTCCAGATTACCGGCGTAAGTCAGTTTATCGACGTTAACGACAGAATCGGTAGTATTGGAAATGATATGACGAATGACTGCCGAGCCAATAAACCCGGCACCGCCGGTTACTAGAATTTTCACGCGAAACCACACCCTTGAGCTGCTGACAGGGCTGCCAACCGAGCGCTGTCTAATCCATGAATGCAGAGGCCTTCAACTATGAGGCATCTGTCAGAGTCAGTCTGAATCGAGGTGGGAGATTGCCACCTACGAACAAGGGCTGCATTTTACAGCTTAATGAATGTTTTACTAATGGATATGGACAGGCAGCGACGCAAATTCGATGGTTGCCCCGGGCTTGTCGCTTTCAGACAAGAGGCTTGCGTACCCTTCTGTACGAGCGTCCCAGGATCCACCCGATGATCGGCCCGATAACCATCCCGATCAGAAACGCCAGAACCGCGACCATAGAGACCGGCAATTGCGGGCCGGACCATCCAAGGAACATCAGCGAAACAACTTGCTGATTCTCGAGCACGAAAGCCAGGATCAGCAATACCAGCAACAGGACAAAGACACCTAGAAGCAACCGCTTGAAGTTATGCATGAGCGGCTCCTCGTGTGGCGATGAACATCAAATCTCATCCTCCTCTTCATTCACGCGATCACGCAGCTCTTTGCCGGGCTTGAAATGCGGAACGAACTTGCCATCCAGACTGACCGACTGACCGGTCTTCGGGTTGCGACCAACCCGGGGGGCGCGATAGTGCAACGAAAAGCTGCCAAAGCCACGGATCTCGATTCGATCACCAGTAGCAAGACATTGGGACATTTGCTCAAGCATGGTCTTGATGGCCAACTCCACATCCTTGGATGAGAGTAGCCCTTGATGGGTGACAATTCGTTCGATCAACTCCGACTTCGTCATATTTTTCCCTTCTTTTTCAAGCAGCTAGATCAGCGCTTTGAAGGTTTTAGCACGCCAGAATGAATTTGAACAGCCCGAGGGTTGACATATCTGCCAACGCACTGTCAGTGGCGACATTCGAGCCCGGTAAAAACGTCGATCACCACGACCTAGCGGCAGATCACCAGCATAGTCCGCGTCAAGTAACCTGCTGGATTGAAGCCGAACGGAAACTCCTCGTCTTCCTTTGCTTCATCGGATCTGGCCACAACCTTGTACCCTGCCAACTTGCACTCCTTCGCCGCCCTCTTGTGACATTTCTCCCAGCCACTACCCAATCCAGAACAGTCGACCTCGATACCACTGACGCCTCGTACAGCATGTGTCTTTGCGCTAGTGGCACACCCTGACAACACTAGAACCACCAGTACAACCATAAGTCTGTTCATTCATTTCCTTGTGCCGCACACCGACCGACTGCTATTCGCTACTCATTACAGCCTAGCCTTGGATTCTGAAATCTCACTGCTATCAACAGACCGTAGATGGCGCCAGTTGGTTTCCTGTTGTTTCGTCGAACGATCACGCGAGCTCAGGCCCCTTGACCGCGCAAGCCCGGTAGCCAATCCGACACCTCAGGAAAGATGCAGTATCGGATATACTGCCTCCCTGGAAAAATCCGGCTTGAGACATCGGCGCACACGCCGCCATCTGCCTAAGCCTCCCCCCAAAAATCCACGACATGCTGATTTTTTAGGAAGAAAGCAACTTGACCTTTGCAAAGTACATGGCCGTCCAGCTTTTAGCCTACGCTCTGGATATGAGCGCATTTCTCCTGTTTACCTACGTGCTCGACGGCCAGCACATTTTGGCG
Organism: Pseudomonas sp. 91RF; assembly: GCF_003576265.1. Classification (NCBI taxonomy): domain Bacteria; kingdom Pseudomonadati; phylum Pseudomonadota; class Gammaproteobacteria; order Pseudomonadales; family Pseudomonadaceae; genus Pseudomonas; species Pseudomonas sp. 91RF. The sequence goes on from NZ_QWFC01000048.1 coordinate 177,355, forward strand.
AATATTGGCAGCAAGCTTATTTCTGCCGTTTTCGGCTTCTTCCTGCATCGACACTTCACTTTTCAGTCGACTCAAACCAGTGGACACACCCAGGCAATCAGTTATTTTTCGCTAGTAGCCATCAACATCCCGGTCAACTCAGGCCTGTTTGGCCTGGCGCTGGCATTTATCACTCCGCCCGCCCTAGCCAAATTTGTAGCCGACGCCGCTTGCCTGGTGATCAATTACTGGATCAGCAAAGTCGCCATCTTCAAGAAGAAAGCTTTACCCGAAGCAGCAGCCGACTCAAAAGGCACTCAGTAAGCTTTCCGGACAATACGTCTTCGGGCAGTCCTTACTCGAAGACGCAGAGCCTGCCCAAGCCCCCCCCCCTTACCGCCCCGCCAACTCACCTCACTACATGTAAGCTCATTCACTCCACACCGAAAAAGCACTACCACCCTCGCAAAAATACTCAAATCGCAGGCACAAAAAAGGGCGACCGAAGTCGCCCTTTTTTAATGATCAGACAGAACTCAGTTCTGTTTGGCCATTGCTTGACGCAGCAGTGCCGCCATGGTGGTGTCAGCTGCTTCGCCTTCCGGAGCTGCTTTCAGGCTCTGGATGGCTTCTTTCTCTTCAGCATCGTCTTTCGATTTGATCGACAGCTGGATTACGCGGCTCTTACGATCAACGCTGATGATCTTGGCTTCTACTTGCTGGCCTTCTTTCAGAACGTTGCGCGCGTCTTCAACGCGGTCACGGCTGATTTCGGAGGCTTTCAGAGTCGCTTCGATATCGTCGGCCAGAACGATGATGGCGCCTTTGGCGTCAACTTCTTTCACGGTGCCAGTAACGATTGCGCCTTTGTCGTTAACCGAGACGTACTCGGAGAACGGATCGCTTTCCAGTTGTTTGATACCCAGGGAGATACGCTCACGCTCCGGGTCAACCGACAGGATAACGGTGTCCAGCTCGTCGCCTTTCTTGAAACGACGTACGGCTTCTTCGCCCACTTCGTTCCAGGAGATGTCGGACAGGTGAACCAGACCGTCGATGCCGCCGTCCAGACCAATGAAGATACCGAAATCGGTGATCGACTTGATGGTGCCGGAGATCTTGTCGCCCTTGTTGAACTGGCCAGAGAAGTCTTCCCATGGGTTCGACTTGCACTGCTTGATGCCCAGGGAGATACGACGACGCTCTTCGTCGATGTCCAGAACCATGACTTCCACTTCGTCGCCGACTTGTACGACTTTCGAAGGGTGGATGTTCTTGTTGGTCCAGTCCATTTCCGAAACGTGTACCAGACCTTCAACGCCTTCTTCCAGCTCAGCGAAGCAGCCGTAGTCGGTCAGGTTGGTTACACGAGCGGTAACGCGAGTGCTTTCTGGGTAACGGGCTTTGATAGCAACCCATGGATCTTCGCCCAGTTGCTTCAGGCCCAGGGAAACACGATTGCGCTCGCGATCGTACTTCAGAACCTTGACGTCGATCTCGTCGCCAACATTGACGATTTCGGAAGGGTGCTTGATACGCTTCCAAGCCATGTCGGTAATGTGCAGCAGGCCGTCCACGCCGCCCAGGTCGACGAATGCGCCGTAGTCGGTGAGGTTTTTGACGATACCTTTGACTTGCTGGCCTTCCTGCAGGGATTCCAGCAGAGCTTCACGCTCGGCGGAGTTCTCGGCTTCCAGGACGCTGCGACGGGAAACGACAACGTTGTTGCGCTTCTGGTCCAGCTTGATGACCTTGAATTCCAGCTCTTTGCCTTCCAGGTGCGTGGTGTCGCGCACTGGACGGACGTCAACCAGGGAACCTGGCAGGAACGCACGGATGCCGTTAACGTCGACAGTGAAGCCGCCTTTAACCTTACCGTTGATAACGCCCTTGACCACTTCCTCAGCTGCGAAGGCTGCTTCCAGAACGATCCAGCATTCAGCGCGCTTGGCTTTTTCACGGGACAGCTTGGTTTCACCGAAACCGTCTTCAACCGAGTCCAGAGCAACGTGAACTTCGTCACCGACGTTGATGTTCAGTTCGCCAGCGTCGTTGTAGAACTGCTCCAGAGGGATCAGTGCTTCGGACTTCAGGCCAGCGTGAACGGTTACCCAGCGAGCCTGGTAATCGATATCAACGATAACACCGGTGATGATGGAGCCTGCCTGAAGGTTCAGGGTCTTTAGGCTTTCTTCAAAGAGTTCCGCAAAGCTTTCGCTCATTTTAATTCCTGTTGATTAGGGCGAAAAAGTACGCCCATCTCCACATCCCAGACGATGTGGGTTAGTTTCATTAAAAAGAAGCACCACAGGACTATGACTGGTCCCCTGTGGCCTTCTTGGTCACCCGGCGATATCGCGAATGGCGATCTCGCTCATGATGCGTTCAAGCACCTGATCGATGGACAACTCCGTGGAATCCAGCTGTATGGCGTCGGCCGCCGGCTTGAGCGGGGCCACCGCTCGCTGGGTATCACGCTCGTCGCGCGCACGGATCTCATCTAGCAGACTCGACAGACTAACACCCTCGACTTTGCCCTTCAACTGCAAATATCGACGGCGAGCCCGCTCCTCGGCACTGGCGGTCAGGAAAATCTTCAGCGGCGCGTTCGGAAATACCACCGTTCCCATGTCACGACCATCGGCCACCAGGCCCGGTGTTTCCTGGAACGCGCGCTGGCGCTGCAGCAGCGCCTCGCGCACAGCTGGCAACGCAGCCACCTGGGAAGCGCCGGAACCGACGCTCTCGGTGCGGATGACATCGCTGACTTCATCACCTTCCAGAATGATGCGCTGCAATTGACCGTCGGTCGCTGCGATGAACTGCACATCCAGATGAGCGGCCAGTTTCTTCAGCAGCTCTTCATTGGTCAGGTCGACACCATGATTGTGTGCAGCAAACGCCAGCAGGCGATAAAGCGCGCCGGAGTCCAGCAGATTCCAGCCCAGTCGCTTGGCCAGAATCCCGGCTACGGTGCCTTTGCCCGAGCCGCTTGGCCCATCGATGGTGATGACCGGAGCAATGTTGTTCACGACTGAGCCTCTTGCGCCACACGAATGCCGACCTGCGCGCACAGCGCCAGGAAATTCGGGAACGATGTCGCGACGTTGGCGCAATCATGGATTCGGATCGGTGCGGTGGCGCGCAACGAGGCCACGCTGAAAGCCATCGCGATGCGGTGATCGCCATGACCGTGCACTTCGCCGCCGCCGATCTGGCCGCCGTCGATGATGATGCCGTCCGGGGTCGGTTCGCACTTGACGCCCAGCGCCAGCAAACCGTCCGCCATGACCTGAATACGATCCGATTCCTTGACCCGCAGCTCTTCGGCGCCGGTCAGCACGGTGCGCCCTTCGGCACAGGCTGCCGCCACGAACAGTACCGGGAATTCGTCGATGGCCAGAGGGACCAGCGCTTCCGGAATCTCGATACCTTTGAGTTTAGCTGCTCGCACGCGCAGGTCGGCAACCGGCTCGCCACCCACTTCACGCTGGTTTTCCAGGGTGATGTCGGCGCCCATCAAACGCAGGATGTCGATCACACCGGTACGCGTCGGGTTGATGCCAACGTGCTCGAGCACCAACTCCGAACCTTCGGCAATCGACGCCGCCACCAGGAAGAACGCCGACGACGAGATATCGCCCGGCACTTCAATGTGGGTCGCAGTCAGCTTGCCGCCGGACTCGACCGATGCAGTGGCACCGTTGACGCCCACCGAATAGCCGAAGCCGCGCAACATGCGCTCGGTGTGGTCGCGAGTCGGTGCTGGCTCGGTAACAGTGGTCTTGCCTTCGGCATACAGACCCGCCAGCAGCAGGCAGGATTTCACCTGGGCACTGGCCATTGGCATTGTATAGGTCAGGCCTTTGAGCTTGTGGCCTCCACGAATGGTCATCGGCGGACGGCCGTCGGCAGCGGTTTCAATCACGGCGCCCATTTCCCGCAGCGGGTTGGCGACGCGATTCATCGGACGCTTGGACAGCGAAGCGTCACCGGTCAGGGTGCTGTCGAAGTCCTGCGCGGCCAGCAGGCCGGACAGCAGGCGCATCGAAGTACCGGAGTTGCCCAGGTAGATCGGGCCCGGCGCAGGTTTCAGGCCGTGCAGGCCGACTCCGTGGATGGTCACGCGGCCGTGATGCGGGCCTTCGATGACCACGCCCATGTCGCGGAACGCCTGCAAGGTCGCCAGAGCGTCTTCGCCCTCGAGGAAGCCTTCGACTTCGGTGACGCCTTCAGCCAGGGAGCCGAGCATGATCGAACGGTGGGAAATCGATTTGTCACCCGGTACGCGAATCCGACCGGACAGGCGGCCACCAGGTTGAGCCAGGAAGATCAGATCGTTGGAATTCATAGCGTCCACATAGGCCCTGCGGGCCAGGATTTTACTGAAATGCTCGCGGGCAACCCGGGCGCGCGTGAAGACGCCCAACAATTGGTGCCCATCCCCTGCATCGACCGCGTCGCGCAAAGCGTCGAGGTCGCTGCGAAATGTATCGAGTGTGCGCAGGACAGCCTCGCGGTTGGCGAGAAAGATGTCATGCCACATGACCGGGTCGCTTCCGGCGATTCTTGTGAAATCGCGAAAACCGCCCGCAGCGTAACGGAAGATCTCAAGGTTTTCATTGCGCTTGGCCAGCGAATCGACCAGACCGAAGGCCAGCAGGTGCGGCAAATGACTGGTCGCGGCCAGCACTTCGTCGTGACGCTCTACCTGCATGTGCTCGACGTGGGCGCCCAGCTCGCGCCACAGGCGATCGACCACCGCCAGCGCAGCCGGATCGGTCTGCTCCAGCGGGGTCAGAATCACCTTGTGACGACGAAACAGCTCTGAGTTGGAGGCTTCCACCCCACTCTGCTCGGAGCCGGCAATCGGATGACCCGGCACGAAGCGCGCCAGCATGCCGCCGAACGCTTCGGTCGCCGCACGCACCACATTGCCCTTGGCGCTGCCGACGTCCGTCAGGATCGCCTGCCCCAGATCCATGCCGGCCAGACGGGCCAGCACTTTTTCCATGGCCAGGATCGGCACCGCCAACTGGATCACGTCCGCGCCCTGGCAAGCCGCCACCAGGTCGTCTTCACAGCGATCCACCACGCCCAACTCGACCGCCAGCTTGCGCGATTGCGGGTCGAGATCGACCCCGACCACTTCGCGGCACACGCCGCTTTCACGCAAGCCTTTGGCAAACGAACCACCGATCAACCCCAGACCGACCACCACCAGGCGCCCGATCATAGGTGCAGCAGATTGCAGCGCAGTGACATCACCCACGAGCCAGAACCTTGCGCAGCGCTTCGAGGAAGCGGCTGTTTTCCGCCGGCAGACCGATGGTCACCCGCAGATGGTTCGGCATGCCGTAGTTGGCCACCGGACGCACGATCACGCCTTCGCGCAGCAGGCCCTGGAACACTGGAGCCGCCACCTGACCGAGATCGACACAGATAAAGTTACCCTTGGACGGAATCCAGCTCAGGCCCAGCTCGCGGAAACCCGCCTCCAGCTGTTGCATTCCGGACTCGTTGAGCTGACGGCTCTGCGCCAGATATTCCTCGTCCTTCAGCGCCGCACACGCCGCCGCCAGAGCCAGGCTGTTGACGTTGAACGGCTGACGTACGCGGTTCAGCACGTCTGCCACGACCGGCGTGGACAAGCCGTAGCCAACGCGCAGCGCCGCCAGACCGTAGGCCTTGGAGAAGGTGCGCGAGACCAGCAGGTTCGGGTAAGCCGCGAGAAAATCCAGGCCATCCGGCAGATCGCTGCCTTCGGCGTATTCGATGTAGGCCTCGTCCAGCACCACCAGCACATGCTCCGGCACGTCCTGCAGGAACTCGTCCAGCGCTTCGGCGCCGAACCAGGTGCCGGTCGGATTGTTCGGGTTGGCGATGAACACGACGCGTGTGTTGGCGTCGATGGCCGCCAGCATCGCCGGCAGATCATGCCCCCAATCCTTGGCCGGAACGACCTTGGCCTGAGCACCGACCGCCTGGGTCGCGATCGGGTAGACCGCGAACGCGTGCTCGCTGAACACCGCATTCAGGCCCGGCGCCAGGTAGGCGCGCGACACCAGCTCGAGAATGTCGTTGGAGCCATTGCCCAGGGTCACCTGGTTCAGCTCGACGCGGCACTGCTCGGCCAGCAGGGATTTCAGGGCAAAACCGTTGCCGTCCGGATAACGGGTCAGCTCGTCCAGCGCTTCGCGGATTGCGGCCAGCGCTTTCGGGCTCGCGCCCAGCGGGTTTTCGTTGCTCGCCAGTTTGACGATGCTTGCCGGATCCAGATCCAGCTCGCGCGCCAGTTCGTCCACGGGCTTGCCCGGCACGTATGGCGAAAGTTGTTGCACGCCCGGCTGTGCCAGAGCAAGGAAGTTGCCACTCATTTGCTACCGCCCCTTAAAGAACTGCTTTCGGGTAGGAACCCAGCACCTTGAGTGCTACTGCTTCCTGACTGATCTTTTCCAGTACACCTTTGATCAGCGGATCACGGTGATGGCCGACGAAGTCAATGAAGAACACGTAGGTCCATTTACCGCTGCGCGACGGACGGGTTTCGATCCGGGTCAGGTCGATCCCGTTGTCATGGAACGGCACCAGCAGCTCATGGAGCGCGCCGGGCTTGTTGCTCATTGACACGATGATCGACGTCTTGTCGTCGCCGGTCGGCGGCACTTCCTGGTTACCGATCATCAGGAAGCGCGTGGAGTTGTCCGGACGATCCTCGATCTTCTCGGCCAGACGGGTCAGGCCATACAGCCCGGCAGCCATGTCGCCGGCGATCGCCGCCGAGTTCCACTCACCCTTGACCCGCTTCGCCGCTTCAGCGTTGCTGGACACCGCCACGCGCTCGACATTCGGGTAATGAGCGTCCAGCCACTTGCGGCACTGGGCCAGCGACTGAGCGTGGGAATAGATACGGCTGATGCTGTCGGTCTTGGTGTTTTCACCGACCAGCAGATGATGGTGAATCCGCAGCTCGACTTCGCCACAGATAACCATGTCGTGTTCGAGGAAGCTGTCGAGGGTGTGGTTGACCGCGCCCTCGGTGGAGTTCTCCACCGGTACCACGCCAAAATTCACCGCACCGGCCGCCACTTCGCGGAACACTTCGTCGATCGCCGCCATCGGCTTGCTGATCACCGCGTGACCGAAGTGCTTCATGGCTGCCGCTTGGGTGAACGTACCTTCCGGACCGAGATAGGCCACTTTCAGCGGGTTCTCGAGGGCGAGGCACGAGGACATGATTTCGCGGAACAGCCGCGCCATCTCTTCGTTGCCCAGCGGCCCCTTGTTTCGCTCCATCACGCGCTTGAGGACCTGCGCCTCACGCTCGGGACGATAGAACACCGGCTGCTCGCCCTCAGCCAGACTGGCCATCTTGACCCGGGCAACCTCTTCGGCGCAGCGCGCGCGATCGCTGATCAGCTGGAGGATCTTCTCATCAAGGTTATCGATGCGAACGCGCAGCGCCTTGAGTTCCTGCTCGGACATCAGGAATGCTCCTTCTCGAACTCAGCCATGTAGCCAACCAGTGCTTCAACCGCGTCCAGACCCAGGGCGTTGTAGATCGAGGCACGCATGCCGCCGACCGAACGGTGGCCCTTGAGGTTGAGCAGACCGCGGGCGTCGGCGCCGGCCAGGAAAGCCTTGTCCAGACGCTCGTCAGCCAGGCGGAACGGCACGTTCATCCAGGAGCGGGCGTTGACGCTGATCGGGTTGGTGTAGAAATCGCTTTTGTCGATGAAGCCGTACAGGCGGTCTTTCTTCGCCTTGTTGCGCTGCTCCATCGCGACGACGCCACCCTGCTCCTTCAGCCACTCGAAGACCAGGCCCGAGAGGTACCAGGAATAGGTGGCCGGGGTGTTGTACATCGAACCGTTGTCGGCCGAGATCTTGTAGTCGAGCATGGTCGGGCACGAACTGCGGGCACGACCGAGCAGGTCTTCACGAACGATCACCACCACCAGACCGCTCGGGCCGATGTTCTTCTGCGCACCGGCGTAGATCAGGCCGTACTGCGACACATCGATCGGGCGCGAGAGGATATCGGAGGACATGTCGACCACCAGCGGAACGTCACCGGTCTCGGGAACCCAGTCGAACTGCAGGCCACCGATGGTTTCGTTGGACGCATAGTGCAGATAGGATGCACCCGGGGTCAGCTTCCATTCGTTCTGACCAGGAATGGCCAGGTAGTCATAAGGCTTGGCGCTGGCGGCAACGTTGATGTTGCCGAAGCGACGCGCTTCCTCGATGGCTTTTTTCGACCAGATGCCGGTCTCGACATAGTCGGCAGTGCCGTTCTCGGGCAGCAGGTTCAGCGGAATCTCGGCGAACTGCTGGCTCGCGCCGCCCTGCAGGAACAGCACTTTGTAGTTGGAGGGGATGGACAGCAGGTCGCGCAGGTCCTGTTCGGCTTTTTCGGCGATGGCCACGTAGTCGTCGCTACGATGGCTCATCTCCATGACCGACAGACCCTTGCCGTGCCAGTCGAGCATCTCGGACTGGGCACGCAACAGGACAGCTTCAGGCAGCGCAGCGGGACCTGCGCAGAAGTTAAAGGCTCGTTTGCTCACATCCACTCTCGCTATGCAATCACGGTAGCGGACAGAGCAAACACTCTGCCCTGCTACGATTTGGTTAGTCTTGCGACTCTTCTTCGTCTGCGGCGTCCGCCTGCAGGTTGTCGACTGCATCGTCCGGTTCGGCGCCGATCACGCCTTCTTCCAGCTCGACACCTTCTTCACCTTCAAACTCTTCACCCTCGACTTCCGACGGCTCCTGGACCCGCTCCAGACCGACCAGGGTTTCATCCTTGGCCAGCTTGATCAGGGTCACACCCTGGGTGTTACGGCCCAGGCTGGAGACTTCGTCGACACGGGTACGCACCAGCGTGCCCTGGTCGGAAATCAGCATGATTTCTTCACCGTCCTGCACCTGAACCGCGCCGACCAGACGGCCGTTACGCTCGTTGCTGACCATGGCGATAACACCCTGACCGCCACGTTTGTATTCAGGGAACTCGGTGATCGCCGTGCGCTTGCCGTAGCCACGCTCGGAAGCCGTCAGGATCTGGCTGCCCTCTTCCGGGATCAGCATGGAAATCAGCTTCTGCCCTTCCGGCAGACGCATGCCACGCACACCGCGAGCGGTACGACCCATGGCGCGGACTTCGGATTCCTTGAAGCGAGTCACCTTGCCGCCGTCGGAGAACAGCATGATTTCCTGCTCGCCATCGGTGATGGCAGCGGAGATCAGGATGTCGCCTTCGTCCAGCTCCAGCGCGATCAGACCGACGCTGCGCTGACGACTGAAGGCCACCAGCGGAGTCTTCTTGACGGTACCGTTGGCGGTCGACATGAAGATGAACGGTGCCTTCTTGCGGTCGGCAGCCTTGATGCGCGCGCGGCGCTCTTCTTCGGTTTCGTTGCTGTTTTCGATGTCTTCTACATCGGCCTCGGCGCCTTCGGCTTCTTCTTCATCAGCCTGACGCTTCATGGCTTCGAGATCGACCGGCAGCATGGTGGTGATGTACTCGCCATCATCCAGCGGCAGCAGGTTGACCAGCGGACGACCACGGGCGGCGCGGGACGCTTCCGGAATCTCGTAGGTCTTGAGCCAGTACACCTTGCCTTTGCTGGAGAACAGCAGCAGCGTGGTGTGACTGTTGGCGACCAGCAGGTGAGCGATGTAGTCCTCATCCTTCACGCCGGTCGCCGACTTGCCTTTACCGCCACGACGCTGGGCCTGGTACGCAGCCAGTGGCTGGGTCTTGGCATAACCGCCGTGGGAGATGGTCACCACGCGCTCTTCTTCCGGGATCATGTCGCCCAGGGTCAGGTCGAGGCGTGCATCGAGGATCTCGGTGCGGCGCACGTCGCCGTATTCGGCGCGGATCACTTCCAGCTCTTCGCGGATCACTTCCATCAGGCGCGTGGCGCTGTTGAGGATGCGGATCAGCTCGCCGATCTGGTTGAGGATTTCTTGATACTCGGCCAGCAGCTTTTCGTGTTCCAGGCCGGTCAGGCGGTGCAGACGCAGTTCCAGAATGGCTTGCGCCTGTTCCGGCGACAGGAAGTATTTGCCGTCGCGCAGACCGTATTGCGGGTCGAGGTTTTCCGGACGGCACGAATCGGCACCGGCACGCTCGACCATGGTCATCACCGCACTGGATTCCCACGGCGTGCTGACCAGTGCTTCCTTGGCTTCCGACGGGGTCGGTGAGGCCTTGATCAGCGCGATCACCGGGTCGATGTTCGACAGGGCGACGGCCTGACCTTCGAGGATATGACCACGCTCGCGAGCCTTGCGCAGTTCGAACACGGTACGGCGGGTAACGACTTCGCGACGGTGACGGACGAAGGCTTCCAGCAGATCCTTGAGGTTCAGGATCCGCGGACGACCATCGATCAGCGCAACGATGTTGATGCCGAATACCGACTGCAGCTGGGTCTGGGCGTAGAGGTTGTTGAGGATCACCTCAGGCACTTCGCCGCGACGCAACTCGATCACGACACGCATACCGTCCTTGTCGGACTCGTCGCGCAGTTCGGTGATGCCTTCGAGTTTCTTCTCTTTTACCAGCTCGGCGATCTTCTCGATCAGACGCGCCTTGTTCAACTGGTAAGGCAGTTCGGTGATGACGATCTGCTGACGGCCACCGACCTTGTCGATGTCTTCAATGATCGAACGTGCGCGCATGTAAATGCGGCCACGGCCGGTGCGGTAGGCTTCGATGATGCCGGCACGACCGTTGATGATCGCGGCGGTCGGGAAGTCCGGACCGGGGATGTATTGCATCAGCTCATCGACGGTCAGCTCGGGGTTGTCGATGAGGGCCAGGCAACCGTCGATGACTTCACCGAGGTTGTGCGGCGGAATGTTGGTCGCCATGCCCACGGCGATACCGCTGGAACCGTTGACCAGCAGGTTCGGCACGCGGGTCGGCATGACCGCCGGGATCAGTTCGGTACCGTCGTAGTTCGGCACCCAGTCCACGGTTTCCTTGTGCAGGTCGGCCAGCAGCTCGTGCGCCAGCTTGGTCATGCGCACTTCGGTGTATCGCATGGCCGCGGCGTTGTCGCCGTCCACCGAACCGAAGTTGCCCTGACCGTCCACCAGCAGATAACGCAGCGAGAATGGCTGCGCCATACGAACGATGGTGTCGTACACCGCAGTATCACCGTGCGGGTGATACTTACCGATCACGTCACCGACGACACGGGCAGATTTCTTGTACGGCTTGTTGAAGTCGTTGCCCAGCTCGCTCATCGCGAACAGCACGCGACGGTGCACGGGCTTCAAGCCATCGCGCGCATCCGGCAGTGCACGGCCGACGATCACGCTCATCGCGTAATCGAGATAGGACTGTTTCAGCTCGTCTTCGATATTGACCGGGAGGATTTCTTTGGCCAGTTCGCCCATGAGAAGCCTGATTCCTTTTTCTGGTGAAACTTCGCCATATCCATAGGGGACGCACGAAGCTCGTCGATGCAGGCCGAGTGCCATGCGCCGACTTACGACAAATCGACAAGTTGACCCTGGATTTGCGCAGTGAAGACAACCCCGCGGGACTGCCTCGGAAAACGCCGGATGTTATCACAAGAGCCGCCACGCACCTATCCCCCAGATGCGCATGGAGCATAGTTAGATGACCGATGACAGGCTTAACGGGGACGAGAGAGGCTCAGAGCTTCTCCGAATGCAAATTTCGAGACGAAATTGCGGATGTTTATTGACTTTCAAGGCCCCATCGCGAGCAGGCTCGCTCCCACAAGGTTCTGTGGCGATCACAAAACCTGTGGGAGCGAGCCTGCTCGCGAAGAGGACAACGCGAACATCAAGCCAATCAATGCAAGCGCTTGCGGCACATCAGCTGGGCCATTTTCGCGGTGTCCGGGCGTTCGACGATGCCTTTCTCCGTAACGATCGCATCGATCAGGTCCGCCGGCGTTACGTCAAACACCGGGTTGAACGCCTCCACGTCCGCCCCGACCCGCTTGCCGCCGACCTCCAGCAGCTCGGCACCGTCACGCTCCTCGATCGGAATGTCATCACCACTGGCCAGGTTCATGTCGATGGTCGAACTCGGCGCCACCACCATGAAACGCACGCCGTGGTGCATGGCGTTGACCGCCAGTTGATAGGTGCCGATCTTGTTCGCCACGTCGCCGTTGGCGGTGATCCGGTCGGCGCCGACGATGACCCAGGTCACGCCTTTGGTTTTCATGATGTGTGCGGCGGCGGAGTCGGCGTTGAGGGTCACCGGAATGCCTTCATTGGCCAGTTCCCACGCGGTCAGGCGCGAGCCTTGCAGCCACGGACGGGTTTCGTCGGCGTAGACGCGCTCGACCATGCCCTCGATGAACGCGGCGCGGATCACCCCGAGCGCCGTGCCGAAGCCGCCGGTAGCCAGGGCGCCGGTATTGCAGTGAGTCAGGATCGCCTGGGCATTGCCCTGATGCTTGCGGATCAGGTCGACACCAAGCTGGGCCATGGTCAGGTTGGCTTCGCGATCGCTTTCATGAATGGCAATGGCCTCGGCTTCGAGCGCCTCCAGCGGGTCGGCGTTGTCCTTCAGGCGATCCAGCCGGTCGTGCATGCGGTTCAACGCCCAGAACAGATTGACCGCCGTCGGGCGGGAATCGGCCAGCAGCATGAAATCCTCTTCCAGCGCCGCATACCAGTCGCCACCTTCGGCGATCCGGGCACGGGCCGCCAACACGATGCCGTAGGCGGCACTGATGCCGATGGCCGGCGCACCGCGCACTACCATCGAGCGAATCGCTTCGGCCACGCCGGCGGCGCTGGTGTAGGCGATCCAGTTTTCCTCGAACGGCAAAACGCGCTGATCCAGCAGGTGGAGCGCGCCATCACGCCAATCGATGGCCTTCACTTTCTCCGCAGCCAACAGTCGATCGCGCATCCCTCACCTCGCACTCATGAACAAAAGCCGCCGATTATAGCGATCCCCCCGCGAAGACGCTCGGGTATACTTCGCCATCCTTTACAAAAGCACTGGAACCGACCCTCGATGCCGAAACCTGCCATTGCGCTCGACTTATTATTGCTGCCGACCTGGCTGGTACCCGTCGAACCCGCAGGCGTTGTGCTCAAGGAGCATGGCCTGGGCATCCGCGACGGTCGCATCGTGTTCATCGGCCCGCGCGCCGAAGCCTTGAAGTGTAATGCCGCCGAAGTCCGCGAATTGCCGGACGTTCTGCTCGCCCCCGGCCTGATCAATGCTCATGGTCATGCCGCCATGACCCTGTTCCGCGGCCTCGCCGACGATCTGCCGTTGATGACCTGGCTGGAAAACCACATCTGGCCGGCCGAGGGCAAATGGGTCGATGAAGATTTCGTGCGTGACGGCACCGACCTGGCCATCGCCGAGCAGATAAAAGGTGGTATCACCTGTTTCTCGGACATGTACTTCTTCCCGAAGATTGCCAGCGAGCGCGTGCACAACAGCGGAATCCGAGCGCAGATCGCCATTCCGATCCTCGATTTCCCGATTCCGGGCGCTGCCAGCGCCGATGAAGCCATTCGTCAGGGCGTCGAACTGTTCGGCGACCTGAAGCACCACGAACGCATCAAGATCACCTTCGGCCCTCATGCACCCTACACCGTTGGTGATGAGAACCTGGAAAAAATCCGCGTGATCGCCGAAGAGCTGGACGCCTCGATCCACATGCACGTCCACGAAACGGCTTTCGAAGTGCAGCAAGCCGTCGAACAGCACGGCGAGCGCCCGCTGGCCCGCCTCGGTCGCCTCGGCCTGCTCGGCCCGCGCTTCCAGGCCGTGCACATGACCCAGATCAGCGATGACGACCTGACGTTGCTGGTAGAAAGCAACACCAGTGTGATCCATTGCCCGGAGTCGAACCTGAAACTTGCCAGCGGCTTCTGTCCGGTAGAACGCCTGTGGCAGGCCGGGGTCAACGTGGCGGTGGGCACCGACGGCGCCGCAAGCAACAATGACCTGGACCTGCTGGGTGAAACCCGCACCGCTGCGCTGCTGGCCAAAGCTGTCGCCGGCTCCGCTACCGCGCTGGACGCTCACCGAGCGTTGCGCATGGCCACGCTGAACGGCGCGCGGGCCTTGGGGATCGAAGCCGAGACTGGCTCTCTGGAGCTCGGCAAGGCCGCAGACATTGTCGCGTTCGACCTGTCCGGCCTGGCCCAGCAACCGGTCTATGACCCGGTCTCGCAACTTATTTACGCCACCGGCCGGGACTGCGTGAAACATCTGTGGGTCGCCGGCAAGCAGTTACTCGACGACCGGCGCCTGACACGCCTGGACGAACAGCAGCTCGGCGATACCGCCCGGGCCTGGGGCCGACGCATCAGCGGCCACACCGAATCGTAAACACCCCGGGTCAAACTCCGGGGCTACAGCCTTTTTCAAGTTTTAGAGGATTGAATCATGAGCAACGTCGACCACGCCGAAATCGCCAAATTCGAAGCACTGGCCCATCGCTGGTGGGACCGCGAAAGCGAGTTCAAACCGCTGCACGACATCAACCCGCTGCGGGTCAACTGGATTGACGAGCGCGTCAACCTGGCCGGCAAAAAGGTCCTCGACGTCGGTTGCGGCGGCGGCATCCTCAGCGAAGCCATGGCCCAGCGCGGCGCGACCGTGACCGGCATCGACATGGGCGAAGCGCCGCTGGCGGTCGCACAACTGCATCAGCTGGAATCCGGCGTGAACGTCGAGTACCGCCAGATCACCGCCGAAGCTCTGGCCGAAGAAATGCCCGAGCAGTTCGACGTCGTCACCTGCCTGGAAATGCTCGAGCACGTGCCGGACCCGTCCTCGGTGATCCGCGCCTGCTTCCGCATGGTCAAGCCCGGTGGCCAGGTGTTCTTCTCCACCATCAACCGCAACCCGAAGGCGTACCTGTTCGCCATCGTCGGCGCCGAATACATCATGAAGCTGCTGCCGCGCGGCACCCACGACTTCAAGAAATTCATCCGCCCGTCCGAGCTCGGCGCCTGGAGCCGCATGGCCGGCCTCACCGTCAAGGACATCATCGGCCTGACCTACAACCCACTGACCAAGCACTACAAGCTGGCGGCGGACGTTGACGTCAACTACATGATCCAGACCCTGCGCGAGGAATAAGCCGATGGCCATCAGAGCAGTCCTTTTCGACATGGACGGCACCCTGCTCGACACCGCGCCGGATTTCATCGCGATTTGCCAGGCGATGCGCGCGGATCGCGGTTTGCCGCCGATGAACGACAAGCATATTCGCGACGAAATCTCCGGCGGCGCCAAGGCCATGGTCGCGGTGACGTTCTCGATGGACCCGGAGTCGCCGGGCTTCGAGGAATTGCGCCTGGAGTTCCTTGAGCGCTATCTGGTGGGCTGCGCCGTGCACAGCAAGCTGTTCGACGGCATGGGCGAGCTGCTGGCCGACATCGAGAAAGCCAACCTCATCTGGGGGGTGGTCACCAACAAGCCGTTGCGCTTCGCCGAGCCGATCATGCAGCAACTGGGGCTGGCCGAACGCTCGGCCCTGCTGATCTGTCCGGATCACGTCAAGAACAGCAAGCCGGATCCCGAGATGCTTGAGCTTGCCTGCAAGATGCTTGATCTGGATCCGTCGACCGTTCTGTTTGTCGGCGATGATCTGCGCGATATCGAATCCGGCCGTGACGCGGGCACCAAGACTGCCGCCGTGACCTATGGCTACATTCACCCGGACGACAACCCGCGACACTGGGGCGCGGACGTGGTGGTGGATCATCCGCAAGAGTTGCGCAAGGTGATCGATAACGCTCTGTGCAGTTGCTGATTCGGGCACGCTCCATTCCCATGCCGGTCGTGGGAACGATCAGAAGTTAATGGATTAGAGGTTTTTTATGTTTGATTACAGCGCTCGCCCTGAACTGCTCAAGGATCGGGTCATTCTGGTCACCGGTGCCGGTCGCGGCATCGGTGCGGCCGCCGCCAAGACCTACGCGGCCCACGGTGCGACCGTGCTGCTGCTGGGCAAGACCGAAGCCAACCTGACTCAGGTCTACGACGAGATCGAAGCGGCCGGGCATCCGCAGCCGGCGATGATCCCGTTCAACCTCGAAACCGCCCTGCCCCATCAATACGATGAGCTGGCGGCGATGATCGAGACCGAATTCGGTCACCTCGACGGCCTGCTGCACAACGCCTCGATCATTGGCCCGCGCACGCCGATCGAGCAGTTGTCCGGTGAAAACTTCATGCGCGTCATGCAAGTCAACGTCAACGCGATGTTCATGCTCACCAGCACCCTGCTGCCGCTGCTCAAACTGTCCCAGGACGCCTCGGTGGTGTTCACTTCCAGCAGCGTCGGTCGCAAGGGCCGCGCCTACTGGGGTGCCTATGGCGTCTCCAAGTTTGCCACCGAGGGTTTGATGCAGACCCTGGCTGATGAAGTCGACGGCGTGGCGCCGGTACGCTCCAACAGCATCAATCCGGGCGGCACCCGCACCAGCATGCGCGCCCAGGCATATCCGGGGGAAAATCCGCTGAACAACCCGACGCCGGAAGAGATCATGCCGGTCTATCTGTACCTGATGGGTCCGGACAGCACGGGCATCAACGGCCAGGCATTCAACGCCCAGTAATGCCATACGTCGCTTTTGTTGCCGCGGCGGATTCCCGTCGCGGCATACATTTGCCGCTTTGCGCAGGCCCGTTTCAGTCAAATAACCACCACTCAATTTCAAGCTATAAATTCAACTCATTGATTCACAAAGGTTTTAATAAAACCTGAACTGAGTGGCACGACTTTCGCTCTACATTCCCTCAAAGCACGCCGAGTGAAGGCAGTCGGGCAACGCCAGATTTCGATAGCTGACTAATCGTCATCGGGCAGACTAAACTTGTGCCAAATGTCCTACGGGACTGATGGATCAGTATGACGCGCAGCCCATAGCCGCTCTCACCCAGCCTGTAAGACAGACTTACTGCTTAGGGGCTCACGCCATATGAAATCACCCTCCCAGACCACTGCAATTGACTTCGACAGTGCCAAATTGCAACGCCTGGGCTTTGGTCAGCTGCCTCCGCTGCTGCAGCGACCTGTCAGCCTGGCGCAATTGCGCCAGCAAATGAGCCTGCAACTGCAAACCAGCCTTGAGCCACAACGCATCCTGGGTCTGTTTTTCCGCGAAGTTCAGCGCCTGGTACCGCTCGACGCCTTGAGCTATGTGCACAGCGGCAGTAACCTGCGCCTGGAATTCGGCGCCCGCGGTCATCACTCGGCCAGCTACAGCCTCAGCCACGATGGCGAGCACATGGGCGAGCTGGTGTTCCGCCGCAACCAGCGCTTCAGCGAGCAGGAACTGGGCAATCTGGAATCGCTCCTGTCGTCCCTGCTGTACCCGATGCGCAATGCACTGCTCTACCGCGTTGCGACGCAGACGGCCCTGCGCGATCCATTGACCGGCGCCGGCAACCGCATCGCCATGGAGCAGACCCTGCAGCGGGAAATCGAAATGTCCCGTCGCCACCTGCAACCGCTGTCACTGCTGATGCTGGACATCGACCATTTCAAACAGGTCAACGACAGCCATGGTCACACGGCTGGCGACGAGGTACTCAAAGCCGTCGCAGCCTCGATCAAGGACCAGTTGCGCAACGTCGACATGGTGTTTCGTTATGGCGGGGAAGAGTTTTTGATCCTGCTGTCCAACACCAGCCGCGAAGCCGCCGCGATGGTCGGCGAACGCCTGCGGTATGCAGCACAGGCCCAGGACTATTACGCCGATGGCCAGTTGATCGAACTGACCGTGAGCCTTGGCTGCTCGACCCTGCTGCCGGGCGAGTCCGCCGACAGCCTGCTGCGCCGCGCGGACAGCGCGTTGTACGTGGCCAAGCGCGACGGACGCAATCGCCTGACAATGGCCGGCTGACTGACTCTGCCAGACAAAAACGGGAGCACATGGGCTCCCGTTTTTCATTGAGGTCGTCGGACTAGCTCTCGACCAGCGCCCGTCGTTCGCGACCGACCAGCACCCGTTCCGAAAGCTCCAGCTGCATGCAGCGCTCAAGGAACAGATACATGTAGTCGTAGCTCTTGCACACAGCCTGGCGCAGCTCCGTCTGCAAGGCCCGGCTCGGGTTCATGCCGGCCAGGGTGCAAATGATTTCCAGCGCCTCCCAAGGGTGGGCGTCATCGTACTGGGCGTGCATTTTCAGCCACTTCATCGCCCGCTTGCGATCCTCTTCGGGGAACGCGGCGGCATACACACCGGTCGAGCAGACCAGCGCCGACCACTCCCCGGTCGCGCCCTCGATCGCATAGTTGGTAGCGGCAATGGCCACGATCAGCGAATCCGCCGAACTGGTGTGCCAGCACCAGTGACTCAGCGCATGCAACTCCGGCGGCACTTGCTGGGCCTGCAGGTCTTCCAGGCTCACGCCGTGGGCCCGACTCCAGTTCACCCAGTAATCGGCGTGATTGAGTTCGACGCGGATGTTGCGCATCAGCCAACGCCGCGCCATGTCTTCACCCGGGTGGCGGGCGAATTTGGTTTTGGTGAGATTCTGCGCCATGTACAACGCGAATTGCTCAACGACAGGCCAGCCCCCGATCAGGTACTGGCGCATGGTTCTGGCGCTGAGCTTGTTATCACGCATGCGCAGGTAAAGTTCATGTTCGACAACCCGGCGTTTGCTCTCGCTGCAGTCCTGGATCAACTGTTGTGCCCAGGCAGGATAACTTGCAGCTTCCATGAGTGGTCCGGTTCGGTTGAATGTGTCGATCACTGTTCGGCTCCTTTTGATTTGTGATTGTAAGGATCGGCAAGAGACTTCAACGGAACGTGCCAGGCGCCTTGAACAACAGCGGCTGCGGTCTGGCGGGCCGACTTTGCAAACTGTCGCAGGTAAACAACTGCGGGCGTTCGATGACATAACCCTGAGCGTAATCCACGCCGATTTCAAGCAATGCCTGCTCGATCTGGGCTGTTTCGACAAACTCCGCAATTGTCTGCTTACCCATGACATGCCCGATGTGGTTGATCACTTCGACCATAGCGCGGTTAATCGGGTCGTCCAGCATATCCTTTACGAAACTCCCGTCGATCTTCAGGAAGTCTACAGGCAAATGTTTCAAATAAGCGAATGAAGACATTCCGGCACAAAAATCATCCAGCGAGAAGTAACAACCCAAGCCTTTGAGTTCATTAATAAATCGGATGGCACTGCCAAGATTTGCAATGGCGCTGGTTTCTGTAATTTCAAAACAAATCATTTCAGGAGGAACGGAATAGTTATCAAACTGTTCCCGCAGAAAGTGCAAGAACGCGTCATCTCCGATAGTAATGCCTGAAAGATTAATCGCACACATTGCCAGAGGCCGTTCGCACTCTTCGTTAATACATTGAGCAATTACCTTAAATACATTCTGCACAACCCAGCGATCGAGTGACGTCATCAAACCGTAACGCTCGGCCGCCGGTATGAAACTGTCCGGCAGAATCATCCGACCCGCCTCGTCATGCAGGCGCAGCAGAATCTCGATGTGCCCGCCGGTACCGCCGGCAACCGAACCCAACGGGGCGATTTCCTGGGCATAGAGACAGAAGCGGTTTTCCTCCAGGGCCATGTGCAGGCGCTGTACCCAGGCCATCTCGCCGAAACGCAAGGACAGTTCCGAATCGTCGGCATGGTAGACCTGCACCCGGTTGCGGCCTTTTTCCTTGGCCATATAGCAGGCCATGTCCGCCGCCCGCAGCGAGGCTTCGAGGGTGGTCGGGGTTTGCGCGACATGCACCAGACCAATGCTGACGGTGGTCAGGAACGGCCGCCCCTTCCAGACAAAATGCAGGTTCTGCACCGTCTGACGCAGCCCTTCGGCGATCTTCTCGGCCGCCTCCGGCGCACAGTTCTCCAGCAGGATGCCGAACTCGTCGCCCCCCAGCCGCGCCAGCGTGTCGCCCTCGCGCAGACCGGATTGCAGCAACGCACAGATATGCCGCAGCAACTCGTCACCCGCCGCATGCCCGCAGGTGTCGTTGACCAGTTTGAACTGATCGAGATCGAGGAACATCAGCGCATGCCGCCCCGGCTGCCGGGTCAGATTGTGCAGAGCCTGTTCGAGGCGGTATTCGAACTCGCGGCGGTTGGCCAGGCCGGTCAAGGCATCATGAGTGGCCTGCCACGACAGATTGGCAATGTATTGCCGCTCCTGGGTCATGTCGTGCAGCACCAGCACTGTCCCGCTGACCTTGTCGGCATTGCGGATCGGTGCCCCGACCAGGGTCACCGACACGGTGCTGCCGTCCAGTCGCTGAATCAGCTTCGAGTGCTCGCTGCCACCGCTCAATTGGCCGCTGAGGATGTGTTCGATCAGGGTCAGCCCTTCGGTCTGGGCGTTGTCATCCAGCAGATTGAACAATGCCGCCAGCGGCAGGCCGGCCGCCTGCTCGGCCTTCCAGTGCGTCAAGGCCTCCGCCGCCGGGTTCATGTATTCGATCGCACCGCTCACATCGGTGGTGATCACCCCGTCGCCAATCGATTGCAAGGTGATATGGGCCCGGTCCTTTTCCAGTTGCAGGGCTTCGGCAAAGGCATGCCGCTGCTTGAGCAGTTTGCGGGTGCGCAACAGCGCCAGGACGATCAGGCCCAGCGCCGTGGCGAGGTTGGTGAACAGCAACAGACGCAGGATTACTCGCGAGCCTTCGCCCAAGGCATCGCTGAACGCCTTGGCGGCGGGTGTCACACCATCATTGATCGCAAAGATCCGGTCCTTCCAGCGCCGGATATCGGCATCGGTGGCGGCATTGGCCGTGATCCGCCGGTGCATCTCCTGCGCCACATCATCGAGTTCCACCAGATAGGCGTCACCCAGCGTCCAGCGGTCGATGGCGGTTTCCAGATAACTGAAGTGACGAAAGTTCAGGTAGAGCCAGATCAGGCTGGAGACATCGTCCGGGTGGTTGCCGCCCTTGAGGATGCCCTCGCGCGCCGCTTGCAGGTCGGGTGGTTGCTTGTCCAGGGCCAGACGCAACTGATGGCCGCCCTGAGGCACGGCGATCGCGTTCTGGTATTTGAGGTAAATCGCCTCGTCACGGCTGTCGGCGTACAGATTCAGGTAGTAGATGGCGTCTTTCTGACCCTTGGACCATAGGCTCTCGCCCGCCACATAGCCACGAACGGCTGACAAGACGTAAAGACTCACGCCCCCCAGCAACGCCTGAAACAACACGACGGCGATGAATGGCCAGACGATGCCCAGCAACCGAGGCGTTCCGAGAGTCCGCTTTTGCTTCATGGGATTCCTTGCATGAGCACTGCCTGGTCGTCCTTCTCTTTGCGAGCATCCCCCCAAGACTAGGAGGCGATCCCGGTTCCGGCAAGCGGCGGATCAGCCTCAGTGCAGCACAAGTGCCACGCATAGATATGTACCGCCAACACAGGGCTTCGGATCGTTTTACTGCGTACTCCCATTTCCGTAACAGGAACCCATGCGAAGGAGTGCGACGTGACAGAGATGACTACTGATGCAACCGAGACATCAGCCGCCAGGGAACTGCGTGCCCGCCAGGCATTGGGGCTCGACAACGGCCCGGATATAGAGGGATTCGTGCAACCCACGGCCAAGGAGCGGAAACGCTTCAATGCCTTGCGCCGCGCGTCTACCGGTGCCGCCCCCACCGATACCCTGGAAACTTACAAGGCAAAACTCATCAATGCGCAAATCACGGCCACCGTAAAAAGCTTCATGTCCGGCAGCCCCATGCTGATTCGCCGTCTGGGTGCCGAAGTACTGTTTCCTCCCTCCACCGAGGAAGTGCGCGCGACACCTTCGGTATTTCTTCAGCAGATTCTGGACGCGGCACCGGCACAAGACCTGGCAGACCGACTGCTGAAGGCCCTCAGGTGGTACGGTGCAGGCCCCGGAGAACAAACGCCTGCTTCAGTACGTAACCAACTGCTGTGCAAGGCCATCTGCCTTTACCTGCATGCACCATCATCCGTTGAATCTCAAGAACTCGCCGGCTTCCGCTGGCAGGATCCGGTGCATTGGGGCAAAAGCTACCAGACCCTGCGCGATGATTTCGCCCGGCACCTGCTGCAAACAAAGCGAGTCGCCACCACCAAGGAGTCGATAGTACTGGCACACATTTACCAGACCCGGCTGTCGAAAGACTTCCAGGTCGCCGATGTCCCACCCGACCTTCGCTACAAAAGTTCGGTGGTGTGGGTCAATTTCATGCACGGCGTGCTGCTGGCTGACGAACTCGACCTGGACAGACCGCAACCGCTGTCTTTTCAACAGCTCGTCAATCTGCCTCTGGAACGCAGTGTCAACGCTTCGACCGAGGAGCTCGAAAAGATTACGCGTCTGAGATTGAGCCCTGCGCTCGACTGGGCAGTCTGCATGGGCATCGTTCAGCCACGAGCGGCATCCGACTACAACGAAGAAGAAATCAAACGGGCGTTGGCGGCGCTGGAAAGCCAGAGTGAAAGCCTGAACAAGGCGGTGCAATCGCTGGAGTTACGCCCGCCGGACAGGCTGCAGATGGCCAAGGGAATGAAAGATGCTGCGCTGGGTAGCCATGTACTGGAGACGGACGGACGCAAACTGTTGCGGGATGATCCACCGGCTGCTCTGGGCTTCAAAGACATGCCGTCATTGAAACTCGAAGGGTACGGCTTCCTGGATCTTTATGCCGATGGCCAGTTCGATGATGGCAAGCGCTGGTTTTTCACCGAACCAGATGGAAAAACGCGAACTCTCGAAACGTTCCGAATCGACGAAAATCGGCACTATTACTCGGAGCGCGAAGTCCACGGCGTTTACCGGCAGATGTTTACTGGCGGAACCATTCCCAACTTTTCCGGCAAGACGCTACCGGATGTCAATGCGCAATTCGATGTCGACTTCAAGAATCATCTGACAACTATCAGGTTGGCCTATCAGACCTTGATCCTGAGTCTGCTGGCGTCGCTGCCATCAGCTGAACGTCAGACACTGGAACGAGGCGCCATCAAAGTACTGGGGCTGCGCCAGATCCTCAAAAAAGAAGGGAAGTCAGACGATATCCGGGCTAGAAAAGGCTTCGTTCTACAGGCGACGTGTAATGGCGAAATCAGCTATTACGAACTCATCCCGAGTGCCGGCGTCATTCGTCGCCGAATCGGCCTGAGATCTTCGACTGTCAATGGCGTACGCACCGAATTTCCCCTGCACGCTTCGATCCCCGGACAAACCTATTCCCCCGAACGGAATCTCTCCACGACCCTTCTCCTCGACTGGCTTGCCCACTTGAATGGCAAGACGCCCTCTGACGGGCAGTACTACATTGGCTTTCTCGATACGATGGGTCAGATGCCCGCAGCCTTGCCGTCCAGTGAAACAACGACTCCGACATCCTCTCGCCTTAAAGCGGTGGCTGAGTACATTGCGGCGAACTACCTCTATGTCGATGAAAAGCATTTGCGCACCCAGGCCCGAGGCATGACGGTCTTCGATACCCTGAAGGCCAGAAGCGAACAACGACTGAATACATTTCTGACCATCGTCAAAGGATTCGTACCATTCTGGGGCAGCATTGAGGATCTGCTGTCGGACGACACCACCAAAAAGGTCATGGGCGGAGGCGGACTTTTGCTGGATCTCGCGTCTTTCCTCTTTCCCGTCGGGAAGTTCATTTCGGGAACGGTACGCCTGATCCGCGTAGCGAACACAGCCTCCCGCATGGCCGTCAAAGCGAGCCTGCCGTCCTTTTCGACGCTGACTCGCAAGCTCCTGACGGCGACGGTGAGCAATCTGAACCCGTTGAGCGGCGTTCCGACGTTGCTCAAGTCGACTCTCAGCGGCGTTGGCCGAGGGCTGCTGGGGGTGGGGCGTCTGACTGTGGGCGGAATAAAAAAGCTGGCGGGCCATGCTGACAGCTACCGACTGGTCAACAATTTGCCGCAGACCATCAATCCGGGGAGCTGGAAAGCGCTGAATCAGGGAGATCGACTGGCATCTGTCAGAGGTATCGATGATGTGCTGGTACGACACACAAGCTCGACAAACCTGAAGCGGCTCCACCTCGTCGACCCGGTGACGTCCCTTCCTTACGGACCGCGCCTGTTCAACCATCGAAAGCAACTCATGCAAGGTCGATCCGGCTTCACCACGCTCCCCCCCGGCAAACTTCATGCGCGCGCTGAAATCCCTGAACAGGCCAGCGTCCGTGAAATGCTCGAAATCGACGGGCGCACCACCCTGCTGATCGATGACATTCCCTATCGTCTGGACGGCGATCAACTGCGCCGCGCGGACCTGATCGATGAAAAGTCGATGTTCAAATCCATACCTTGCCGGGCGCGACGAGCACCGGGCAGCGATGTATGCAGAACGAGTTATGTCACGCGGACTCCAGCGACGACGCCGCCCCCGAACAGTCAGGACACAAGCAAGGGATGGGCGCCATGGTTCGGCGATACCATTTACACACCGGCCATCTCCTCGCAGCCATTACTGACAAGCGCCATCAAGACCTACAGGCAACTCAATGCATCATTGGAGTTTCAAAAGGGAATCTACGCGCGCATCAAGGTTCGCCTGCCCTACGATCGCTCAAAAAAGTTCGATACGCTTGAAGTCGGAGCGATCATCGTTCCCGCGAAAGATGACTCGAAACACTATGTATTCACCCGCCTCAACGCCGGGGATTTTTACGTCACCGAACGCTTGCCCGGACAGGCTCTTTCCGATCCTCTGGTTTTACGCAAGGCGCAAACCCTGCCTGTGGAACTGGCGGAGGAACTGAAGAAGGTTTATACCGGGTCGCTCAATGCCAACAACACGGCACGGATCCACACGGTTCCAGAGGTCGAGCGCGCCCTGAAAACCATGGATGACATCGCTATTTCACTCGGCACGATCGCTAATCCACCTGCCGGCATGAAATGGCTGAAGGTAGACACCAGCCCCGGTGAAGCGCTGATGTTTGACCACTCGACGCGAATGATCGTAGCGAAGCGTACCGAAGGTGCCACCACGTGGGCACGAAGCAAGGACGCTCCTGAGGCTTTGCGGCAGCGAACGGCGGAAATTTTCGACACCCTGTTTCTGTCACCGACGACCACGCCAAACCTTGACAATGCGTCGCTGCGCATCAATGACACAATGCAAAAACTGCAACACCTGCTGAGCCGATTTGACCGCACAGACAATGCCCGCAATATTGCCTATGCCGAAGTCATCACTGCCAATGGCGTGCGAGAAGTGTACGTCAGCGTTTCCGGCGCTCATGGCACAACCAAACACCTGCCCCTGTTTCGGCATCTGGGCGCCAATCATGTGAAGATCGGCGACACGACCTACGTCAACGTCGACTTCAGCCTGACTGTTGGCAAGACGAACCTGGAATTGACAGATAAAGGGCGCCTGGCAGCCGTCCCACTGACCATCAAGAACATCGATACCTACACACCGATACTGGCGGCCCGACCGACCTCCCTGGACAGCGAAAGCAAGCTGATACGCGTAATTCGCGAGAAATACACCGATCCACTTGAGCTGAAATCGGTGGACGTCGCTACCACGATGCCGCCCTGCGAATCGTGCTCACTGGTCATGAAGGAATTTGGTCATAGAGGTGAAGCCGATGCGTTGCAGGTTTTATGGAAATGACCTACATCCGCTGCAAATGCCCATATAGCTTGGCGTACAACCCGCCATCGGCAATCAGTTGCTGATGGTCGCCATCCTCGGCCACTTGCCCGCCGTCGAACACCAGCACCCGGTCCGCCTGCTTCACCGCTGACAAGCGGTGGGCAATGATCAGCGTGGTACGGCCATGGAGGAACCGCGCCATGGCCTGGTGCAGGTTGTATTCGGTGGCGGCGTCGAGGGCCGAGGTGGCTTCGTCGAGGATCACCACTTTCGGCTCGGCGAGGATCATCCGCGCAATTGCCAGCCGCTGCCGCTGACCGCCGGACAGGCGCACGCCGGAGCGGCCGACGATGCTGTCCAGCCCGTCCGGCAGGGCACGGATGGCGGGTTCGAGCTGGGCGATTTCCAGCGCCTGCCAGCAGGCTTCGTCACTGCGGGTACGGCCCATGGTCAGGTTGGCGCGCACGGTGTCGTTGAACAGCGCCGGATGCTGCAGCACCACCGCGACGTTTTCCCGAACCGTTTCCAGGCCGATTTCCTGCTGGGTCGATCCGCCGAAACGGATCGTCCCGGCCAAGGGCGTGTACAGACCGAGCAACAATTGCACGAGGGTACTTTTGCCGCCGCCGCTGGCGCCGACAATCGCCACTTTCTCGCCCGGTGCGATGGACAGGTTCAACTGATCCAGCACCAGTTCGTCGCCGTAACCGAAGGTCAGTCCCTGAACTTGAATCCCGAGCGTATCGCGGCCCTTGAACGGGTCGACGCCGCCGGGGTATTGCGGCTCGTCGGCGCGTGCCAGCAGTTCGTTGATCCGCGACAGCGCACCGCCCGCCGCGTAATAGGCGTATTGCAGGTTCAGCAGTTGCTCGACCGGACCGATCATGAACCACAGGTAACTGAACACCGCGAGCATCTGCCCGATAGACAGGTCGGAGAACAGCACCGTGAGCATTGCCGCTGCGCGGAAGATGTCGATGCCGAACTGGAACAGCAGACCACTGGCGCGGTTCGAGGCGTCGGTCTTCCACTGCGAGTTGACCGCGTAGTTGCGCACTTCCTGGGCCCGCAGCCCCAGCCGTCCGAGAAAGTAGCCCTGACGGTTGCCGGCCCGCACTTCCTGAATCGAGTCGAGGGTTTCGCTCAAGGCCTGGGTGAAGCGCGAGGTGCTGTCGTTTTCCAGTTTCTTCAGGTGCTTGACCCGTTTGCCCAACTGCACCGTGGCGTAGATCACCAGCGGATTGAACAGCAGGATCAGCAGCGCCAGTTTCCAGTGCATCCACATCAGGATGCTGGCAGTGCCGACCAGCGTCAGCATCGCCACCAGAAAACGGCTGAGGGTTTCGCCGACAAACTTGTCGAGGGTGTCGAGGTCGGTGACCAGGTGCGTAGTGACCGTGCCGCTGCCCAGGCTTTCGTATTCGCCGAGGGAAATACGCTTGAGTCTTTCGATCAGGCGAACGCGAATGCGATAGACGATGTCCTTGGCCAGCCGCGCAAACAACCGCGCTTGCAACACGCCAAAACACAGGGCGCTGCAACGCAGGGTCAGGGTCACCACCAGCATCAGGCCGATATAGCCCGCCGCTTGCTGCCACATGCTCGGCAGCACATGGTTCATGAGTTTCAGCGCGGCATCGCCGTGGCCGAGCAGGACTTCGTCCACCAGCAACGGCAGCAGCAACGGAATCGGCACGCTGCACAGCGTCGCCAGTACGGCCACGCCGTTGGCGATCCACAGGGATTTTTTGTGATGAAGTGCCAGTCGCCGGACTTCAGCCCAGCTCAGCCGGTCGACACGCTTGACGGCTGGCGTGTCATCGGCCGGGTCAGACACAGGCCGCGCGCTCCAGCCATCGACCGAGCAACGGCGACAGTTCACTGAACGGCTGGTAGCCGTTGGTCAGCAACGCCAGCTGGCCATTGCGTTCGGCGAGCAGGGTCGGGAATCCGGCGATGCCGAGATCCTGAACCCAGTTGAAATCGGCCAGTGTGGCCTCGTGCTGGTCAGCACGATCAAACAGGGCTGCAAATTCGATACGCGGCACACCGGCCTTTTCGGCCAGTTCCACCAGCACATCGGCGCGGGTGACATCGCGGCCCTCGACGTAGAACGCGTGCTGGATCAGGCCCAGCAGCGTCCATGCACAATCCGGTGCCAGAGAACGCGCCGTGACGATGGCGCGACAGGCGGGCTCGGTGTCATAGACAAAGCCTTCGGGCAACGCGCCTTCGAACTTGAACGGCTGGCCGGTGGCTTCGGCGACTGCCTGCCAGTGTTCGAAGATGTAGCGCCGGGTGGTCGGCTCCAGCGCCGCGCCACTGCCGGTACGCAACCCGCCGACCACCAGGTGCAGTTCCACCCCGGCAGCCTGCGCCTGCTCCACCAATGCCTTGGCGACCGGGGCAAATCCCCAGCACCACGAACACATCGGATCCATCACATAGAGCAGGCGTGCAGACATGATTAAGCCTCGGAGGATGCTTGCTTATAGTTGTAGCCGATCGGGTGCGGCATGTTGCGCGCTTTTGCCAGTTCGATCTGTTTCTGGCGGTCGATGGCGCTGCGGCGGGTCTTCTCGCTCAGGCTGTTCCAGCAGTGCGGGCAGCTGATGCCGGCCACGTAATGCTCGGAGGCGCGATCCTCGACGCTGACCGGGGTGCGGCAGGCATGACACTGATCGTAGTCGCCTTCGCTCAGGTCATGGCGCACGGTCACGCGGTTGTCGAAAACAAAGCAGTCGCCCTGCCATTTGGTCTCTTCCTGCGGCACCTCTTCGAGGTACTTCAGGATGCCGCCCTTGAGGTGGTAAACCTCCTCGAAGCCTTCGCCCAGCATGTAGCTCGACGCCTTCTCGCAGCGGATGCCACCGGTGCAGAACATCGCGACTTTCTTGTGCACGGCCGGGTCGAAGTGTTCTTTGATGTAGTCGGGGAATTCGCGAAAACTGGTGGTTTTCGGATCGATGGCGCCTTCGAAGGTGCCGATCGATACTTCGTAATCGTTGCGGGTGTCGATCAGCAGCACTTCCGGATCGCTGATCAGCGCGTTCCAGTCCTGCGGCTCGACGTAGGTGCCGACCTTCTTGTTCGGGTCGACGCCTTCGACGCCCAGGGTCACGATCTCTTTCTTGAGCTTGACCTTGGTGCGGTAGAACGGCTGCTCGTCGCAGTACGATTCCTTGTGATCGATATCGACCATGCGCGCATCGTTGCGCAGCCAGGCCAGCAGGCCGTCGATGCCTTCGCGGCTGCCGGAAACCGTGCCGTTGATGCCTTCTTCGGCAATCAACAGAGTGCCTTTGATGCCGTTGTCGACCATCGCTTGCAGCAGGGGCTCGCGCAGGTTGACGTAATCTTCGAGGGTGACGAACTTGTACAGTGCCGCCACGACAATCGGTTGTGTCATGGGTATTTCTCCAGGTGGCTACCCTCGTAAAGGGTGAACCGGATGCGAAAAAAAACGCGCCGGGTGAGCGGCGCGTTGCGGATTCTAGCAAAAAACCTCAGTTCATTGCTGCAAGGCTCAATGCTTGCTGCCGCCGGCACAGGTCGGCGACGCCGGAGCGGCGCCCACTTCTGCCCATTCCTGCGGGGTGTAGGTGTGCAGCGCCAACGCATGGAACTCGCCCATCAGCTCGCCGAGCGTGCCGTAGACTTTCTGGTGGCGCTTGACCCGGTTCAGGCCTTCGAACTGCGCACTGACCACCACTGCCTTGAAGTGGGTCTGCAACCCGCGACTGTGCATGTGGCTTTCGTCCAGCACCTGCAGATGCTCAGGCTGAAGCAGCGCCAGCGTCGATTCGATGCGTTGTTGCATGGTCATCACGAACTCCGCTTACTTCTTCTTGGCCGGAGCCGCGCCTTTCGGTGCCAGCTCGTTGGTCATGTCGTCCAGCAGCTTGTTGACCACAGGAACGGCAGGTTCCAGTTTGGCCTGGGTCATCTGGGCCGATTGCTGGGTCAGCTGCGGCATTTTTTCCAGGACTTTCTTGCCCAGTGGCGACTGGTAGAACGCGACCAGGTCTTTGAGCTCCTGTTCGCTGAAGTTGCTGGTGTAGAGCTTGACCATGTCCGGTTTCAGCTTGTTCCAGCCAATGGCCTGGTCCAGGGCGGCGTTGGCCTTGGCCTGGTAGGTATCCAGTACGGCTTTCTTGGATTCCGGAGCCTTGGTCTGTTCAAAACGCTGGGCGAACATCTGCTGCACTTGCATGTACACCGGAGTGCCCAGCTTGTCAGCGTGCGCCAGGGTCAGGAAAGCTTCGGCACTGGCGTTGTGGCTGGCGGTATCGGCAAACACCTGGCCGCTGGCGCAAACCAGGGCAACCGCGGTGCAGATGGCACGAAGACGAGTCATCGAGTTTCCTTTTCAGCTAGGCGAGGTAAAACCCCAAGGGCGACCATTCTGCGCCTGAATAACGCTGCGGCTCAACCCCCGGGCCTTGCCGTGCTTGATTGGCGGGGCCTGGCAGGGCAACAATCGAGTGGATGGAACCACTTGGGCCACACCGGGCCTAAACTGCGCAAACAGACCAACAGGAGTGTGCACGATGAGCCGTATCGAAACCGACAGCCTGGGCCAGATCGAAGTCCCGGACGACGCTTACTGGGGCGCTCAGACGCAACGCTCGCTGATCAACTTCGCCATCGGCCAGGAACGCATGCCCTTGCCGGTCCTGCACGCCCTGGCCCTGATCAAGAAAGCCGCGGCCCGGGTCAACGACCGCAACGGCGACCTGCCTGCCGACATCGCCCGCCTGATCGAACAGGCCGCCGACGAAGTGCTCGACGGCCAGCATGACGACCAGTTCCCGCTGGTGGTCTGGCAGACCGGCAGCGGCACCCAAAGCAACATGAACGCCAACGAAGTAATCGCCGGCCGCGCCAACGAACTGGCCGGCAATCCGCGCGGCGGCAAGACGCCGGTGCACCCGAACGATCACGTCAACCGCTCGCAGAGCTCCAACGACTGCTTCCCCACCGCCATGAGCATCGCCACTGCGCAGGCTGTACAAACCCAGCTGCTGCCGGCCATCGCCGAGCTGTCGGGTGGACTGGCCGAGCTGTCGGCGCGGCACATGAAACTGGTGAAAACCGGTCGTACCCACATGATGGATGCCACGCCGATCACCTTCGGCCAGGAGATCTCAGGCTTCATAGCGCAGCTGGATTACGCCGAACGGGCGATCCGCGCCGCATTGCCGGCGGTCTGTGAACTGGCCCAGGGCGGCACCGCCGTCGGCACCGGGCTCAATTCGCCCCACGGTTTCGGCGAAGCGATTGCGGCTGAACTGGCCGCGCTTTCGGGTCTGCCGTTTGTCACCGCGCCGAACAAGTTCGCCGCCCTCGCCGGCCATGAACCGCTGACCACGCTGTCCGGCGCCCTGAAAACCCTCGCCGTGGCGCTGATGAAAATCGCCAACGACCTGCGCCTGCTGGGCTCCGGCCCTCGTGCAGGTTTTGCCGAAGTGAAATTGCCGGCCAACGAGCCGGGCAGCTCGATCATGCCCGGCAAGGTCAACCCGACCCAGTGCGAAGCGCTGTCGATGCTGGCCTGCCAGGTGCTGGGCAACGACGTGGCAATCGGTTTCGCCGCCAGCCAGGGTCACTTGCAGTTGAACGTGTTCAAACCGGTGATCATCCACAACCTGCTGCAATCGATCCGCCTGCTGGCCGATGGCTGCAGCAACTTCCAGCAGCACTGCATCGCAGGACTTGAACCGGATGCCGAAGTCATGGCGAAACATCTGGAGCGCGGCCTGATGCTGGTGACGGCGCTGAACCCGCACATCGGCTACGACAAGTCGGCGGAAATCGCCAAGAAAGCCTACAGCGAAGGCAAAACCCTGCGCGAGGCGGCGCTGGAGCTGGGTTATCTGACCGATGAAGAGTTCGATGCCTGGGTGCGCCCGGAGAACATGATCGAGGCCGGGGCCAAGGGCTGAATCCTGTAGCGCCCGGAAGTCCGTCATCGCCAGCAGGCTGGCTCCCACAATAGCAGCCGCTCCAAATGTGGGAGCCAGCCTGCTGGCGATACGGTTTAACTGGCGGCCATCTTCATCCGCCGGGCCTTGAGCCCGGCAATCAGCGAAGGCCCCAGTGCCACCAGCGCCGAACCCAGCACCACCAGCACCGCCCCGCCATAACCCAGACCGTTGATCTGCTCGGCGTGAACGTATTCCGGCCATGTCCATGCAGCAATCGCCACTGCACCGAACGTCACCAACGGCGTGATCGCCAGCGTCGCACTGACCCGCGAAGCTTCCCAATGCGCCAGCGCCTCGGCAAACGCGCCATAGGCGATCAGGGTGTTCATGCAGCACGCCAGCAACAGCCAGCCCTGCAACGGGCTCAACTCCAGCGCTTCCAGCGGATGAACCCACGGCGTCAGCAGCAAGGCGCAGAACAGGTAGATCACCATCATCACCTGCAGCGAATTCCACACCGTCAGCAATTGCTTCTGGCCCAGCGCATAGAAGGTCCAGACGGTCGACGCCAGCAGCACCAGCAACACGCCGGCGGTGTAATCGGATAAAGACGTGAGCAATTCCGCCAGACGCTGATTGAAGAACAACGCAAAACCGATCAACAGCACCGCCAGCCCCATGCCCTGACCAATGCTGAAGCGCTCCTTGAACACGAACAGACTGGCGATCAGCAACATGATCGGCCCCATCTGCACCACCAGTTGCGCGGTGCCGGGGCTAAGCAGGTTCAGGCCCATCAGGTACAGCACGTAATTGCCCACCAGCCCGAGCACCGCCATCAGCACCAGCCAGCCGCCCTTCGGCCCGAGCACCTGGCGACTCGGCAAACGCCTGGTCGCCGTCAAATAAATGAACAGGCAGCCGCCGGACACCGTCAGGCGAAACCAGGTCACCGTGATCGGGTCCATCACCTGCAGCACCTGTTTGAGCTTGATCGGCAGGATTCCCCACAAGAACGCGGTCAACAAGGCCAGGAACATGCCGTACACCCAGCGACCCGATGAAACGTGCATGAGAACCCCGAAAGCCTATGACAGGAGCGCTCATTCTAGGCGCAGCGGCAAGCGCGACACAGGGACAGTTGCACTCAAGCCGCAAATGAAACTGTGCAGGTCGCAGCATTAAATTGACGTGCTGCCGTTGATCGGTTCATGAAGCGCTGCAAGTGGTTCAGGCATAAGCTCTTTGGATCCCATTCAGCGCAGCGCTCAAGGAGATCGATCATGTTCGGAATGCGCGCCCAGGACACCGCCCCCGCCATGCACTTTCGCAGCGACCGGGTGTGCCGGGTCAACGGCGAACTGTTTTTCAGCACCCGGGAGAACACCCTCGAAGGGCCGTTCGACAGCCCCGAGAAAGCCGAGCAGGAAATCCGCGCGTACATCGCGCGGATGCAATTGCTGGATTCCGGCAGCCGGGCTTAGCGCACCGCTTCGAACAAGCCGGTCGCGCCCATCCCGCCGCCCACGCACATGGTGACAATCCCGTAGCGCAGATTACGCCGCTGCAACTCGCGCACCAGATGCCCGACCTGCCGCGAGCCGGTCATGCCGAACGGGTGACCGATAGAAATCGAGCCGCCGTTGACGTTGTATTTTTCGTTGTCGATTTCAAGCCGGTCACGGGCGTAAAGGCACTGCGAGGCGAACGCTTCGTTCAATTCCCACAGATCGATGTCCGCGACCTGCAAACCTTTGGCCTTGAGCAGCTTCGGCACCGAAAACACCGGGCCGATGCCCATTTCGTCCGGCTCGCAACCGGCGACGGTGAAACCGCGGAAAAACGCCTTTGGCTTGAGCCCCAGTTGCAGGGCTTTTTCCAGGCTCATCACCAGCGTCATCGAGGCGCCGTCGGACAGCTGCGACGAGTTGCCTGCCGTTACCGAACCATCCTCGGCGAACACCGGTTTCAATCCGGCGAGGCTTTCATAGGTGGTATCCGGGCGGTTGCAGTCGTCGCGATCAACGATGCCGTCGAGGATCTGCACTTCGCCGCTGTTCTTGTCCTCGACCCGGTATTTCACCGACATCGGTACGATTTCGTCATTGAACAGACCGGCTGCCTGCGCCTGAGCGGTGCGGATCTGGCTTTGCAGCGAATAACGATCCTGCGCCTCGCGGCTGACGCCATAACGGCGTGCCACCACCTCGGCGGTCTGGCCCATGGTGTAGTAGATGCCCGGGGTCTGCTGCTTGAGCAACGGGTTGATCAGGTGATCGGTGTTGACGCTTTTCAGGGTCAGGCTGATCGACTCGACGCCGCCGGCGACGATGATGTCGCTGCAACCCGAAGCAATCTGGTTGGCGGCAATCGCAATTGCCTGCAAACCCGAAGAGCAGAAACGGTTGAGGGTCATGCCCGCCGTGCCGGTGCCCAGTTGCGAGAGCACCGCCACGTTGCGGCCGATGTTGTAGCCCTGGGCGCCTTCGTTGGAGCCGGCGCCGACGATGCAGTCCTCGACGCTGGCCGGATCGACGTCGTTGCGCGAGAGCAACGCGTTCACGCAATGGGCCGCCATGTCATCGGGGCGGGTCTGGTTGAACTTGCCGCGAAAGGACTTGGCCAGGCCGGTCCGCACGCTGTCGACGATCACCACTTCACGCATGGCATACCTCATTGTTGTAGTCGGTTGAGAGTGGACCGAGCATAAGTCCACCTCATCGCCGATCGCGACAATCATTCATCTCGCGTATGCGTGCCCATCGGTCAGTCCTTGTGCTTCTTTTCCTTCTTGTCGGATTTCTCGAAGGCTTCTTCCAGCGCACGGTTGATCGTGCGCAGCACCTTGACCCGGGCCCAGCGCTTGTCATTGGCTTCAACCAGTGTCCACGGCGAGATTTCGGTGCTGGTGCGGTCGACCATGTCACCCACCGCCGCACGATAGGCGTCCCACTTGTCGCGGTTGCGCCAGTCGTCCTCGGTGATCTTGAAACGCTTGAACGGGATTTCCTCGCGGGCCTGGAAGCGTTCCATCTGCGTGTCCTTGTCGATGGCCAGCCAGAACTTGACCACGATCACTCCGGCGTCGGCGAGTTGCTCTTCGAAGTCGTTGATTTCACCGTAGGCACGCATCCAGTCGGCCGTGCTGCAAAAGCCTTCGATCCGCTCCACCAGCACCCGGCCGTACCACGAGCGGTCGAACACGGTGAACTTGCCCCGTGCCGGAATGTGTCGCCAGAAGCGCCACAGGTACGGCTGCGCCCGCTCCTCTTCGGTCGGCGCGGCAATCGGCACGATGTTGTACTGACGCGGATCGAGCGCCGCCGCGACCCGCCTGATCGCCCCGCCCTTGCCCGCCGCATCGTTACCTTCGAACACCGCCACCAGCGCATGACGGCGCATGCGCTTGTCACGCATCAGCCCGGACAGTCGCGCCTGCTCGGTGATCAGTTGCTCTTCGTAATCCTTCTTGTCCAGGTTCTGGTTCAGGTTGAGGCTGTCGAGCAGGTTCAACTGATCCACCGACGTGCCCAGCGGCTGGGCACTGACAGCGTTCGAATGCACGTCCGGACGTTTCAGTGCATTTTGCAGGCCTTCAAGCAGGATCTTGCCGACCGTCAGGCTGCGGTAATGCGCGTCCACCCCTTCGATGACATGCCACGGTGCGTAGTCGCGGCTGGTGCGACGCAACACGCGCTCGCCGTATTTGACGAATTTGTCGTAGGTCTCCGACTGCTGCCAGTCCAGCGGACTGATCCGCCAGCTGTGCAACGGGTCATCGGCCAGAGCCTTTAGCCGCGCCTTCATCTGTTTCTTGGACAGGTGGAACCAGAACTTGAAGATCAGCGCGCCTTCATCGCACAGCATTTTCTCCAGCCGCTCGGCACCGGCGATGGCCTGATCCAGTCGCGGGTCCTTGAACAAACCGTGCACCCGGCCCTGCAGCATCTGGCTGTACCAGTTGCCGAAGAAAATCCCCATCCGCCCCTTGGCCGGCAGCATCCGCCAGTATCGCCAGGCCGGTGGTCGCGCCAGTTCTTCGTCGGTCTGCTGGTCGAAGGTACGCACTTCGATCAGGCGCGGGTCCATCCATTCGTTGAGCAGTTTCACCGTCTCGCCCTTGCCGGCACCCTCGATGCCGTTGATCAAAATGATCACCGGAAAACGCTTTTGCTGCTGCAACTCGAACTGGACTTCCAGCAGTGCCTCGCGCAGCGCGGGGACGGCGGCGTCGTAGGTTTCTTTGTCGATGGCGTGACCGATTTCAGCGGATTCGAACATAGGGACGGCTCCTTCCAGGATTCAGCAAGACTAGCGGATTGGGCACAGACACGGCACAGAAATTCCCGCCGGGGGCGGATTGTCCTTGAGTCGTGCGCAACAAGGCTTGCCATGGATCAAGCGCCATCCGCGTGATCGGCTAGAATGGCCGCCTTGCCGTTGCCGAGCCTGCCATGAAACCTGTAATGCCCCACGCCCAACTCGACTGGGATGACCAGGGACGCCCGCGTTCGCGAGTGTTCGACGATGTGTATTTTTCCGACCAGTCGGGGCTGGATGAAACCCGCTACGTGTTCCTTGAACAGAATCGACTGGCCGAGCGTTTTGCCGCGCTGCCGGCGGGCGGGCGACTGGTGATCGGTGAAACCGGCTTCGGCACCGGGCTGAATTTTCTCTGCGCCTGGCAGTTGTTCGAACAGCACGCGGTGGCCGATGCACGGCTGCATTTCGTGAGCGTGGAAAAGTACCCGCTGAGCCCTGCGGACCTGCAACGGGCGCTGGCGTTGTGGCCGGATCTCAAGCCGCTGTCCGATCAACTGCTCAAGCATTACGTGGCGATCCATCAGGGTTTCCAGCGCATTGTTCTGAATAACGGTCGCGTGACCCTGACGCTGTTGATCGGCGATGCGCTCGAGCAGTTGCCGCAACTGGACGGCCAGATCGATGCGTGGTTTCTCGACGGCTTCGCCCCGGCGAAAAACCCCGAAATGTGGACCGCCGAACTGTTCGCCGAACTGGCACGTCTGGCGGCGCCCGGTTCGACCATCAGCACGTTCACCAGCACCGGCTGGGTGCGACGTCTGCTCAACGCCGCCGGGTTCAAGATGAAGCGCACGCCGGGCATCGGCCACAAATGGGAAATCCTGCGTGGCGAGTTTCTCGGCTGGCCGGAGGATGTGCCGTTACCCGCCGCGGACAAACCGTGGTTCGCCCGCCCGGCGCCTGTCACTGGAGAGCGTCGTGCTCTGGTGATCGGCGCTGGCCTGGCCGGTTGCGCCACGGCGGCCAGCCTCGCGGCGCGGGGTTGGCAGGTCAGTTTGCTGGAACGGCATGCGGCGGTGGCGCAGGAAGCCTCGGGCAATCCCCAGGGTGTGCTGTATCTGAAACTGTCTGCCCACGGCACGGCACTTTCGCAGCTGATTGTCAGCGGCTTCGGCTACACCCGGCGCCTGCTGGAAACCCTGCAGCGCGGCACCGACTGGGATGACTGCGGCGTGCTGCAACTGGCGTTCAATGAAAAGGAACGCGAGCGTCAGGCGCAACTGGCGGCCGCGTTTCCCGAAGACCTTCTGCAATGGCTTGATCAACCCGAGGCTCAGGCCCGCGCCGGGATCGGGCTGGCCCACGGCGGTTTGTATTATCCCGAAGGTGGCTGGGTGCATCCGCCCGCGTTATGTCAGGCGCAAGCTGCGCAACCGGGCATCACACTGCTGACTCATCAGGACGCCATTGAGCTGCACAAGGTCGACGGTCAGTGGCAAGTTTTCGACGGCGGACGATTGATCGCAACAGCGCCCGTCGTGGTACTGGCCGGCGCCGCCGAGATCAAACGGTTTGCACAGAGCGCCGAACTGCCGCTCAAACGCATTCGCGGACAGATCACCCGTCTGGCACAGACCGAAGACAGCGAGGCATTGGCAACGGTGGTCTGCGCTGAGGGTTATGTGGCCCCCGCCCGCTTGGGCGAACACACCCTGGGCGCCAGCTTCGACTTCAACAACGACGACCTGACCCCGACCACCGCCGAGCACCTGGGCAATCTGGCGATGCTCGAAGAAATCTCCGACGACCTGGTCTCGCGCCTGCACATCAACGATCAGGATCCCGAACGCCTTGAAGGACGCGCCGCATTCCGCTGCACCAGCCCCGACTACCTGCCGATCGTCGGCCCGCTCGCCGACCGCGAAGCCTTTGACCACACCTATGCCACGCTGGGCAAGGATGCACGGCAGGTGCCGGATATCTCCTGCCCTTGGCTTGATGGACTCTACGTCAACAGCGGTCACGGCTCTCGAGGTCTGATCACCGCGCCACTGT
The DNA here is from genome assembly GCF_003576265.1 of Pseudomonas sp. 91RF. Classification (NCBI taxonomy): domain Bacteria; kingdom Pseudomonadati; phylum Pseudomonadota; class Gammaproteobacteria; order Pseudomonadales; family Pseudomonadaceae; genus Pseudomonas; species Pseudomonas sp. 91RF. The sequence goes on from NZ_QWFC01000048.1 coordinate 215,180, forward strand.
CAGGTGAGTTGATCGCGGCCTGGCTGGATGACGAACCGTTGCCCTTGCCCAGAAGCGTGGCGCAAGCGTGCCATCCGAACCGTTTTGCCCTGCGACGGCTGATACGGGGCAAATGACCGTATAACCCGGATCGGGATCATCCCTCAGGCAATAGGCAAGCGTTGCCCTCGACCAGCCGCAGCACTTGCTCGCTCAATCGCTCGAGCAAGTCGCTTTCCGTTTGTTCAAGCCGGCTCGCACACAGGTTCATTTCCCTCAGGTAATCCGCCGAGCTGAGTTCTTCGGCTTGCTCGAATAATGCCTGGGTTTCCTCGTGGTGAGGTGCACGGGCGTCGTCGAACTGCTGTGCGAAGCTGCTTTTCACGTAATCGCTCCAGAACGGCTGACGAACCAGAAACCTCAGCCATTCCTCAGACAGCTCGGCAGTCTGGATTCGATTGATGGCTTCCAGCAGGTCCGCTCCGCTCACTTGCGCGATTGATGCATAACGCATGTGCGAAGGCTGCCCGGGCAATTCGAGGGATTCTGCCAGCCCTGAGCGGTAAGCAAGGGCCACCTCCAGAGGGTCGGGTGCCGAGTGTGTCACTGCATGCTCCGCTGCAATCCGGTCCAGTTGCTCAAGGCGGAACAGCCCTCTGGCAAGCTTGATCAGCGATGTCGCCGAAGGTTGCCGACCACCGGAAATACGCGTAACGCGACGGACCTGCACGGCAACCTCCAGATGACTGAAGTTCAGCGCCGCATTGTCCGTGCAATTGATCGGATTGGCCGCCAGATCGAAGATCTGATGCCGCAATTCGGCATCGGTTTGCGTTGCCTCCAGGACGTTCCAGACCCGACGCGACATGTCTTCGCGTACGTGTTCGGATTCGGCGGAGTTACCCAGCTCTGCCAGCAACTGGAACAACCCCTCGGCCATTGGATCGTCTTTGATCGCGGTCCATGTCTGTAGATGCCGGGCCCCCACCGTCCCACCTGTTTCAGTCAGCCAGATCGAGCGTGCCAGGTTCTCGTCGAGCCGCGCATTGTCGTTTTCCAGATACCCCATGCCCACCCCCACCGTCTTTTGATAGGAATCGAGGTGGACTTTGCTGGCGTCGGAAATAGGGTTGTTGCGCAAGTTGATCGTTTCGCTGAAGCGTCTGGAGGTTGCGAAGAGCCAGTCAGGCAAATCACGAATATCGTTGTCGCGCAGATCCACACGCTCCAGATTCGGCAAGAACCGCAAGCCTTTGGGCAGCTCTGTGGCGCGGGTGTTACGCAGATAAAGATGATTCAGGTCGTACAGGTTGCCGACATCCACCGTAGCGCCCAGACGATTCCCGCTCAGATTCAGACTTTGCAGCGTGCGTATTCTGGATAATTTCACCAGCGAGTGTTCGGTCAGCTGGATCCGGTTGGCCTCCATGCTCAAATGTTTGAGGTTCGGCATATGCGAAATGATCTCAGGCAGCCGGGTCAGCTGATTCCTGTCCAGCCCCAGTGACTCGACCTGCTTGAAGGCCTTGAGGAAGTAAGCGACGTCGTCGTCCAGTTGCATGTTTTGCAGGGACAGGTACCTGACGTGGTCGAAACTCAGCCCGGGCGGCAGGATCGGCAGCTTGCCGAACCGCATGCCATCGAGGTTCAGGCCGTACACCGGACGCTGGAATTCATCTCGCTGAAAAACCAGCCGACAAAAGCAATCCTCTATCTCATACGCCACGATCTGCCGGCACTCATGCACTTCATGCAGCATGCCGCCGAGCGCTTTCATGGCCGCCTCATCTTCCATCCAGACATCCATGACATCGCGCAGTCTCCTGAGCTGCTCCTGCAGCTCCCTCACCCGAATCGCCCGGCTGAGATGATCGTTGCCTGCCTGATCAAGAAACTCATTGGCCTGCTGGTCGGTGAACAGCGGAAAGAGTCTCTTCACTTTGCGCACCAGACGCCGTGAGTGGGCCGGCAGTTCGACCGGCGAATCGGAAAGCGTACACGCAGATTCGTAGGTCGGTGGATTGAACGGCTCCCCCGCCAACAAGCGGGCGCAACCTTCACGCTCATCCAGCGCCGTATTCAACAGCTTGTGTCGCAGACGCCAGCCATCGTCCGGCACCGCCTCAGCGAATCCCAGAGCCTTGCGCCGCTCGGGGGACAGACTTTTCATGATTGCCAGATAGAGACTGTCGGGGCCTGCGGCAACCTGACCAAGGGATTTGCCATGGCTGTCGAACACCTCGTAACCATTTTTCAGCCGGACCAGCGTGCGGGCATTTTCGGAGGTGAACGGATGAGGGCCAATGGATTCCAGCAGAGTCCCCTTGAGCGTCTGCGCGCGTACCTGCAGCGGCAGTTGCGGGTCCCAGCCACTGAGCTGCGGCAACAACCGGATCGCCAGTTTCCCGGTATCGGCATTGGCGATGTCGGCGAGATAAAAACCGGTCAGCGCCCGCTCGAGCCGCACAGTGTCCGAAGCCTGTCGAAGGCGCTGTGCCAGTCCCATCGGTATCCGTCCGGTGGTGCGCAGATGAGACCGCTCCACGCTGGGTGACTGTCTGAGCAACTCCTGAACATGACGCGCCGGCACCTCGGGAAACGTGCCGCGCACCTTCAGCACTTCGCTGGAGTCGCTTTGATCATAATGTCGATACAAATGCTCAAACACCGACCGGCGATCAGCCTTGACCTCAACTCCCAGCTTTTTTGCCAGTGCTACGCCGTACTCCGACGGGGCAATGCCGACCCCGAGCAGGGTTTCCTTCTCTTCTGCCGACATGCCCGTGAGAACCGTCTGTAGCAGCTCTCCCTTATCCAGTTGATCCTGGCGCACGATGAGGCTCACGGTGTCATCATCGATTGTGTTGGCTGGATAAGTCGCCTTGATACGTGCCTTGTTGTCCAAAACCTTGATATAGCGATCTTCAGGCCAGTTGCCGAGTCGGGGCAGCGCATGCAGTTGTTCCTCAGCGTACCGTGGGTCGGTTGCTTCGCCACGCTCCATTGCAGTAATGAAGTCACGCAGCCTGCGCTCGATCCGGAAGCGTTCGACCGTGTCACGCAAATGCGCGGGGAGCAGCCGGTTGCTGCGACTCAGACGATGCAGTTCATCGAGCCCGATATCACCCAGCCGACGAATCATGTCCAGGCGACTGTCCTCGAACTCCGCCAGCGTCGGATCGATACGTTTGAGCGTATGGGCGCCGCTCCAGTGCTCGATCGGTTCCGATGCATGACGCCAGCCACCGCGTCCATTGTGCTCAAGCTTCGGTGTGTACGCCTGCGCTCGTCGGGGATGCCGGATATGCCAGGCACCGGACGCAGGATCCTGCTCGACTGCAAACTCCCGACCTTCGATACGGACGAAGATTTTATCCTCCACCCGATACAAACCGTCAGCGCCAGGCTCTACGGTTATCCCTGCCGGCAAAGGGTGCTCGTAGGCGCTCAGTTCAGGCTTCCACAGACGGCCCTGTCCCCGTCGGTCGAGAATGGACTTGAAGGGTTCAAAGAATTCCGGATGCTTGCGCACTGTCTTGATTGCCAGCGACTTCACGCCCTTGATTCCCGCGCCAACGGCGGCCATGAGCACGATGTTTTCGGCAACACTGAGCATGTGTGACAACGCTTCCTGCCGATCACCGCGACGCCAGTCCTCAACCCCCTCATAGACTTCGGCGAGCAGTTGTCCTACGGCCACGCCCATCATCAACTGCCCGAGCACCGGCACGACAAGGCCGGCCAGGTTCGCGACTGTCATGCCGATTTCCAGATAGTGAAGCAGCCGCTTCTCGCGCTCCTCTTCATCGACATCGGCGGTCGGTACAGCGAGTGCACGGGCGTCGAACTCCAGTTTGGCGACATGGCTCTTGAGCAAATAATCCAGGATGGAGCCGGACATGGCCAACTGCTTGATATGCCCCAGACTGTGGTCCGTGGAAAACGCCGCGAAAAAATCCGCCTTGTCGGCTTCACCGAGGCAATGGGTGAAATACGTCTTGTAGCTCTGGATGCCCAACTTGAAGCTCAGGTATTGCGCAAACGCCGTGAAGCTGGCGTATTCGTACAGTGGCTGGTCAGGTTCGCCGGGCATGTACACCAGGCACCATTCATCCGGATACAGCTCGACGGAACGCCTGGAAAACACGACGACACCCCAGATGCAGCAGCCGTGTATTTCGATCCCCTGCATGATCAGCGGCCAGCCCTGGTATTGCAGGCTAACGTCGTCGACGATACCGCCCGCATCGATCAGGCGCCGGACTGTCTCAAAGCCATCCCGAGTGATGTGTTCTTTTACCAGGGCCAGATGCAGATCGAATTGCAGCAACATTTTTTTCAGCGTGGAGATGTCGCGGATCATCGGGCTGGTGACCTCGGTCTTGCCATCGACTTCTTTCAAACCGAACACCTGCTGAAAGTGCCGCTGATACTGTTTTCCGAGATCCAGTTCACGACAGAACGCGGCAAACGTCGCTGGCGTCAGATCCTTGATACCGTTCGGCTCGTTGGCGATGCGGATCGCACTGCCCTGAGGCAAACCACCGTCCAGCGCCTCGTCTTCCGTGAAGTTCTGCATCGCGGCTTCCAGCAGTGTCAGCCTGGCGGGCGGGATGACAGGCGCCCCTCCTCCGGGCGGGATGAGAGGCTCGCAGCCACACGGCCCCCCCGGCAGTTCGAGAAAGTCTTTTTCGACATCAATGTCACCAGGCCAACGAGCCGCCACCGCGTTGTTCAGCACGACAAAGCAAAAGTCGTTCAACGGACTCAACGCGCGTAGATCAACTTCGACTTTCGCCTGAATATCGTGCAGGTCGCGCGCCGTCTGATCGAGTGCCGTCAGAGTCGTGGCGGACGCCTTCAGCAACCGCGCTGGCAGGCTCTTTTGCAGTGTCCGGGCAGTATCCAGATCGCCAGTGGCCTCCAGCAAATAGGTCAATACCTGCTTCTGTGTCAGTGGTGGTGGTGAGCCATCCGATTTTATAAGTGACATGGGCAATAGTCCTTTATTGCAGATTTGAACCTTCACCCTATCGAGCCTTAACCTGGATGAAAAACATGAATAACTGCGCAGTCAGCCCATGAAACCAACAGCATTTCCCATGTTTTGCATAAATGCTTACCGCACCTGACTGTATTTTTTGCGCTATAGCCCCCACCGGTCCGGCAATCATCCATATAACTTATCGTTCTAAAACTCCCTCATCCTCACCGGGTCAGTCTCTGGGTAACGGCGATTTTGCGCGTTACGGCAATACCTTCCCCAACGGAAAAACCGGTAAGGACTTTATGTGCGGATTAGCTGGCGAGTTACGTTTTGATCAACAACCTGCAGACCTTGCAGCCATCGAGCGAATCACCCATCACCTGGCGCCTCGCGGCCCTGATGCGTGGGGTTTTCATGCCCAGGGGCCGATTGCCCTGGGCCATCGACGCCTGAAAATCATGGACCTGTCGGACGGCTCGGCGCAGCCGATGATCGACAGCCAACTGGGCCTGTCCCTGGCCTTCAATGGCGCGATCTACAACTTCCCGGAACTGCGCGCCGAACTCGAGGCGCTCGGTTATGCCTTCTACTCGGGCGGCGACACCGAAGTGCTGCTCAAGGGCTATCACGCCTGGGGCGAAGCGCTGCTGCCGAAACTCAACGGCATGTTTGCCTTCGCCATCTGGGAGCGCGATGCCCAACGTCTGTTCATTGCCCGCGACCGTCTCGGCGTCAAGCCGCTGTACCTGTCGCGTACCGGCCAGCGCCTGCGTTTTGCCTCGGCTCTGCCGGCATTGCTCAAGGGCGGCGACATCAACCCGATCCTCGATCCGGTGGCGCTCAACCATTACCTGAATTTCCACGCCGTGGTGCCTGCACCGCGCACCTTGCTGGCCGGCATCGAAAAGCTGCCGCCAGCGAGCTGGATGCGCATTGAAGCGGACGGCACCACCGAGCAGAAAACCTGGTGGACCCTGCCCTACGGCCCACACGATGACGAGAAAAACCTGACCCTGGAAGACTGGCGCGACCGCGTGCTCGACAGCACTCGCGAAGCCGTGGCGATCCGCCAACGGGCGGCGGTGGATGTCGGCGTGCTGCTTTCCGGTGGCGTCGATTCGAGCATGCTCGTCGGTCTGTTGCGCGAAGTCGGCGTGGAGAACCTGTCGACCTTCTCCATCGGTTTTCAGGATGCCGGTGGTGAACGTGGCGACGAATTCCAGTACTCCGACCTGATCGCCAAACACTACGGCACCCACCATCATCAACTACGCATCGACGAAAAAGAGATCATCGAGCAACTGCCCGCCGCATTCCGCGCCATGAGCGAGCCGATGGTCAGCCACGACTGCATCGCCTTCTATCTGCTGTCCCGCGAAGTGGCAAAGCACTGCAAGGTGGTACAAAGCGGCCAGGGTGCCGATGAACTGTTCGCCGGCTATCACTGGTATCCGCAAGTCGACGGCGCGGCCGATCCGTATGCGGCCTATCGCGAAGCATTTTTCGACCGCAACTACGACGACTACGCCGCCACGGTGCAGCCGAAATGGCTGACGGCCAATGACGCCGCCGGCGACTTCGTGAAGGAACATTTCGCACAGCCCGGCGCCGATGCGGCGGTCGACAAGGCCCTGCGTCTGGACAGCACGGTGATGCTGGTGGACGACCCGGTCAAACGCGTCGACAACATGACCATGGCCTGGGGTCTGGAGGCGCGCACGCCGTTTCTCGACTATCGCCTGGTGGAGTTGTCGGCCCGTGTTCCCGGCAAATTCAAACTCCCCGACGGTGGCAAGCAGGTCTTGAAAGAAGCAGCTCGGCTGGTCATCCCGAGCGAAGTGATTGATCGCAAGAAAGGTTACTTCCCGGTACCCGGCCTCAAGCATCTGCAAGGCGACACCCTGAACTGGGTGCGCGAACTGCTGCTGGATCCGAGCCAGGATCGCGGCCTGTTCAACCCCGCCATGCTCGACAAATTGCTGACCGATCCACAGGGTCAGTTGACCCCGTTGCGCGGCTCCAAGCTGTGGCAACTGGCGGCTCTGAACCTGTGGCTCAGCGAACAAGGAATCTGATCGATGAAACCTCACGCCACGGCTTACAGCCAACGGCTGCTGCGCGGTCAGACACCGTCCTACGAACGTTTGCAGGCGCGTCTGGCCGAGGATGGCAACCAACTAAGTGCCGAGCCGATTGCCGTGCATTGCGGATGGGGCCGGTTGCTGATCGGCCACACCTTCCCTGACCCCGCCAGTCTTGCCCGGGAGTTGCTCAACGAGCAGCCCGGCGAGCGCGACATCGCCCTGTACGTGGCCGCGCCGCAGCAGATTCTCGGTCTGGAACCGACCCAACTGTTTCTCGACCCCTCCGACACCTTGCGCCTGTGGTTCAGCGATTACCGCCAAGCCACCCGGGTGTTTCGCGGCTTCCGCATCCGTCGCGCACAAAGCGAAGAGGACTGGCAGTCGATCAATCAGCTGTATCAGGCACGCGGCATGCTGCCGATCGATGCCACCTTGCTCACTCCGCACCATCAGGGCGGGCCGGTGTACTGGCTGGCCGAGGACGAGGACAGCGGCGCGGTGATCGGCAGCGTCATGGGCCTCAATCATCAGAAGGCTTACAACGACCCGGAAAACGGCAGCAGCCTGTGGTGCCTGGCGGTCGATCCGCAGTGTTCGCGTCCCGGGGTCGGTGAAGTGCTGGTGCGACATCTGATCGAACACTTCATGAGTCGCGGTTTGAGCTACCTGGATCTGTCGGTGTTGCACGACAACCGTCAGGCGAAAAACCTCTACGCCAAGCTCGGTTTTCGAAATCTCTCGACCTTCGCCATCAAACGCAAGAACGGTATCAACCAGCCTTTGTTTCTCGGGCCCGGACCAGAGGCAGACTTCAATCCCTACGCACGGATCATCGTCGAGGAAGCCCATCGACGTGGCATCGATGTGCAAGTGGACGATGCCGATGCCGGGCTGTTCACCCTCAGCCACGGCGGGCGTCGGGTGCGTTGCCGCGAATCCCTGAGCGACCTGACCAGCGCCATCAGCATGAATCTGTGCCAGGACAAAAGCCTGACCCATAAAGTGCTGAAAAACGCCGGGTTGAATGTGCCGTCACAGCAGCTGGCGGCGAACGCGGATGACAATCTGGCGTTTCTCGACGAGCATCAGCGGGTGGTGGTCAAACCACTGGATGGCGAGCAAGGTCAGGGCGTGGCCGTAGATCTGCAAAGCATTGAAGAAGTGCAGCAAGCGATCGATTCGGCGAAACAATTCGACAGCCGCGTGCTGCTCGAAAGTTTCCATGAAGGCCTCGACCTGCGGATTCTGGTGATCGGTTTCGACGTGGTCGCAGCCGCGATACGCCGACCTGCCGAGGTGGTCGGTGACGGTCATCACTCCATCGGCGCGCTGATCGAAGCCCAGAGCCGCCGCCGGCAAGCGGCCACCGGCGGCGAAAGCAAAATCCCGCTGGACCATGAAACCCAACGCACCCTGCACGCGGCCGGTTACGACTACAGCAGCATCCTGCCGGCCGGCGAGCATCTGTTCGTGCGGCGCACGGCGAACCTGCACACCGGCGGCACCCTGGAAGATGTCACGGCCATTTTGCATCCGACCCTGGTCGATGCCGCCGTGCGCGCGGCGCGAGCGCTGGACATTCCGATGGTCGGGCTCGACCTGATGGTGCCCGCCGCCGATCAGCCGGAGTACGTGTTCATCGAAGCCAACGAACGGGCGGGCCTGGCCAACCATGAGCCCCAGCCGACGGCCGAGCGATTTGTGGATCTGTTGTTTCCACACAGTCAGCCGGCCGTTTGATCTTCCTTCAGCGTCACTCCCGCATCCCATGCGGGAGTGACGCCCCGCAACAGGAGTTTCCATGACCATCCAAATTCCCGAACCGGATCTGAACTACCTGCAAAAAGTCCTGCTGGAGATGCTTGCCATTCCCAGCCCCACCGGCTTCACCGACACCATCGTGCGTTACGTCGCCGAGCGTCTGGAGGAACTCGGCATCCCCTTCGAAATGACCCGACGCGGCACCATCCGCGCCACCCTCAAGGGCAAGAAAAACAGCCCCGACCGCGCCGTATCGGCGCACCTGGACACCATCGGTGCCGCCGTGCGCGCGGTGAAGGACAACGGCCGTCTGACCCTGGCGCCGGTTGGTTGCTGGTCGAGCCGTTTCGCCGAAGGCAGCCGCGTCAGCCTGTTCACCGACAACGGCGTGATCCGTGGCAGCGTGTTGCCGCTGATGGCTTCCGGGCACGCCTTCAACACGGCCGTGGACGAGATGCCGATCAGTTGGGATCACGTCGAACTGCGTCTGGACGCCTACTGCGCGACCCGCGCCGATTGCGACTCGCTGGGTATCTGTGTGGGGGATGTGGTGGCGTTCGATCCGCTGCCGGAGTTCACCGAAAGCGGCCATATCAGCGCCCGTCACCTCGATGACAAGGCCGGGGTCGCGGCGCTGCTGGCAGCGCTGAAGGCAATCGTCGACAGCGGTCAGGAGTTGATGATCGATTGCCATCCGCTGTTCACCATCACCGAGGAAACCGGCAGCGGCGCGGCGGCGGCCCTGCCGTGGGATGTCAGCGAGTTTGTCGGGATCGACATCGCGCCGGTCGCGCCCGGCCAGCATTCCAGCGAGCACGCGGTGAGCGTGGCGATGCAGGATTCCGGTGGGCCTTACGACTATCACTTGTCGCGGCATCTGCTGCGTCTGGCTGGTGAAAACGAGTTGCCGGTGCGCCGCGACCTGTTTCGCTATTACTTCAGCGACGCCCATTCGGCCGTCACCGCCGGCCACGACATTCGCACCGCCCTGCTCGCCTTCGGCTGCGATGCGACCCACGGCTACGAACGCACGCACATCGACAGTCTGGCCGCACTCAGTCGTCTGCTGGGGGCATACATCCTGAGTCCGCCGGTGTTCGCCAGCGATGCGCAACCGGCCAACGCCTCACTGGATCGCTTCAGTCACCAGATCGAACACGAGACACAAATGGAAAGCGACACCCGGGTGCCGTCGGTGGACAGCCTGGTGGGGCAACGCTCGGACAGTTGAGTCTGGCCCTCGGCGATCATTCGCCGTAGCATCCCGACATTGATTTAGCCGAGGTGCCCATGCTGATTCCCTACGACGCGCTCGAAGTCGACACCCTGACCCGCCTGATCGAGGATTTCGTCACCCGCGACGGCACCGACAACGGTGACGACACCCCGCTGGAAACCCGTGTGTTGCGGGTTCGTCAGGCCCTGATCAAGGGGCAGGCGCTGATCGTCTTCGATCCGGAAAGCGAGCAATGCCAGTTGATGCTAAAGCACGACGTGCCCAAGCACCTGTTCGACTGAAACGGTCAACGGCCTTTGCCGTTGACCTGCTTGCGCTGGATCCGCTCGTAGACTTCGGCACGGTGCACGTTGACCTGTTTTGGCGCCTCGACGCCGAATCGCACGCTGGAGCCGTTGACCGCCAGAACGCGCAAAGTGATGTTGTCGCCGATGGAAATCAGTTCACCGACGACACGGCTGAGTACAAGCATGGGGGGTGTCCTTCAAGGTTTTCGAGCCTCGAAGATGCGCGGCTTTCGAGCGCCCTACAATGCGCAGCGGGCAAATCAGTCAAACCCTACACGCAATGACGCATCAGCCTTCAGATGTTTCCGTCAAACCGGTGTTTCAAGTCGCCGAAAACCGTGGCCCGAACAGAATCACGCTGGCACCGATCACGCACAAGGCGACACCGATCCAGTCTGATCCCAGCGGACGGATGCGCTCGACCACGGCCAGCCAGCCAATCGAGGCAATGATGTAGATCCCGCCGTAAGCGGCGTAGGCGCGACCGGCGTAGGTCGCTTCAACACGCGTCAACAGCAGCGCAAACAGGGTCAGGCTGAGCAGCGCCGGGATCACCCACAAGGCACTTTTGCCCTGGCGCAACCACATCCAGAAAGCGAAACAGCCGGCGATTTCAAACAGCGCGGCAAGGAAAAACCACAAGTAGTTGAGCATGCAGATGACTCGTCAGGGTGACTGTGGCGGTCACCCTAACGACGGGGCTCTGACGGTGCAAGTTCAGCCGTTGTTCTGCCTGGCCTTGGCGCGCATCTTTTCGGCCATCGCGGTCATTTCGTTGTACAGCAGCTGCGGGTTCTTTTGCTTGATCGCCCAGGCCATGCGGCCTTGTTCGTGGGGCAGAATCATGAACTCGCCGGCGGCGACCTGCTGGTAGATGTAGTCGGCAATATCGGCGGCGGTGATCGGTGAACTTTCCAGCAACTTGCCGACCTGAGCTTTCATGGCCGGCGTCGGACCACGGAACGAGTCCAGCAGATTGGTCTGGAAGAACGACGGGCAAACCACATGGACACCGACTTCCTGCTGGGCCAGTTCGATCAACAGACTTTCGGACAATGCCACGACGCCAGCCTTGGCCACGTTGTAGTTGCTCATCGCCGGACCTTGCATCAGTGCCGCCATCGAAGCGATGTTGATGATCTTGCCCTTGCTCTGTTCCAGCAACGGCAGGAAGGCCTTGCAGCCCTTGACCACGCCCATCAGGTTGATCGCGATCTGCCAGTCCCAGTCTTCCAGCGACAGCTCGCTGAAGAATCCGCCGGAGGCCACGCCCGCATTGTTGACGATGATGTCGATGCCGCCGAACTTCACTTCGCAGGCCTGGGCGAACGCGGTGAGCTGGCTGTAATCGCGCACGTCACAACGCTGGATAAAGCCATCGCCACCGGCCTCGCGAACCAGTTTGAGCGTCTCTCGCAGGCCCGGCTCACTGACGTCCGACAAGGCCAGTTGCCAGCCTTCACGCGCCCAGCGCAGCGCGATTTCGCGACCCAGGCCGGAGCCCGCGCCAGTGATCATCATGCGATTTTGCATAACAGACAGCCTTGTTGTTCCGGGGAAGATGCGCGGAGTGTAGCGAAGGATCCGGAGCGACCCACGCTCCATCAGATTGCTGAATGGCAAGAGCAAACCGTGGCATCGAACGAAATAAGACCGTGAACCAAATACGTTAAAAAAACATTGAATTTTCTTTCACGCGCGCCAGTCGGAATTTGTAAGCCGTCTGGATTTAGTTCAACTTCCAGCCGCCCTTGAACAACGAGACTCCTCAGACACTATCAACAAGGAATTCGACATGGGCACAATTCTTATCATTATCCTGATCCTGTTGCTGATCGGTGGTCTGCCGGTCTTCCCGCACTCCAGAAGTTGGGGTTACGGTCCTTCGGGCATTATCGGCGTAGTGCTGGTTGTACTGTTGGTGTTGCTGTTGCTCGGCCGCATATGACCTTTTGACCGAAAAAAAAGAGGCCCTGAAAAGGGCCTCTTTTTTATTGCGCGGAAGATCAGTCCGGCTTGCCGTTAATCACACCGGCGGTGTTGTCGAGCAGGCTCTTGGTAGCCGTCTGCAGGAACGCTTCGAGCTTGAGTTTCAGCTCGGCGGTACGTGGTGCGTCCGGAATGATTTCAGCCGAAGGATTCGCGCCCAGTTGGTACTGGTAGATCTTCGGCGCCATTTCCTTCTCTTTCGGCAGTACCAGGATCTGGTCAGCGGTCACGATGGCAGTAGTCTGCTCGCTGCCCGACGGCTTGATCACACCGAAACCGGTGTCGCCTGCCGGCAGGTTGAGCAGGTCACGACCCCAGCACTGATGACGCACTTCGCCACCCAGACGACCCATGATGGTCGGCACGATGTCGATCTGAGTGCCCACAGTGTGGTCACGGGTACCGAATTTTTCCTGGATGCCCGGTGCGATCATCAGCATCGGCACGTTGAAGCGGCCCAGGTCCATTTCGGTGATCTGACGCTCGTTGCCGAAACCGTGGTCGCCGACGATGACGAACAGGGTTTCCTTGAAGTAAGGCTCCTTGCGGGCCTTCTCGAAGAACTGGCCCAGTGCCCAGTCTGCGTAACGCATGGCGGTCAGGTGCTCGTTGAGCGTGCCACGGTCGGTTACGCGTTCGACCGGCAATGGCGTCGGCAAGGCGTAAGGCGTGTGGTTGGACAGGGTTTGCAGCAGCGCGTAGAACGGCTTGCCGTTTTCCCGTGCCTTCAGTTCCACCAGACCGCGGTCGAACATGTCCTGGTCGGACACACCCCAGGTCGGATCGGAGAACACCGGGTTGACGAAGTCGTTACGGCCAACGAAGTTGGTCATGCCCTGGTTGCTGAAGAAACCGGACTGGTTGTCCCAGGCGAAGTCACCGTTGTAGACGTAGACGTCGTCATACTTGCGCGCGCTGAGCAGCTGCGGCAGGCCGGACAGCTTGTGGCTGCCTTCCGGGGTCTGCATCAGGTATTCGAAACCCGGCAGGTTCGGGAAGCACGCCATGGTGGCGAACATGCCCTGGTGGGTGTGGGTGCCGTTGGAGAAGAAGCGGTCGAACAGCAGGCCTTCCTTCGACAGTTTGTCGAGGTACGGCGTGATGTTGCCCGGCGCGCCCAAAGCGCCCACCGAGTGACCGGCCATGCTTTCCATCAGGATCACGACGACGTTCTTGATCGGCAGGGTCTTGTCGGCCGGCGGCGTGTAGTCACGACGCACGGCGGCGATGTCGGCATCCACCAGTTTGTCGTCCGGCATCACCAGCATGTCGCGCACGACCTTCTGCGCCTGATCCTGCGGCAGCGTGGCTTTCCAGATGTTGTTGCGGTCTTCGCCCATACGGTCCTTGGCTGCCGCGATCAGCGACAGGGTGCCATTGAGGCCGAGCTGGTTGGCGAAGTTCGATTCGGTGGTGTACACGTCACCCCAGCGCAGTGGCGGGCCTTGACGCAGGGTACCGCGCACGGCAACCACACAGATCAGCAGGCACACCACGAACACCGCCAGACGCGCATACCATGGCGCCACCTGACGGGTGCTGACGTTGCCGCCGCTGAACGGGCCACGCGGGCGGGTCAGACGGTCGGCGCCCTTGAACGCCAGCGTCAGGATCACCGTGCCCACGGCCCAGGCCAGCAGGTAGCGCACCACCGGGAAACCGTACCAGAGCATGCTCATCACGGTTTTCGGGTCTTCCTTCACGTACTGGAACACCAGGCCGTTGAGGCGCTGGTGGAACTCGCGGTAGAAGTCCATCTCCATCAGGCCGAGGAACAGCGCGATGCTGGAGGTCACGGTCAGCCACAGGCGGAAGAACCCGCGCGCGGCCATGGCCCGGGCACTGAACAGCGCCAGCACCATCGGAACGCAGAGGTAGACCACCAGACGCAAATCGAAGCGCAGGCCGTTGGCGAAGGCTTCGAGAAAGGTCGAAGCCGGGGTGTCGAGGATCATCTCGCGGTTGTAGACCAGCAGCGCGAGGCGCAGCACGGAAAACATCACCATCATGACCAGCGCGCACAAGAGCGTGTAGGCCAGATGCGATTTGACGGTCGGTTGCAGCAGGCGACTGGAAGATCGCTGCTGATTCAGGGCGTCCGGGTTTGCCATGTCGTTTTAGGACCCATTGGAAGTTGAAGTTGCAAAAATACAGCTGCGCCCTGCCCTCTGTTGGCCATTCCAGGCCCCGGGGCTTGCGCGGTGCGCAAATGTTGCACGATCACCGGCGGCATTGCCATTGATTACTGCCCCGCTGCCGGACTCTTTCATTAAAGGCACGGCATACCCGGACAGATTCAAATGGCGCGGGCGAATTGTCTTGAAGCGTTTGTGAAAATTTCGTGCAACGCATATCCGGAAACACAATATCGCTACAAAACAAAACGCCCCGAGTTCATCGGGGCGTTTGCAGAGCACGCGATACTTACTTCTCGGCGCGTTCTTTCAGGGCTTTCAAGGTATTGAACGGTGCGTCGACCACGAACTTGTTGGCAATCATCGACGGCACGCTGCCACCCGGCTCGGTGTGAACCTGATAGGTCACTTCGACCTGATCGCCTTTTGGCACGAATTTCCAGAAGCCTTTGACCTGAGCGACACGCACAAAGCCTTTTTCTTCCGGCAGGTACTTCGGCACGCCTTCCAGATTGCGGGTCAGGCTGCCATCGGCGCCTTCAACGGTGGTGACGTGCAGGATCGAGTCGCGCGGGGTTACCGGCCATGGCGTGTTGAACTGGGTGTAGGTCCAGCTCTGGTCACCTTCGTGCTTGAGCAGTTTCTGGGTCTTGCACTCGTGAATCCAGGCACAGGCACCGGAGACGTCTTCCTGCAGTGCGCGCAGTTTGGCGACGGTGGTCTTCATCAAGGTCACGCCCTGATACGACTTGTAGTCCGAACCCGGCACTTCGCTCAGGGAGACCTTGATGCCGTCTTCGTTCTTGGCGACTTTCCAGTCTTCAGCCTGGGCAGCCGAAGTGGCCAGCACGGCAGTCAAACCACACAACACAGCGATACGATGCAGCGAACCCATAGTCTTATTCCTTATTGTTGAAGTTCCGTACGTTTGACACATCACGCCGCCGTCATCTGCTCCCACCAGCCGAGCAGTCTGATCGCCTCTTCCTGACTGCTTCCGCAGACTTCGACATCGGCGCTGAACCCTGAACAGACCGCCGGACGTTCCGGTCGGCCGAAAATGCTGCACAGGTTTTCGACCGAGAGCTGAACGCAACGTTCGCCGGCAGGTTTGCCATCGGGCATGCCTGGAATCGGCGAGCTGATGGAGGGGGCAATGCAACAGGCGCCACAGCCTTCACGGCATTTCATGACGACGAGTTCCTCGCGACGGGCAATGTGTTAAAGGGACGCGGAACAGGGTAACCGCTTAAACGGCTGTTTTAAATTCCCTGAACCGGGGTTTTTACGCAGAAACGAAAGTGACTGACCAGTCTCCGACAAAGCGTCTGGTCTGCGGGTCACGGATCGATTGAATTTACTGCTTGAATTCGAAATCCAGCGCCGCGCCTTCGACTTCACGGCGTTCTTCGTTGCGCAGCTGCAACTGCATTTCGTTGCTCAGCAGGCGGCCGTTGAGCTGGAAGCCACTGTCCTTCTCGCCGAACATCTGCGGCAGGATCGCTTCGCGCTTGGGCAGCGGAACGCTTCCAACCGGTTTCAACTGCTGAACCATGTCTCTGGGTAGACTCAAGTCGAGTTTGGCCGGGGGTAGCGGCGTCTTCGCCACTTCACGGGCGGATTTCGACTTTGAGGCGATCGGCGCACGTTTCTTTGCCGGGGCGGCTTTCTTCTGCTGCTTGTCCTTTGCAGGTACGGCTTTCTTGCTGGCCACCGGTTTTTTCACCGTGGAGGCTGCTGTCGGTTTTTCCGAAACGGCAGCGGCCATGACAGCTGGCGCGTGACCGATCATCAACAGACCAAGCAAAACCCAGGCAGCAGGAAAAATCGCTTTCATGGAACCTACAACGCTAACGGCAGAGGGCCATATGCTCGCCTGTTGAACGCCACATGACAAGCGCGCGACACAGTCTGTTCAGAAACCGCCAGCCGTTTCCTGACAGAGTTGAGTCGCCAGCAAACCCAAAGTCATCAATGCCCGTTCAGCCTCACGATTCCACGGCGTGCCGCAGTTCAGGCGGATACAGTGGTTGAACTGCTCGGTATTACTGAAGATCAACCCGGGCGCGATGCTGATGCCCTGCTGCAATGCGCGGACATGCAATTCCTGGGTGTTGACCCGCCCCGGCAGGCTCACCCACAGGATGAAACCGCCCGTAGGCCGGGTCATTTGCGTGCCTTCAGGGAAGTACTGCTGCACCGCCAGCTGGAATGCGCTGAGGTTTTTTCGGTATTCCTGGCGGATGTACCGTAAATGCCGGTCATAACCGCCATTTTCCAGATAGGCGGCGATCGCCATTTGCGTGACGCTGCAAGCCGAATGCGTGGTGAAGGTCTGCAGACGCTGGATTTCCTGCTGATACTTGCCGGCAATCATCCAGCCCACACGCACACCCGGTGACAGGGTCTTGGAGAAACTCGAACAGTAAATCACCCGATCCAGCCGGTCGTAGGCCTTGAGGGCCTTGGTGCGGCCCTGCTCGAACATCAGTTCGCCATAGATGTCGTCTTCGACGATCTGGATATCGAAGTCCGAAGCCAGACGCAGCAATTGTTTTTGCCGCTCTTCGGGCATGGTGCCGCCCAGCGGATTGCTCAGACGGGTCGTCAGCACCAGGGCTTTGATCGACCACTGGTTGGCCGCCAGTTGCAGCGCTTCCAGGCTCATGCCGGTGGCCGGGTCGCTGGGAATTTCAATGACTTTCAGGCCCAGCAGGTCGGCCAGTTGCAGCAGTCCGTAATAGGTTGGCGATTCGGCGGCGATCAGATCGCCCGGACGGGTCAGTACGCGCAACGACATCTGCAGCGCATCGACACAACCGTGGGTGATCACCACTTCCGAAGGATCGACCACCACACCGGCGTCGCGCATGCGGATCGCCACTTGCCGGCGCAACGGCTCGAAGCCCGGACTGAACATGTAGCTGAAGGCCCGCGGGCTATGGAATCGGGTGACCTTGGCCAATTGCTGATGCAGCGCGCGCACCGGCAAGTAATCGACGCTCGGTACGGCTGCACCCAGCGGAAAGACGCCTTCGCGGCGCGACTCGACCAATACTTGCTGAATGATGCTGGCGCGGGTGACCAGGCCAGGTCGTTCGACCCGGGCAATGTCCGGGGTCGGTGCAGTCAGCGCCGGCGTCTGGTGTACGTAGTAACCGGATTGCGGCCGTGCGCGGATCAGCCCCTGATCCTCGAGGTTGGCGTAAGCCTGCAACACCGTGGCATGGCTGACGTTGAGCTGCGAACTCATCTTGCGCACCGAAGGCACGCGCTCGCCCGGTTGATAGACGCCACGGCGGATGTCTTCGGCCAGCTGTTGAGCAATACGTTGGTAGAGCAAGAGATTGGTCATGACGCAGCACTCGATATCACGGGCGTTTTATTTTTGTGTGAACAATACCGGAACAGTTCTGAAGTGTACTGGGACAGTTGCCATATTAGTCAACCATACAGTCCAGTGTCGGATAAATCTGTACTGCTTTGTGAGGTAATCGACAGACGTAAAAAAGCCCGGCGCTGCACGACAGGCCGGGCTTTCCAGCAACGCCACCCTCAGCGGGCGGCGCCGAGCTGGCCTTTTTCGTCGGAGAACACGATTTCCACCCGACGGTTCTGCGCTCGCCCACGCTCGGAAGCGTTGGCGTCCACCGGGTATTCGTCGCCGTAACCTTCGACTTGAATGCGTTTTTCGTCGATGCCCAGATCCGTCAGCACATCGGCCACCGACTGCGCACGATCGCGGGACAGTTTGAGGTTCTCCTGCTTGCCGCCAGTGCTGTCGGTGTAACCCTCAATGCGCACTACGCGTTTCGGATTGAGTTGCAGGAACTGCACGATCTTCAGGACCACGCGATTCGCCGAATTCTTCAGCTCGGCTTCGCCGGTGTCGAACAGCACGTCACCGAGGGTCATCACCAGGCCACGGTCAGTCTGGGTGGTAGCCAGTGCGACAATCTGTTCTTCCAGCCATTTGCCCTGCTGCTGCACGCTCAGCAGTTTGGATTCGCGCAGCGCCAGTTGCAGACGTTGACGCTCAAGCTCCAGCTTCGCCGCGCGCTCTTCGTTGAGCACCAGGTTGGTGTGCTCGCGGGCGATCTGGCTGTAGCGCTGGCTCAGATAGGAGTAATGCGCCACGTCCGAGCCACTGCCCCAATAAGTGGACAGGCGATCGGCACGGGCCAGGGATTCACCGGCACGGATCACGTCTTTCGGCGCGATACGCAGCACATTGGAATCTTCCTTGACCTTCTGGAAGTCAGCGCTGGCTTCCTGCAAGGCGGTTTCGCTGTGTTGACCGGCGCAGCCGTAAAGGCTGGCGCAACCCACGAGAATCAGAGTGCCGAAGGCTTTTGAAGTCAGCTTCATTGGGCATCCCCCAGTTGCTTGCGCAGGCGGACGATGCGGGTGTTGAGCACGTTCAGCTGCTCTTCGCTCTTCTGGGTCAGCACCTTGGCTTCGGCCAGACGTGCATCCAGCTCGGCCTGTTCGGCACGCATCCGCGCGTTCCTGAAGGATTCGCCGGCCATGCTGCCCTTGGCCCGGTTGAATTTGTCTTCTGCCAGTTTCATTTCCGGCACTTCGTCGGCGGTGGCGCCGACGGCCTTGGCCTGATCGAGCGCCTGCTCGGTCAAACGCATTTGTTCATTGGGTGCCGGATCGCTGGCGCAACCGGCCAGGGCCAGAACGGCCAGGGCCGTGAAAAGAACTCGATTACTCACTAAGAATCCCTACTGTTTTGGGGCGCTGACAGGTTGTTGCGGCGGCTGTTGCTGCTGCGCCTTCCAGCGCTCGATGTTGCGTTGCAGCGCGGCTTCCGTCAGGCCGGACGCGGGCAATTCTGTCATCTTTTTGGCCAGCTGTCCGCGCAACCACGGATCGTTGCAGGCCGAGTTGTGGGAAAGCGCAAGGAACAGACCGGGCCGGTCAATCGGTTGCTCGAAGGCCAGCAGATCATTGGCCATGCCCAATGCCTGCGCGGCCGCCATCCCGGAGTAGCGGCCGGCGAGTACATATTCCACCTCGCCCAGCAGAAGTTTCTGCAGGGCCTGAGTGAGGTTTGCCGTACGGGTCAGGGTCAATTGCTTCTCGGCGAAAGTACTGAATGCCTGGGTCATTCGAGACTTTTCCGACAATCCTCCTTGATGGCCCTGGAGATCCTTGGCTTCGCTGTAGACCAGGGTCGAGCCCTTGCGGGTCCAGACCAGATAGTCGTTTTCCAGCAGCGGCGGATGAATGTAGTCGAGGTTTTCCAGCTCGTTGAAGGCCAGCGGCGCGTCGGCCAGCATATCCATGCGCCCGCTGCGCACTTCGTCGAGGGCCTGGGAGCGCTTGCCGGCGTACAGCAGTTCGACCTTGATGCCCAGGTCTTTCGCCACCTGTTGCAACAGGTCGGCGCTGGCACCGATCAGTTGTTTGGGGTTCTGCGGATCCTGCCAGAGGTACGGCGGTGCATCCGGGCTGCCGGTGACGACCAGTCGCTCGCATTTGCCCGCCGCCATGGATAACCCCGGCAACAGGCTGGAACACAGCAATAACGAGAAGCCCAACCGGCGATGCAGATCCATGGCGAAACGCTCCCACTCAAATCCGAGACAAAAAAAAGCCCGACCAACAGGCCGGGCTCTTTATAAGTGAAGCCGCCGGATTAGACCAGCTTCTCCAGCTCAGGTACGGCTTCGAACAGATCCGCCACCAGGCCGTAATCGGCGACCTGGAAGATCGGCGCTTCTTCGTCCTTGTTGATCGCTACGATCACTTTGGAGTCTTTCATGCCGGCCAGGTGCTGGATCGCGCCGGAGATACCGACGGCGATGTACAGCTGTGGCGCAACGATCTTGCCGGTCTGACCGACCTGCATGTCGTTCGGTACGAAACCTGCGTCGACCGCGGCGCGGGAAGCACCCACGGCAGCGCCCAGCTTGTCGGCCAGAGCGTACAGGTGTTTGAAGTTGTCACCGTTCTGCATGCCGCGGCCGCCGGAAACGACGATCTTGGCAGCGGTCAGCTCAGGACGATCAGACTTGGCCAGTTCTTCGCTGACGAAGCTGGAAGTGCCGGCGTTGTGAGCAGCGGCAACCGATTCAACGGCAGCCGAACCACCTTCTGCAGCAACCGGGTCGAAACCGGTGGCACGCACGGTGATCACTTTGATTGCAGCGGTCGATTGCACGGTAGCGATGGCGTTACCGGCGTAGATCGGGCGCTTGAAAGTGTCAGCGCTTTCGACCGAGATGATCTCGGAGATCTGGTCAACGTCCAGCTGCGCGGCAACGCGCGGCAGGATGTTTTTGCCGTTGGAAGTGGCGGCAGCCAGGATGTGGCTGTAGCCCTTGCCCAGTTCGGCTACCAGCGGAGCAACGTTTTCCGGCAGCTGGTGCGCGTAGGCAGCATTGTCGGCGTTCAGGACTTTGCTCACGCCAGCGATTTTCGCAGCGGCTTCAGCCACGGCACCAGCGCCCTGGCCTGCGACCAGAACGTGGATGTCGCCACCGATTTTGGCAGCGGCAGCAACAGTGTTCAGGGTGGCCGGGGCCAGCACCTTGTTGTCGTGTTCGGCGATTACCAAGATAGTCATGATTAGATTACCTTCGCTTCGTTTTTCAGTTTCTCGACCAGTTCAGCCACCGACTTGACCTTGATGCCTGCGCTGCGTGCAGCCGGCGCTTCGACTTTCAGGGTCTTGTTGGTGGAGGCGGTGGAAACGCCCAAAGCGTCCGGAGTCAGCGTCTCGAGAGGCTTCTTCTTGGCTTTCATGATGTTTGGCAGGGACGCGTAGCGCGGCTCGTTCAAACGCAGGTCGGTGGTGACGATCGCGGGCAGTTTCAGGGAAACGGTCTGCGCGCCGCCGTCGATTTCGCGGGTCACGGCAACGCTGTCGCCGGAGACTTCGACTTTCGAGGCGAAAGTGCCCTGACCGTAGCCGCTCAGTGCAGCGAGCATCTGGCCGGTCTGGTTGTTGTCGCTGTCGATGGCCTGTTTGCCCAGGATCACCAGCTGAGGCTGTTCCTTGTCGACCACGGCCTTGAGCAGCTTGGCCACGGCCAGGGAAGTCAGGTCTTCAGCGGATTCGACGAGGATGGCGCGGTCGGCACCCAGAGCCAGTGCGGTACGCAGCTGTTCCTGAGCGTTTGACGGGCCGATGGAGACGACGACGATTTCAGTCGCAACGCCTTTTTCTTTCAGGCGTACGGCTTCTTCCACTGCGATTTCGCAGAACGGGTTCATCGACATCTTGACGTTGGCGAGGTCTACGCCGGAATTGTCCGCCTTGACGCGAACCTTGACGTTGTAATCCACAACGCGTTTGACAGCTACAAGAACCTTCATGGATTCCTCGTTACTCTCCGGTGAAAAGAAAGTCGCCTAGGCGAACCTGGCGGTTGATGCTCATCGGGCACAAGGGCACCTCCAAAAACGCCGGCTGAGTCGGATGACCGTTCGTCAGTCGTGACCGACGAGTCATGCCGCTTCGCGGTGTGTAAACTGCGCGCCGAACCTGCGCTGCGCATCACCGGTTACCGCCTACGCCCTGTCTTTAGAGGTGCTCTTGAAACCACCATTCAGCCTACGGCGAGCGCAAAACCGCCCGTATCTTGACCGGAACGCCCATTCTGGTCAATACGCCAAAATGCCCTGTCATAAGCCGCGCTTCTTTGATTTCTCTGGGCTGGAGCCGATTCAAACAAACGTTTGTATTGGACGCTAAGAGTGGTGTAGATATAATGCGCCGCCTAGAGAGAAAGGTGGTTTGCCCATTATTAGCCTTGACGTTAACGTAAAGGCAATAACGGATACGACACCGAACCTCCAAATTAGAAAAAAAACTGTTGAGCCTTGAGTAGGAGATAGCCTGTGGAACGCGAATACATGGAATTCGACGTGGTCATCGTCGGTGCCGGCCCCGCTGGCCTGTCCGCCGCCTGCCGTCTGAAGCAGAAGGCCGCCGAAGCCGGTAAGGAAATCAGCGTCTGCGTGGTCGAAAAAGGCTCCGAAGTCGGCGCGCACATCCTGTCCGGTGCCGTATTCGAACCACGGGCCCTGAACGAACTGTTCCCGGACTGGAAAGAACTCGGCGCCCCGCTGAACACGCCCGTCACCCGCGATGACATTTTCGTGCTGAAAAACGCCGAAAGCGCGCAAAAAATTCCTGACTTCTTTGTGCCCAAGACCATGCACAACGAAGGCAACTACATTATCTCCCTCGGCAACCTGTGCCGCTGGCTAGCTCAGCAGGCCGAAAACCTGGGTGTGGAAATCTACCCGGGCTTCGCCGCTCAGGAAGCGCTGATCGATGAAAACGGCGTGGTGCGCGGGATCATCACCGGCGACCTCGGTGTCGACCGCGAAGGCCATCCGAAAGAAGGCCTGTACACCCCGGGCATGGAACTGCGTGGCAAATACACGCTGTTCGCCGAAGGTTGCCGTGGCCACATCGGCAAGCAATTGATCAAGCGCTACAACCTCGACAGCGATGCCGACGCCCAGCACTACGGCATCGGCCTGAAAGAAATCTGGGAAATCGACCCGGCCAAACACCAGCCAGGTCTGGTGGTGCACACCGCCGGTTGGCCGATGGACATCATGGGCACCGAGAACACCGGCGGTTCCTTCCTCTATCACCTGGAAAACAACCAGGTTGTAGTCGGCCTGATCGTCGATCTGTCCTACAGCAACACCTACCTGTCGCCATTCGACGAATTCCAGCGCCTCAAGCATCACCCGGTGCTCAAGCAGTACCTGGAAGGCGGCAAGCGCATCAGCTACGGCGCACGTGCGATCTGCAAAGGCGGCCTGAACTCGCTGCCGAAAATGGTGTTCAAGGGCGGCGCGCTGATCGGTTGCGACCTCGGCACCCTGAACTTCGCCAAGATCAAGGGCAGCCACACCGCGATGAAGTCCGGCATGCTCGCCGCTGAATCCGTGGCCGACGCGCTGTTCGCCGAAAAGGACGGCACCGAAGAGCTGACCACCTACGTCGACGCCTTCAAGAAGAGCTGGCTCTACGAAGAACTGTTCGCCAGCCGCAACTTCGGCCCGGCGATCCACAAGTTCGGCGCCATCGTCGGCGGCGGTTTCAACTGGCTGGACCAGAACATCTTCGGCGGCAAACTGCCGTTCACCCTGCACGACACCAAGCCGGACTACGCCTGCCTCAAGCTTGCGGCCGACTGCAAGAAGATCGATTACCCGAAACCCGACGGCAAGATCAGCTTCGACAAGCTGAGTTCGGTGTTCATCTCCGGTACCAACCATGAAGAAGAACAGCCGTGCCACCTGAAGCTGACCGACCCGACCATCCCGTTGAGCCGCAACCTGCCGATGTACGACGAACCGGCGCAGCGCTACTGCCCGGCCGGCGTGTATGAAGTGATCACCAAGGAAGACGGCGAGAAGCGCTTCCAGATCAACGCCCAGAACTGCGTGCACTGCAAGACCTGTGACATCAAGGACCCTTCGCAGAACATCACCTGGGTGACGCCGGAAGGCGCCGGCGGCCCGACCTACCCGAATATGTAAGTCGAACCGCTGAACATCAAGGCTCCCTGTATGGGGGCCTTTTTGTTGCCGCGATTTGTAAAGGATCAAGCCGCCCGCTCATCCCCCGGACTACGCTCGAAATAACGTTTGTACTCGCGACTGAACTGCGATGTGCTCTGATACCCCACCCGATGCGCCACCTGCGCCACACCCAATCCCTCGGCGATCAACAGCGTCTGCGCCTTCAACAAACGTAAACGCTTCAGATACTGCACCGGCGACAGCAACGTGCTGCGTTTGAAGTGTTCGTGAAAGGTTGAAACGCTCATGTTCGCGCAACCGGCCAGCGTCTCGACATTCAACGGCTCGGTGTAATGCGCATGCAGATGACTGATCGAAGCCGCCACCCGGGCAAACTGCCCCTGCTGCTCCACCAACGCCCGCAGCACATCGGCCTGAGGCCCTCGCAACGCCACGAACAACAATTCGCGCACCCGCGCCGGTCCGAGAATCTGGCATTCCAGCGGATCGTGCAGGCAGCGCAGCAAGCGCTCGACACAACCGCGCATGTCATCGTCGAGCACCACCGAGGTCATCGACTCCGGTGTCTGCGCCGGAATATGCCGCCCCGGCGCCAGCCCCATGGCCAATACCAGTTCGCCGAGCAGCACCCGGTCGATCGCCACCGACACGCCGAGCAACGGCGCATCCGGTAACGCATAGGTTTCGCACTCGAATGGTACCGGCAAGGCCTGGATCAGATAATGCCCGGCGCCGTATTCCATGGTGCGCGGCCCCAGATACGCGAGCTTGCTGCCCTGAGCAATGATCATCAGGCTCGGTTCATAAATGTGCGGACCACGGGCGACGTCGCAACTGGCACGCAACACCTGTACGCCCGGCAGCCCGGTCTGGCTGTAACCATCGCGCAGCGCCAGCGGTTCGATCAGCGAAACCAGGGTGGCGTTGGCATCAAGGTGACGGGTCAATTGCATCGGGTGGCTCTTCAGAAAAAATCACGGAAAAAGGGATAAAAGCATCATCGCAGATCCTTTTGCCAATGCGACCGATCAACCCCGCATGCCGGAGGATTAGGCATGACACCCGGAGGAATCGCCATGGCCGGCCGGGCGGACGGCGCCCAGAATGCGCCGCCTCACTTGTCACTGCTTTTGCGAGGTTTCATATGTACACCGCCATCGGCTATGCCGCTCAAACGGCCACCACGCCCCTCGCCCCGATGAAGTTTGAACGCCGCAGCCCCCGTGTCGACGACGTCGCCATCGACATCCTGTACTGCGGCGTCTGCCACTCCGACATCCACCAGGCGCGCAACGAATGGGGCATCGCCGTTTACCCGTTGATGCCCGGCCACGAGATCGTCGGAAAAGTCACCGCTGTCGGTGCGAACGTCACCAAACACAAGGTCGGAGATCTGGTCGGTGTCGGCTGCATGGTCGACTCCTGCCGCACCTGCGAAGCCTGCCAGTCGAACCTCGAGCAATACTGCCTCGAAGGTCCGACCATGACCTATGCCACTCCCGACCGGGTCGACGGCAGCAACACCATGGGCGGTTATTCGGACAGCATCGTGGTCAGCGAACACTTCGTGGTGCGTATTCCCGAGAAGCTGGATCTGGCGGCGGCTGCGCCGATTCTCTGCGCCGGCATCACCACCTACTCGCCGCTCAAGCACTACGGCGTGAAGGCCGGCGACAAGGTCGGGATTCTCGGCATGGGCGGTCTCGGCCACATGGGCATCAAGTTCGCCAAAGCCATGGGCGCCGAAGTGACGCTGTTCACCCGCTCGGCGAGCAAGGCCGAGGAAGGTCGTCGTCAGGGCGCCGATCACGTGGTCGTCTCAACCGACGAAGAGCAGATGAAAGCTGCGGCCGGTCGCTTCGACTTCCTGCTCGACACCATACCGGTGCAGCACGACCTCAACCCGTACCTCGACACCCTGCGCTTCGACGGCGTGCATATTCTGGTGGGCCTGATCGAACCGATCGATCCACCGGTCCACGCCGCCAAACTGGTGCTGGGTCGTCGCGTGCTCGCAGGTTCGTTGATCGGCGGCGTTGCCGAGACCCAGGAAGTGCTGGATTTCTGTGCCGAGCACAACATCAGTTGCGACATCGAAATGCTCGACATCCGCCAGATCAACGAGGCCTACGCCCGCATGATTGCCGGTGATGTGAAGTACCGCTTCGTGATCGACATGGCGACTCTGAAGCTTTAAACCTTCAGGCCGAGCTCCGCCGAAAGCCGGGCCGTGACCCCTTTGATCAGGGGAATCAGCTCGGCCATTTTCTCCAGCGGCATGTACGGCACGGTGCTGGCGATGCTGATCGCCGCGACGATACGCTTGCTCGCGTCGCGGATCGGCGCCGCCACACAGCGGATCGACGGTTCGTTGTCTTCCAGATCGAACGCGTAGCCGCCGGCCACGTACTCGGTCATCCGCTGCTCCAGCTGCTCCCACGACTGCTGAGGATGCTGTGGCCAGAACTGACTTTTCCCACCCGCCGGCAGGCTGATGTCATACAGACGCTGCCAGTCCTGCGGCGCGTCATCCAGCATCAGCGCCTTGCCGATCCCGGTGCGCGCCAGCGGCATGCGATGGCCGACCCGTGAGCGCATTTCCGGGCCGTTGCGTCCTGGGTTCTTCAACAAGTAGAGCACCTCGTCGCCTTCACGAATCCCCAGGTGAACGGTGTCACCGGTCAGCGCCGACAACTCGTCCAGATACGGCCCGGCGAGGGTCACCAGCGGCAACTCTTCGCGAGCCTGGAAACCCAGCTCGATCAACTTCGGCCCCAGCAGATAACCGACTTGCGGCACGACGCGCAGGTAACGCTCGTCCACCAGGCAACTGGCCAGACGATGGGTGGTGCTGCGCGTTGTACCGATCAGGCGGGCAATCTCTTTGAGATCGCGGGCGCCACTGGCGACCGCCTGCACCACACCCAACCCGCGAAGCAGGGTCTGGGTGCCGGTCGGTGCGGCGTCCTTGGCGTTTTTCGGGGCGTCTTCCTGCATATCCAGCCTTTAGCGTTGAGCGAGGGAACGGGCGGCATTATGGTCGCCCGACAGGGACGACTACAACTCGATGCGCTCGACCTTGCCCACCAGCAGCACGTAGGACAAAGCACCAATCAATGCCAGAACCGCGATGTAGGTGATCGCCGGAGCGAACGAATCGCCGCTGGCCAGGAAGCCGATGACAATCGGTGTGGCGATCGCCGACAGGTTGCCGATGAAGTTGAACACTCCGCCGGTCAAGCCCAGCAACCGTGCCGGCGCCAGGGTCGAGACCAGCGACCAGGTGATCGACGCCAGCCCGTTGCCGAAAAACGCCAGGGCCAGGAAGGCAATCACCAGCGGCGTCGATTCGACGAAGTTGGCACCGATGATCGAGGTGGAAATCAGCAACCCGCCAATGATCGGCAACTTGCGCGCAAACCCGACGGTGCAGCCACGGCGAATCAGGAAGTCGGAAAAGAACCCCGAGCACAGCACGCCGATGAACGCGGCGAGAAACGGCAGCGACGCCAGCAGGCCGGACTTGATGAAGTCCATGCCGCGATACTTCACCAGGTAGGTGGGGAACCACGTCAGGAAAAACCACAGCGTCGAGTTGAGGCAGAACTGGCCGAGGTAAATCCCCCACAACTTGCGCTTGCTGAGGACGATGCCGAGATCGGTCCAGCTGAATTTCGCCTTCACCTTGGCGGTTTCAGCGGCGATGTCCACCAGCCCGCCGCCCTCGCGGATCAGGTCGATTTCACCTTCGTTGGCGCCTTTGAAATCCCGTGGCTCGCGATACACCGCGTACCAGATCGCCGCCCAGAGGATGCCCACCGCACCGGTCACGACAAACACCATGTGCCAGCCAAACTCGTGTTGCAGCCAAGCCAGCACCGGGGTCAGAAACGCCAGCCCGACAAACTGCCCGGAGGTATAGAAGCCGATGGCCGTGGCCCGTTCACGCTCTGGGAACCAGGTCGTTACCACACGGCTGTTGATCGGATACGCCGGCGCTTCCAGCGCACCGACCGCCATGCGCAGCACGAACAGGGCGATGAAACTCGCGGCGAAGCCGAGCATCACCGTGGCCAGTGACCACAACAGCAGCGCGACGCTGTAAAGGATGCGCGGCGGCACCCGATCCACCAGCCAGCCTCCGGGAATCTGCATGGCCGCGTAGGTCCAGCCGAACGCGGAAAAGATCAGCCCGACGTGCACCGGATCGATGCCCAATTCGGTGGTGAGCGCCGGGGCGGCAATCGACAGGTTGCTGCGGTCGAGGTAGTTGATGACCACGGTGATGAACAGCAACACCATGATGAAGAATCGCTTGCGGCTGGGCGTGACTAACGTCGCTTGCCCGGTGAGGGTTTGCGGTTGCATGGGGAGCGCCTCTTCTTATGTTTATTGAGGTCGGAAGGTATGCAGATCTCCGCTCCCTGGAGATCAAGACTGTGGGAGCCAGCCTGCTGGCGATAGCGGTGTGTCAGTCACCATAATTTGTGGATGTGCTGACCCAATCGCCAGCAGGCTGGCTCCCACAGGGTTTATTGGTGAATCAGGCGACAATCACCACTCGGCAAAACTGCCATCGGCATGACGCCAGATCGGGTTGCGCCAGCGGTGGCCGACTGCCGCGCGTTCGATGACGTATTCCTCGTTGATCTCGATCCCCAGGCCCGGGCCGTTCGGGATCTTCACAAAGCCTTTGTCGTAGTCGAACACCCGTGGGTCCTTCACATAATCGAGCAGGTCGTTGCTCTCGTTGTAATGGATGCCCAGGCTCTGCTCCTGGATAAACGCGTTGTAACAAGCCGCATCCAGTTGCAGACACGCCGCCAGTGCAATCGGCCCCAGCGGGCAGTGCAGCGCAAGCGCCACGTCGTAGGCTTCAGCCATGTTGGCGATCTTGCGGGTCTCGGTGATGCCACCGGCGTGGGAGGCATCCGGCTGGATGATGTCGACGTAACCTTCGCTCAACACCCGTTTAAAATCCCACCGCGAAAACAGCCGCTCGCCGAGGGCAATCGGGGTGCTGGTCAGTGGTGCCAGCTCTTTCAGCGCTTCGTAGTTTTCGCTGAGCACAGGCTCTTCGATGAACATCAGTTTGTACGGATCAAGTTCTTTCATCAGCACCTTGGCCATGGGCTTGTGCACCCGGCCATGGAAATCGACGCCGATGCCGACGTTCGGACCCACCGCGTCACGCACGGCAGCGACGTTGGCCAGCGCCAGGTCAACTTTCTCGAAGGTATCGAGGAATTGCAGTTCTTCGGTGCCGTTCATTTTCACCGCAGTGAAACCACGGCCCACCGCTTCTTTCGCGGCCCGCGCAGTGTCTGCCGGGCGGTCGCCGCCGATCCACGAATACACGCGGATCTTGTCCCGCACCTGACCACCGAGCAGATCACTGACCGACACGCCGAGCGCCTTGCCCTTGATGTCCCACAGCGCCTGATCGATGCCGGCCAGTGCGCTCATGTGGATGGCGCCGCCACGGTAGAAGCCGCCGCGATACAGCACGGTCCAAATGTCTTCGATATTGCGTGGGTCTTTGCCGATCAGGTAGTCGGACAATTCCTCGACCGCAGCGGCGACGGTGTGGGCCCGGCCTTCGACCACAGGCTCGCCCCAACCGGTCACGCCCTCGTCGGTTTCGACCTTGAGGAAGCACCAGCGCGGCGGGACGATGAAGGTGGTCAGTTTGGTGATTTTCATCTGCTTGTTTCTCTTGTTGGATGCAGCGCACGCAGCGCCGGAAAAGTCTCAGCGAAGGGCCTTCCAGGCCGCCACGTAAGCCTTGGCATTGGCCGCTACTTGTTCAGTTGTCATGCCCGGTTTGAACAGCCCGGAACCGAGGCCGAAACCTTTGACGCCGGCATCGATGAACGCCTGCATGTTGTCCGGCGTGATGCCGCCGACCGGCGCCAGGATCGTCCCGACCGGCAGCACCGCCAGCCAGGCTTTCACCACCGCAGGGCCCATCTGTTCGGCCGGGAACAGCTTGAGAATGTCCGCGCCCTCCTCCAGCGCGGCGAAGGCCTCAGTCGGCGTGGCAACACCCGGCGACAGATACAGCCCCGCCGCTTTCGCCGCCCGCAACACCTTGGCATCGCTGTGGGGCATGACGATCACCTGGCCGCCGGCCTCCTTCACCAACTCCACCTGTTCCGGGGTCAGCACCGTGCCGGCACCGATCAGGCAATCGGCGGGCAAGGTCTTACGCAGGATGCGAATGCTTTCGTACGGCGCGGGGGAATTGAGCGGTACTTCGATGACGCGAAATCCGGCCGCATACAGGACTTCTCCGACAGCCGTGGCCTCCTGCGGATGCAGGCCGCGCAGGATCGCGATCAGACCGTTTTGTGCCAGTGCTTGCTTGAGCATGTCAGGCCTCCAGTCAGGGTTAACGGGATGAGGAATCGATCAGTCCGGCGGCGAGCGCCAGTTGCCACAGCCCACGCTCGGTGGCCTGCTCGGCCAGGGTCACCCGGGTAAAACCGCAGGCGTCGAGGGCACGGCTGTAACGGACGCACAACTGCGCGTTGCCGATGAGGATGATCGAAGGAAGATGTGCGCTGTTGCGCCGGCGCCGTTGCACGGTGGCCAGCGCTGTCAGTTCGTGGCCGATCAGCAGGCCGGACAGATAGTCCGGTTGTGCGGTGGGGCTGAGTTCACCGGTCAGGCCCAGGCTGCGGGCGCTGAACAAGGTCGACAGCACGCCGATCTCGCCCTCCGCCGACAGCGCCACCTGCACGCCGCGATCAAATGCCTCGGCGTCGAACGTCGCGCTGTGCTGCTGGGTACGGCCGAGAATGCTGTGTTCACTGAGCACGGCGAACACTTCGCCGGTCATGAAGGTGTCGAAACGGGTGATGCAGCCGTCGGCCACTTCCACCCATTTCGAATGACTGCCCGGCAGGCCGATCAACAGATCATTGCCCGCCTCGACCGGCAGATTCTGCAAGACGCCGAGGACCTGGGTTTCTTCGCCGCGCATCACGTTCGGCAGTGCCGAACGCTGAATCACACCCGGCACGATGTGCACATCGACACCGCGAAGGCTGCGAACGGTTTGCAGGGATTTTCCGAGATCGGCGACATTGGCCGGCGTATCGCGGTAGGACGCTTCGCGCCAGCCCTGGGCGCTGCCGACCATGCCGCAGGCGATCACCGGCAAGTCGGGCTGCGCATCGAGCCAGTCACCGCAGGCCTCGTCGAACGCCAGTTCAAAACCCTCGGCGCATTCACGACCGTTGATGACCCGCGGCTTCTTCGGCAACTGCATGATCCCGAACGACAGCGACCGCTGCGCCAGCACCTGCCCGCCCGCCCCGAGTTTGTAAGCACGTAGGGAGGTCGTCCCCCAATCGAGCGCGATCAATTGCGCCAGCATCGCTTCACCTGTTTTGTTATTGGCAGTGAGTGAGCCGGACTATAAACCCGGGCACAACAAAATCTCAATATATAAATAACAATCCCACAATATGAGACAAAGACAAAAAAATACCGCAGACCGTAACAGCGCCTTCAGAGAAATTCACTTTCCCTGCAGGAACCGTCTCGGGCTGCGGTATTCCTGTCGCGGCTCAGTTGCCCTCGGCAAACTCCCTCAATACCTTGCCATCCATGCGGTAACGCACCCACTCTTCCTGCGGCTGGGCGCCGAGGGATTTGTAGAATTCGATGGCCGGGGTGTTCCAGTCCAGCACGCTCCATTCGAAGCGGCCGCAGTCGTTGGCGCAGGCGATCTTCGCGAGGTGGCGCAGCAGGGTTTTGCCGGCGCCGCCGCCCCGTTGCTCGGGGGTGATGTAGAGGTCTTCGAGGTACAGGCAGTTACTGCCCAGCCAGGTCGAATAGCTGAAGAAGAACACCGCAAAACCGATCGGCAGACCGTCACGCAGGCAGATCAGGCCGTGGGCGGTGGCGCCTTCGCTGAACAGACTGCGCTCGATGTCGGCGACGCTGGCGATGACTTCGTGACGGGCCTTTTCGAAGTCGGCAAGTTCAGTGATGAACGCGAGGATTTGCGGAGCATCGCTGGGGGTCGCCGGGCGGATTTCGATCGTCATGGACGGGCCTTGTCGGAAAAATGAAAACGCCATACTAAGGCGGCGCGCGGCGCTCGTCACATGGCAATCCACAGATTAGGCTAACGCGGCCGATCACTCTGAAGGATATTCATGAACGCATTCGAACCACTGGCCTCACTCGCCGCCGAACTGCTGCCCCACGCACTGGAGCCGTCGGAGGATGGCGCCCATGACCTGTCGCACCTGCAGCGGGTCTGGCACAACGCGCGAACCTTGCAGGCCGAAGAAGGCGGCGACCTTGAAGTGCTGCTGGCGGCTGTGCTGTTGCACGATTGCGTGGCCGTGGAAAAGAACTCGCCACTGCGTTCACAGGCATCGCGCCTGGCAGCGGAAAAAGCAACAACGGCGCTGGCAAACCTGAACTGGCCCGAAGCCAGAATCAGCGCCGTCACCCACGCCATCGAAGCCCACAGTTTTTCCGCCAACATCACACCGACAACTCTCGAAGCCCGCCTCGTGCAGGACGCCGACCGTCTCGACTCCCTCGGCATGCTCGGTGTCGCCCGCACCTTCTACACGGCCGGACGCATGGGCAGCGCGCTGTACGACCCGCACGATCCCGAAGCCCGGGAAAGGGACTACGACGACAAGCGATTCTGCCTCGATCATTTCCGGACCAAACTGCTGCACCTTGCCGACGGTTTCCAGACCGCTGCCGGACAACGTCTGGCACAGATCCGTCATCAACGCCTGAAAGGTTTCATGGAGCAATTCAAGGAAGAAATCGGCGTCGCCTGAAAGCATTACTCCGGTCAATCACGATCCTGAGATCGCCAAGCTCAGACCTAAACCACGGGCCTGACGTGCTAGATAGATGACGCTCAATTTTTCCGGTCAAGGAACCGCGTCATGCCTCAAGCAACACCCCAGGTCCCGGGCAAACTGTTCGGCCTGTTCTGCCTCGCCAGTTATCTGTTGTCGCTGTCCTATGGCGCGACGTTTCTGCTCTCGCTGCTGATCGGTTCGCGCGGCGGCAACGAACACGATGCCGGCAGCGTGATCAGCGCGGCGATGCTCAGCACCTTCGTTGCGGTGCTGGTGTCCGGGCACCTGTCCGACTGGCTGGGCGCGGCGCGTTCGATTGCGCTGTTCGGGCTGTTGCTGGTGGCGGCGAGCCTCGGGTTTGCGATGACGCCAGGTTTCGGCCATCTGCTGCTGTTTTTCGGTTTGCTGCTCGGATTAGGCTGGGGCGTTTTCTATACGCTGGGGCCGATCATCGTCGCCAGTCTGGTGAGCCCGGCACAGCGGGCGAAATACTTTGCGCTGCTGTCCGGCAGCATGATGACCGGGATCGGCAGCGGCCCGCTGCTCGGGCGCGCCGCCAGTGCGCTGGGGTTGCCGGTGACGTCGGCTTTCTATCTGGCGGCGGTGGCGAGCCTGATCGGCGTGCTGTTGTTCTGGCGTCTCGGTGCCCGCCTGAAAAGTACACAAGCCGCGTCAGCGGCAAAAATCAGCTGGCAGGCGACTGCTCAGGTGCTCAGTTCCCGAGCCGTGTTTCCGATCATCATGGTCGGCCTCGGCGGTTGCGTATTTGGTGGTCTGTCGAGTTTCCAGACCAGCTATGCCGCCGCCCGTTCGCTGGGTTATTCGCTGTTCTTCCTGGGCTTCATGAGCGCTGCCATCAGCAGCCGGATGTTGATCGCAGGCTATGTGGTCAAGCGTGATCCGCTGCGGGCATCGTGTCTGCTTTCGGGGTTGATGCTGGGCTCGATCGTGCTGTTTGCGTTCGGCGTGCAAAGCAGTTTCAGCTATCTGCTGGCGGCAGTGATGCTCGGTGTCGGATACGGCCTCACCTACTCGGTGATCAACGGACTGGCAGCCAACGAGGCACCGGCCGGCACCACATCCCAGGCATTGTTGCTGTTCAGTCTTTCTTATTTCATCGGTGTATTCGGCTTCCCGCTGCTGGCCGGAAAAATCATCGTCGAACACGGCATGGCGACGCTGTTGCTGACGGTGCTGGCGGTGGCGGCGTTGAACTGGTCGATCACTGTCGGCCGTCTGCTCTGGCGACGGCTCAGGGTGGAAAGCGCTCTGACGAACTGAACCGTTCGTCATTCAATCGGCACCTATGCCACACGAGGGCAGACCAAGATCAGGTATGGATTCCAATCACTGGAGACACACCATGATCTCGTCAAGGTTGACTGCTTTCGTGTTTACCACCCTGCTCTGCCCCGTGGCATTCGCGGCGACCGCCGCCGGCACCGGCCCCACTGACCCGGTCACACCGCCGCGCGCGCCTGCGATCAATAGCGCGCCGGGCATGAATACCGATGGTTCCGGCGTTCCGCTGATCAATCAGCCGCCGGCCACCGGAACCGATCCGCGCACCCAAGGCAATGACCCGGGTCGCCAGGGTGGTATGAACACGCCGGATTCTCCCACTACCCCAGACAACTCCGGCTCCGGTATCGGTTCGAAAACCACCACCGGAGGCTCGGGTTCCGAAGGCACCGGTCAGTAGGCGGAAGATTCGCGGATCAGCGCATCGACCTCATCAGAGCCCGGTGCGGTCGCCGGCCCCCAGCGAGTGACGGCCAGCGCAGCGGCGGCGTTGGCGCGCCTGGCGGCTTCATCAGCCGCCAGACCTTGCGCCAGCCCGGCGACAAACACACCGGCATGCGCGTCACCTGCGCCGTTGCTGTCCACCGCCTGCACCTTGAACCCCGGCACATGCTGGCGCTCGCCGTGCTGATGAATCCAGCAGCCTTGCGGGCCGTCGCGGACCACCATGAGCACACCTTGTGGCAGGTGCACGGCCAAGCGGTCCAGCGCCCTTTCGATGTCCGCTGCGCCGGAGAAACGCAGCGCCTCGACACTGTTGCTGGTCCACACGTCGATGCGCGGCAGCAACGCCTGCATCATCGGCGAGTCCGGGGATTCCACCAGCGGGCCCGGATCGAACACCACGTTGATCGTCTCGGGCAGCGCCAGCGTCCAGTCCAGCAACGCCTGGGCCTTGCCGCTGTGCAGGAGGCTGTAGCCGCTGACGTAGACATAGTCCCCCGCCTCGGCGGCAACGCTATTCAACTCCGCCGCCGTCACTTCACCTTCAGCGCCGATGTAGGAAATGAAACTGCGCTCGGCCGACGCATCGGTCAGCGCCACGCAAATCCCGGTGTCACGCCCTGCAGGCTTTTCAATGCCGATGCGAATGCCTTCGGCGTTCATCGCCTGCCGCGCCAGATCACCGAAACGACCGTTGCCGTGGCGACCCAGATAGACCACCGACAAACCGTTACGCGCGGCGGCGGCCATCACATTGAAGCCGCCGCCGGCTTCGAAACTCGCGGACTGCGCCAGCACGTCACCGCCGATTTGCGGCAACGCATCCACGGCCATGACCAGGTCGATGATGACCTGGCCGGTGTGCAACATCTTAGGCATGAGCATTCTCGGTTTGCGCGGCGCGGCGGTCTTTCGCCCCGCCGAGTACGAAGTAAATGCTGCCGGCCACCACGAAGGTCACGATCCAGCCGAGGCCGTTATGGCCCAGCCAGGAATCGGACAGGAAACCTTTGAACCAGACGTTCTCGGCGGTGGTGCCGATGGTGGTGAAGCTGAAGCCCAGCACGATGGCAATCGCCCACGCGCCGAATGCGCGCCACTCAATGCCGCCGCTGTACCAATAGGCGCTGCTCGGGCTGACGTCGAGCAGGTCTTTGGGGCTGTAGTAGTGACGGTGAATCAGGTCCACCACGAAGATCCCGACCCAAGCGGTGATCGGCACCGCCAGCAGGGAGATGAAGGTGATGAACGGGCCGTAGAAACTGTCGGCGATCAGCATGAAGTAGATCGAACCGGCGAAAATCGCGACGATGTCGACCACCACCGCGTACACGCGTTTGACCTTCAGGCCGAGGGTCAGCGTGGTCAGCCCGGCGGAGTACACCGACAGGTTGTTCGACAGCAACAGGCCACCGAATGCGGTGATCAGGTACGGCACGGCCATCCAGGTCGGCAGCATGTCGCGGATCGCGACGATTGGGTCAGTCGCCGAGGCCAGGTCATTGTTGCCCACCGACAGCAGGCTGCCGAGGGTGATCAGCAGCACCAGCGGAATCCCTGCACCGAACGCCGCCGAAGCGACCAGCCGCACAGCCTTGACGCTGCGATGCTGATAGCGCGACATGTCGGCGCCGGCGTTGGCCCAGCCGATCCCGGTGCCGGCCGCCATGGTGCCGATACCGATGATCATCGCGCTCATCGGCGCCGGCGTGGCGTTGAACACCGCGCTCCAGTCGATGGTCGCGCAGAGGAAGCCGCCCACCAGAATGTTCAGCGCGCCGAACACGTAGGTCGCCCACTTCTGGATCACCAGCAAGGTGGCGTGGCCGAGGCCGGACACCGACAGGGTCAGCAACACGAAAATCGCGATGAAGATCAGGGTCAACACCGGCGCGCTTTTGGCTTCAACCGGCGAGCCAAACAGGATCGAGCACAGCGACAGCAACACGAACGCCGCCGTGGTGGTGTTAACGGTTTCCCAGCCCAGGCGCGACATCAGCGACACCAGCGTCGGGCCGATATTGCCGCGCACACCGAAGATCGCCCGCGACAGGGTCAGGCTCGGCGCACGACCGCGACGTCCGGCAATCGAGATGATCCCCACCACCGCGAACGAGCCGGCAGCACCGAGGATCGCGACGATGATTGCCTGCCAGATCGCCAGACCACGAAACGCAACCAGCGTGGCGCCCAGTGGCAGGCCGAGAATGGAAATGTTGGCCGCAAACCAGACCCAGAACAGTTGCAGCGGATGGCCGTTGCACTCGCCTTCCGGCACCGGTTCGATGCCCCGGGTTTCCAGTTGCCCGGCGCTTTGCCCGGCGTTCGATGAACTCATGAGTGATGCTCCTGTTTGCCTTTATTGTGGTTGTGGCAATGACGCAGAACGACAAGACATCCCGCCCTTCCTGGGCCTGTCTGCGCGATCCATTG
The DNA here is from genome assembly GCF_003576265.1 of Pseudomonas sp. 91RF. Classification (NCBI taxonomy): domain Bacteria; kingdom Pseudomonadati; phylum Pseudomonadota; class Gammaproteobacteria; order Pseudomonadales; family Pseudomonadaceae; genus Pseudomonas; species Pseudomonas sp. 91RF. The sequence goes on from NZ_QWFC01000048.1 coordinate 252,183, forward strand.
CGGGTGAATATTCGAGATTTGTTATGCGCCTTTCGCGAGCAGGCTCGCTCCCACATTTGAATTTGTGGCGTTCACACAGCCCCTGTGGGAGCGAGCCTGCTCGCGATGGCGTCAGCCCGGTCAACGCAGGGCCAACAGCCCTGTCACCATTGGCTCAAGCTCCAGACCATTGACGGCTTTCACCGTCTCGATCATCGCCGCCGGCCAGCTCTGCAGGCCCAGGCAGGCCCCGAGCATGGCACCGAGAATCGCGGCGATGGTATCGGTGTCGCCACCCAGGTTCGCGGCCATGCACAGCGCATCGAACGGCGTCATTTCACCCACCGCGACTTGCTGCGCGAGGGCGAACGACACCACCACCGATTCCTGCGACGCCACCGAGGTGCCGATCACGTCGTACAGCAGATCCGCGAGCAACACCGGGTCACTTTCGACACTGATGCTGCGTGCCCAACTGATCCGCGAGGCGATACGCCCACCGGCCACCCAGTGCCCGTGCGCTTCCGCCTGCTGGGCGATTTGCTGACCGAGGTTCAGCGCCTCGCCCAGATCCAGGCCGTTGATGCCGGCCGAGACCACCGCCGCCACCGCTGCCGCGCTGGAAATCCCCAGCGTGGTGTTGTGAGTGACCTGACAGGCCTGCACCACCGCCGCGATAAAGCGCTCGGGGTCGGCAACATCCGCCGCAATCCCCACCGGGGTAATGCGCATCGCCGCGCCATTGGTGGTGCCGTAGCGCCCGGCCTCTTCCGGCGAATGGCCGGCGAGGATCATTTCGATCGCACGTTTGGTGGATGGGCCGAGCAAGTCCTGCGAACCCTTGGCCTGCATCTCGGCTTCCCATTCGATCAGCCGTTGCGCCAGCACCGCCGGCTCGATCCGGCCCTTGCCTTCGACCAGCAACTCGCCGACCAGAATCGCCTGTTCGGTGTCATCAGTGATCGAGCCTTTTGGCATGTCCGCGGCAATCGGTTGCAAGGGGCCGGCGTCTTGCAGATCGGTGATCTGGCCGAAGCGCTGCTTGATGGTTTCGCGGTTCAGGGATTGCGTCGGCATGCCAAGTGCGTCGCCGAGGGCCAGGCCATAAAACGCGCCCAGGGCACGGTCGAGGGCGGTCATTTCGATTCTCCAAATTGCAGGTGCAGACGGAAATGCACCGGGTCGAGCAGGCTTTCGACTTGCTCCATGAAACGGTTTTGCCGGTCGTAGGTGGTGCGCAGTGCTTTGAGGAACACCGTGCCTTCGGGACGGCCGAGCAGCTCGGCGTCCACCGCGTTGAGCGGTTCAGCGCCGATCCATTGATCGCCGCGTTCGCCGATGTAGCCGTAGGCCGCCAGGGTGACGGTCAGCGAATTGTCGATCAGGCCCACGCGCGGCAGGCTTTCCAGGCCTCCGGTGGCGGGCATCAATGAGCGTTCGAGGGAGACCAGCGTGCCGTCGTTGGAACGGCGACGACGATCGAGGGTGATGAATTGGTCGGTGCCGAAGCGCGGCAGCAGATCGGGCCGGGTCACGGCTTCTAGGCGCAGCACTTCGGTGTTGATCAGCGCCCCGCTGTCGGCCAGAGCCTGGGCCCAGCCGCTGCGCTGATCGAGGACCACACCGTCGAAAGTGACGATGGAACCGACCCCGCTTTGCGTGGCGATGTAATTGCGCCGCTTCAGTTCGGCCAGCGCTTCGCGCAACGTGCCACGGCTGACGTTGAATTCCTGAGCCAACTGATGCTCACCGGGCAACAAAAAGCCGTCCTCCATGAGGCCGCTTTCGATGCGTCGGACGAGTTCGTCGACCACCCGTTGTTTCTTGTCAAATCGTACCTGTCTAATCATGTACAAAGTGATAACCGAAACGGGTTGGGACGAGCAAGGTAATTTTTGGGGAAGGTGACAAAAGGCGCGGTACTGGAGGTACCCTCTCCCAAAGGAGAGGGTCAGCAGAATATTGATCTCAGCGCTGTTTCAGACGGTCGATCACCACAGCCAGCAGCAGAATCGAACCCCGAATCACATACTGATAAAACGTGTCGATATTCTTCAGATTCATCGCATTCTCGATAATCGCCAGAATCAGCACCCCGGCAATCACATGCCGGATCATCCCGATCCCGCCACTCAGCGAAACCCCGCCCAGCACGCAAGCCGAAATCACCGTCAGCTCAAACCCCTGCCCGATCATCGGCTGCCCGGAAGTCATCCGCGACGCCAGGATCACGCCGGCCAGCGCACCGATCACACCATGCACGGCGAAGATAATGATCTTCGTGCGATCGACATTCACCCCCGCGAGCAACGCCGCTTCCTGGTTGCCGCCGATGGCCATGGTGTTGCGCCCGTAGGTCGTGTAATTCAGCAGCCAGCCGAAAAACAGGAAGCAGACGATGGTGATCAGGATCGGCACCGGCACGCCGAACAACTGGCCGTTGCCGAAGACGAAGAACGATTCCTGCGATACGCCCACCGCTTTGCCATTGGCAAAAATGTAGGCCAGGCCACGGACGATCTGCATGGTCGCCAAGGTCGTGATCAGCGCATTGACCCGCAACTTGGCAATCACGATGCCGTTGATCAGCCCGACGATCAGGCCCATCACCAGCGCCGCGCTGACGCCGAGAAACACGCTGTTGGTGTCGCGCATCACCACTGCCGCAACCACCCCGGCGCAGGCAATCACCGAACCCACCGACAAGTCGAAATGCCCCGACGCCAGGCAATACAGCATGGTGCACGCCGCGATGCCGGTGGTGGAAATCGCCAGGCCCAGGCCACGCATGTTCAGCGGCGAGAGGAAGTTGTCGATCAGCAAGGTACAGGCGAGAAAGATCCCGACCGCCGCCAGCAACATGACCCAGTCATCGAGGAAGCGCCGCATATCCAGAGGTTTGCGCGCGGTCGGCAGGGTTTCGTTTTGGGTTGTCATCATAGTCACCTCTCAGTTCGCCACGCCGTCAGCGCGGTGGCGCGGCAAAGCCAGTTGCAGCAGGTTGGATTCGTTGGCCTGGTCGCGGCTGACTTCGCCACGAAGGGCGCCCTCGCACAGCACCAGAATGCGGTCGGAAATGCCCATCACCTCCATCAGATCGCTGGACACCACGATCACCGAAATACCGTCGGCAGCCAGGTTATGGATGATCTGGTAGATCTCGGCCTTGGCGCCGATGTCGATGCCCCGGGTCGGCTCGTCGAGCAGCAGGACTTTCATCGGCATCGACAGCCAGCGGCCGAGAATCGCCTTCTGCTGGTTGCCGCCGGAGAGGAACTTGATCTGCTGCCCGGCGTGTGGGGTTTTCACTTTCAGGGCCTTGATCTGTTTGTCGGCGTTGCCCTTTTCCCACATCCCGCGCAGCAGGCAACCGAGCCCTGAGTTCGCGCCGCGCGCACTGATGTTGATGTTCTCGGCGACGCTGGCGAGCGGAATGATGCCTTCCTTCTTGCGATCCTCCGGACACAGCAGAATCCCGGCGGCAATCGCATCCCGGGGCGAACGCAGTTTCAGTTCATGGCTGCGCAATTCCAGGCGTCCGGCGGTGTTGCGCTCCAGTCCACTGAGCAGCCGGAACAACTCAGTGCGCCCTGCCCCGACCAGCCCGAACAACCCCAAAATCTCGCCTTTGTGCGCGTCGAAACTGATCGGCTCACGCAGCCCCGGGCCGAGCAAGCCATCGACTCTCAGCGCCACGGCCCCGCGCGGGCGACCGCGATAATCGTAGATGTCCTGAATGTCGCGCCCGACCATGCAGGTCACCAACTGATCGTGGGTCAACTGGCTCATGTCATCGAACGTGCGCACGTAGCGACCGTCCTTGAACACCGTCACCGCGTCGCAGATGCGGAACACTTCTTCCATGCGATGGGAAACGTAGAGCACGACTTTGCCCTCGTCGCGCAACCGGCCGATGATCGCCATCAAGCGGTCGATTTCCCGCGCCGAGAGGCTGCTGGTCGGTTCGTCGAACGCGATCACATGGGCACCACGGGACAACGCCTTGGCGATTTCCACCAGTTGCCGCTGGCCGAGGGACAGGCGCCCGACCTTGGTCTGCGGGTCGATTTCATCGGCCAGGCCCTTGAGGCAGGCCAGGGCTTGCTGACGCAATGCGCCGCGATTGATCAGGCCGAAGCTGGCCGGCAGGTGACCGAGGAACAGGTTCTCGGCCACGCTCATTTCCGGCACCAGATGCAGCTCCTGGTGAATCACCGCCACGCCGCTGCCGATGCTGTCGGCGGTGGACTTGAACGCCATCGTCCGCTCGCCGATCTGCAACTCGCCGCTGCTCGGGATGTAGGCGCCGCCGAGGATTTTCAGCAGCGTTGATTTGCCGGCGCCGTTCTCGCCCATCAGGGCGTGCACCTGCCCGGGATGGGCGACGAAGCTGATGCCGTCCAGCGCCTTCACGCCGGGAAAGGTCTTGCCGATCCCTTTGAAACGCAGGCTGCCGGCACCGTGTTGTTGTGTCTGTACTTGCGCGTGCATTTAAGCCACCTCATCACACCGTTCAAGCGGCCCGGTTGCCCGGGCCGACGCTGCCGTCAGTTCCACAGGCCGATCTTTTCCAGCTCCTGCTTGAAGTTGTCGCGGGTGATCAGGGTGACGTCGTCCATCGCGGTGTACTTCGGCGGTTCTTTGCCGGTGGTGACCCACTCGTACATCATCTCGGCAGTCTTGTAGCCCTCGATGTGCGGGCTCGGCAGCATCGAACCGTAGAAGCCGCTGTTGGGCTTTTTCAGCTCGCCGATGGCGTCGGTGCCGTTGATGCCGATGCCGATCACGTTGGCCGCGGCAAACCCGGCGGCTTCCGTGGCGCGCACGCCGCCCAGCACAGTGTTGTCGTTCATGCCGCCGATGATCAGGTTCTTCGCCGCGCCCGGCAGCTTGACCAGCGCCGAGTTGGTGGCGTCCATGCTGCCCGGTACGTCGAGGGTTTTCAGGGCGGCGGTCAGGATGTGCTCTTTCGGCAGGCCGGCGTCTTCGAGCGCCTTCATGGAACCGTCGGTGCGCTTCTTGCCGGTGTCGAGTTCGTTGTAGGTGTTCACAACGGCGTAGGTGTCTTTCCAGTCCCAGTTACGCTTTTTCGCCTCGGCGGCCATGGCGGCGCCCTGCTTCTGGCCGACTTCGAACGCGGCCATGCCGAGGTACGGCACCTCTTCCATGAACTTGCCGTTGGCGTCGACGAAACGGTCGTCCACGGCGATCACTTTCAGGTCATTGAGTTTGGCCTTGGCCATGATGGCCGGGCCGAGGGACACGTCCGGCGGGCAAATCACGAAACCCTTGGCACCGTTGGCCGCAAGGCTGTCGATGGCCGAAAGGGTTTTCTCGCCATCCGGCACGGCGATCTTGATCAGCTCGAAGCCTTTGTCCTTGGCAGCTTTCTCGGCGAAGGCCCATTCGGTCTGGAACCACGGTTCTTCGGCCTGCTTGACCAGGAAACCGATCTTCACCGGATCGGCGGCCAGCAGCGAACCACTCAGGCTGAACGCAGTGACCGCCAGCGCGGCACTGCACAGGGTACGAATCCCGAAACGACGTTTCATAAGCAGACTCCTTGTTATTTTTCTTGAGCGTTATTTGAAAAGCGCTGAAGCGGTCGAAGCATGTTTCTGTAAATCATCAGGACAATAGTCATATCGTATGATGATTGGATTTCAGACGGACCTTGCCACCTGAAATCCGCTTTGTCAGTCGTGGTACATCACCGAGCGACCACCATCGATGGTGATGCACGAGGCATTGATGAACGGCGCTTCATCGCTGGCCAGGAACACGGCGGTCATCGCCACTTCGATCGGTTGGCCGATACGTTTTGGTGGATGCAGATCGAAGGCGCGCTGGCGTTCTGCGTGCGGGTCGGCGAAGCCGTTCCAGTAATCGACGTTGAGCTGGGTCTCGATGTAGCCCGGGGCGATGGCGTTGACGCGAATGCCCTTCGGCGCGTACTCGATGCCCAGCGCGCGGGTCAGACCGAGCAACCCGTGTTTGGCCACCGGGTACGGGAAACAACCGGGAATGATGTTTGTGGAATGGGTCGAGGCAATGTTGATGATGCTGCCGATGCCCTGCTCGATCATCTGCGGCAACACGGCTTTGCAACCATACCAGGCGCCGTCGAGGTCGATCGCGAAGCAGCGGTGCCAGTCTTCTTCGGTCATTTGCAGCGGATCGCGGAACACGTTGACCCCGGCGCAGTTGACCAGCACGTCGATGCGCCCGTGCAACTCGATGGCCAGTTTGGCCATGGCGTGCAGATCCTGCTGACGCGATACGTCAGCCTTGATCGCCTGCACATCGGCGCCTTGCTCACGCCAGTGGGCGGCGACTTTCTCGACCTTTTCGGCCTGGATATCGCTGATCACCAGTTTGGCCTGCTGCGAGGCGAAGGTCGCGACGATTGCTTCACCGATGCCTTGGGCGGCGCCGGTCAGCAACACAACCTTGTTTTTCAGACGCTCGCCTTTGGGTGGCTCGGGCACTGGCGGCAAGGAAAGGGGTTCAGCCATGAATCAGGACTCCTGTTCGAAAGCATAAAAAAACCGGGCATCTGACGATGTCCGGTCTGGAAGGCTTTTTGAACGAAACAGGCAAGCGCCGCTGACGGCCTCGGGCCGTTGCGGAACGCTGACTCCGCTGGGGAGAGCGATAGAGATTCGCTGCATCACTTCACCTGTTTTGTTCTTTTTAAGTGTGAGTGCGTGTTACTGCTGAAGCCGACTATAAACCCGACCGCCAAATAATCTCAATATATAATTTTGCATCCCATATTTTGGGATTTAATCAGCGAAACGCGTACAGAGTTTTCCGGCGACATCGACCCGCAGTGACAGCACGGCACCGTCCAGCGGGTGACTCAGCGGACTTGTGGCGCTGGTGATGTACAGGGTTTTCAGGTCGGCGCCGCCGAATACGCAACTGGTGGGTCGGCTGATCGGCAGGTCGATCTTGCGGTCGATCCGGCCATCCGGTGTCAGGCGCAGCAGGCAACTGCCGTCCCAGCGGGCGTTCCAGATGTAGCCCTCGACGTCCATCGCCGAACCGTCCGGGCCGCCGTGCTGATCAGCGCTGTACCAAGGCTTGCCGGTGTCGAGGTTGCCGTCGGTGTGGATGAAATAACGGTACAAGGTGCTGTCGAGACTGTCGCCGAACAGCAGCGTGGTGCCGTCGTCGCTCCAGAGCAGCGTGTTGGGAATGCCCAGGCCCCGCAGCAATGGCATGACTCGTTTATCCGGATCAACCCGGAACAGCCCACCGGAGCGACGAGTGATCGGCAGATCCTCGCCCTGCTCGCCGATGTTGTTTTGCATGGTGCCGAGCCACAGGCGGCCCTGACCATCGCAACGCGCTTCGTTGGCACGGTTGCCCGGTTGCGGATCGGCGACGCAGAACAGCGTCAACCGTGGTTCGAGTCCGGGGGAATCCAGATCCAGCCGGTAGACGCCGCTGCTCAGGGTCACCAGCGCATCGCCGCTGGCGCAGGGAATGAACGCCGAGACGTGCTCCGGCATCTGCCAGATCTGCACATTCTGCCCGATCAGCCGCAGCGCCTGTTTGCCGGCGATGTCGACCCAGTACAGCGCCTGGGTCGGTGCGTCCCAGAACGGACCTTCGCCCAGTTGCGCCCGATGCTCTGTCACCGCAGTCCACGTCATGCAACCTCCTGTCTTGTTGTTTTTGTCAGCTGGCTTTTTTGTCGGCCATCACCTGCGGGTAGAACCGCTTGATGGCCAGGTCGGCGTTGTCGATCAGGGTCATGCAGGCCCACACCCCGCGCGCGGCATCCCGGGCGGCGATGGCGTCGGCCATGTCTTTGTGGATGGGCAGCGTGCGACGCAATTCGTCGGGGTCGGCGGCAGACACTTCGAAGGACACGGCAAGCAGCGCGCCGAGGGCCGGCACCATTTGCTCGATGAATTGATTGTGGCTGGCCGCGAGAATGCATTCGTGGAAAAACTGGTCGGCGCGGTTGTGATCGATGCCGCTGTGCGCGGCCCGCTCCAGGGCGTTATAGGCCTGCTGAATGGCTTGCACCTGCTCGACGGTTGCCCGCTCGCAGGCCCAGCGCACCGCCATCGGTTCGATGGTGCGGCGCAGATCGAGCAGGTCATCGACGAAGTTTTCCGGCAAGCCGCTACGTGACAGCCAGCCCACGACTTGCGGATCGAACAGGTTCCAGCGCTTGATCGGCAACACCCGCGTGCCGACTTTCGGCCCGACTTCGAGCAGGCCTTTGGCGACGAGGGTCTTGATGGCTTCGCGGATCACGGTGCGACTGACCCCGAGCTGTTCACCCAACTCGGCCTCGACCTTGATCGCCTGCCCCGGCTTCACCTGGCCGGCGGCAATCCAGGCGCCCAGCCAGTCAACCGTTGATGCGTGAAAACTGCTCGACATGAACACCCCGAAGCCGTTCGCTGTGGTTGCCCAAGCTAATCATCATACGATTGAGAGTCAACGACAAAAAACCGCAGCCTGCTTCACAGACTGCGGTTTTTTTAAGGTTCGAGGCCGATGGGGAAGAACTCGCCACCGCTCCAGACGCCGAGCCAGCGCTGGCCGTCGATTTCTCGGCTGACTGCGAGTTCAACCAATTGGTAGAACACGTTGCGGTGGATCAGCGCTTCGAGGTTGCTGCGTACATGCACGTAGGGGGCAGGCTCTTGCGTCGTCGGATCGATCTCGACCCGGATCGGATGTTCCGCGCCGGCCTCGGTGGTTTCATCGACGTTGGTGGTAAAGCGCAGCACTTGCGCCTCCCCCTCGCCTTCCACCTCGACGGCAATCGCCACGAAGGGCGCGTCATCAACCTTGATCCCGACCTTTTCAACCGGAGTGATCAGGAAATAATCATCGCCATCGCGGCGGATGATTGTGGAAAACAGCTTGACCATCGGCTTGCGCCCGATCGGCGTACCCAGGTAATACCAGGTGCCGTCGCGGGCGATGCGCATGTCGATGTCGCCGCAGAAATCCGGGTTCCACAAGTGCACCGGCGGCAAGCCTTTGGTTTTGGGGATTTGCCCCAGCAGGTCATTGGCTTTTTGCGGGCCACTCATGGCGTACTCCTTGAATTACTGGTCCCCGACGCCCAGCAGGCTGCGCGCGTATTGCGCAAGCGGTGGGCCGATCAGGTCTTCGGGCTTGTTGTCGTGGAACGTCAGTAAACCGCCACGACTCTTGATCCGTGCAGTATCAATCAAATACTGGGTGCTGGTCTCGATCAACATGATCTGAATTACACCACCGTCGATACCGAGGCGATCCACGGCTTCCTGATCCAGCCACTCATCGGAGTTGCCGATGCGGTCGTCGGCCTTGGCGAAACGCGTGTACAGCAGGTAATGAGCTCCGGCGTCGCGGGCTTCGCCCATCGCCTGGTCGAGGCCTTCCGGCGCACGGGCCCGGCGGACCATCGGGAAGTATTCGACGAAGCCTTTGAAGGCCTCCTCGGCGACGACGTTGGGACGCGGGTAGGAACCACCCGGCGGTGCGAACGAGCCTTGCGCAATGTAGATGAACGAATCCGGCTGAATGCGGAAATTGTTTACGCGACGGCTGTCGCTGTGATCCAGCAGACCCGCGTCGCTCATCTGGTAGCGAGTCCCTTCGGCCATGTCACTGACAGTCATACAGCCGCCCAGCGCCAAAACGGCCAGCAGCAAAACCAGGCTACGCATCCTAATCCTCCAGAAGCCGGTGACGGAAAACCGGCGAATGGCCGTAGGATGCAGCTTTTGCGCCATTTCCAGATCTTCGTCGATTGTTCGATCGTAATCGCGAGCAGGCTCGCTCCCACAGGAGTCAGCATTTACCTGTGGGAGCGAGCCTGCTCGCGATGAGGACTTTCAGCCGCCGATGATCTTCATGACGGTTGCGCCGCCGGAGAACGCGACTTCCTGCTTGTCGCCCAACGCCTTGACCAGCAGTCGCTGCAACGCCGGCAGCGCCTCGTGACGCGGTTTATCGAGCAGGTCACCGACGTAGTGGCGGTTGCTCGACGACAGGCAGCCATGCAGCCATCCGGTTGAGGACAGACGAAGGCGCGAACAGGTACGGCAGAACGGCACGCTTTCGTTGGCGATCACGCCGAAGGTGCCCAGGCCGGGAATCGCGTAGCGGACAGCCGTGGCGTCCACCGGCGCGTCGGTTTGCGCGTATTCGTAGCGCTCGCCGATCAGTTCCAGCAGTTGTTGCAGGCTGACGAACTGCTGCAGGAACGCGTTGGAGTCCTTGGCCAGGTGGCCCATGCGCATCAGCTCGATGAAACGCAGCTCGTAGCGATGCTCAAGGCAGTAATCGAGCAACGGCATGACCTGATCGAGGTTCTGCCCGCGCAACGGCACCATGTTGACCTTGATCTTCATGCCCGCCGCTTTGGCTCGATCCATGCCGTCGAGCACCGTTGCCAGATCGCCGCCACGGGCAATGCTGCGGAATGCGCCGGCGTCCAGGGTATCGAGGGAAACGTTGATCCGGCGTATACCGGCGTCCACCAGCAACGGCAGTTTTTTTGCGAGCAACTGGCCGTTGGTGGTCAGGCTGATGTCTTCCAGCCCCATCTTGCCGACGGCGCTCATGAAGGATTCGAGCTTGGGGCTGACCAGCGGCTCGCCGCCGGTGATGCGCAGGCGCTCGATGCCAGCGGCTTCGATCAGATAGGCAACGCCGCGTGCCATGGCCTCGGCCGACAATTCATCCTGCGCAGCCACCAGCCGCTTGCCGTTGGGCACGCAGTAGGTACAGGCGTAATTGCAGGCTGAAGTCAGACTGATCCGCAAATTGCGAAAACGCCTGCCTTGACGGTCAACGATCATGAAGCACTCCGGCGATGGAAAATCGAGCGGCTAAAACTTGACTCACAATTCAAGTTTTAGCAAGCCCTATGCCTGAGTATATTCCTGCGGTACTGCGCCATGTAGCGAAAAACACGGCGCATAAGGCGACTGAATGATTCAGCTGCTTGGCGTTTCAGGGTCGCGCTTGCGCTTGTTGCCCATGCGCACGCCGATATCCATCAGGAACTGGAAGAAACCTTCCTGATCTTCCAGCACATTGCTCCAGAACGGCGAGTGATACAGCGCCACCGCGCCGTGCACCAGCGCCCAGGATGCGCAGTAGTGGAAGTAAGGCGGCACGTCTTCGAGCTTGCCTTCGCTGATGCGGCCCTTGATGAGCAGGGTCAGGCGTTCGAAGTTGGAAGCACGGATCTTGTGCAGTTCCTCGACCATCTCCGGAACCTGATTGCCCTTGACCACCTTCTCTTCCAGGCGATCGAACAGGCGATAGCGCTGCGGGTCGCGCATGCGGAATTCAAAGTAGGCACGGGACAGGGCTTCCTTGTCCTTGTCGACATCGGCCGAATGCAACAGCTCGTTCAAGTCGCGCTCGTAATCGAGCATCAGGCGCAGATAGATTTCGGCCTTGGACTTGAAGTGCTTGTAGATCGTGCCTTTGCCGATACCCACGGCATCAGCAATCATCTCGACGGTGACACTGTCTTCACCTTGTTCGAGGAACAGCTTGAGCGCGGTATCGAGAATTTCTTGCTCGCGGCGACGAAACTCACGGACCTTACGAGGTTCTTTGTGCATAAGAAAAGGTCTGTAGGGGTCAAAATTCGAAGCCGCGTATTATGCCTAACTTGCGCAAAAATGCACGGATCATCCGACCATATCTGTGTTTCTTGTTCATTTCACGAACGTTTCGGGGGGAATGAGAACATAACCGAAGCGAACGTATTCCAAATTTGTTTAAAAACCCCGACCGGCCAACTGGACTGAACGCCAGACTGATCAATACTTGAACTGTCGGGCGACATCTCCCCCAAGTGTCGCGCCGGTAAAGGTACCAAGGGACCGCGTGCCTTTGTTTTACTCCTAATGGTCTTAACCCGGATTCACCCCCCAGAACCCGGGTTTTTTTTGCCTGCGATTCAGGCTTTTACGTGCGCCAGCGGAAACAGTCGCTTGAAGTTCTCAGTGGTCTGTTCGGCAAAGCGCTCGTAATTCTCGCCCCGCAGCATCGCCAGAAACTCTGCCACTTCCCGCACGTATTGCGGCAGGTTCGGCTTGCCGCGATACGGGATAGGTGCCAGGTACGGCGAGTCGGTTTCAACCAGCAGACGATCCGCCGGCACCTTGCTCGCCACGTCGCGCAGCGCATCGGCATTGCGGAAGGTGACGATGCCCGACAGGGAGATGTAATACCCCATGTCCAGCGCTGCCTTGGCCATGTCCCAGTCTTCGGTGAAGCAATGCAGCACACCGGCCTGGGGCAGCGCGGCTTCGCGCAACAGTTCAAGGGTGTCGGCGCGGGCGCCGCGGGTGTGGATGATCACCGGCTTGCCGGTCTGCTGTGCGGCTTGCAGGTGCAGACGGAACGACTCCTGCTGCAACTCGGCGGCTTCCGGCTCGTAGTGGTAGTCCAGGCCGGTTTCGCCGATCGCCACCACTTTCGGGTGATTGAGCTCGTGCAGCAACCAGTCCAGCGCCGGTGCCGCACCCGGCTGCACATCCAGCGGATGCACGCCGACCGAACAATCGACGTCGTCATAACGCTCGGCCAGTGCTTTGACATCGGCCGCGTTGTCGGCGCTGACGCCGATGCACAGGAAATGCCCGACGCCGCGTTGGCGGGCTGCATCCAGCGCAGCATCCAGAGAACCGTCGTGAGCGGCGAGGTCGAGGCGATCAAGGTGACAATGGGAATCTACGAGCATAAAAAGGACTGCAACTTACATCGTATGAGTGGGACGGTCGGACTTCAGGGCTCCGGCCAGATGAGTTTCGATGCGACTGCGCGCGGTGTTGTCGCCATCGTTGAATTGCACACCGACGCCGGCCGCGCGATTGCCCTGGGCGCCTTTGGGGGTGATCCAGGCGACCTTGCCGGCCACCGGTATCTTTTCCGCTTCGTCCATCAGGTGCAGCAGCATGAACACCTCGTCGCCCAACTTGTAGCTCTTGTTGGTCGGGATGAACAGGCCGCCGTTCCTGATGAACGGCATGTAGGCTGCGTAAAGGACGGACTTGTCCTTGATGGTCAGGGACAATATGCCGTTGCGCGGCCCCGGGCTGACGGGTTCATTCATGTTCACCTCCACTGCTGATGTTCAGAGTCTAGGTACACATTCTTATCTTTGGCCAGGCAGACTCGCCCATTGCACCAACAACGCTTCCAGCAGCAGCGCCGCATTGAGGTTGGCCTTGCTCAGGACTTTCTGGCGCTGGGCGAGAATCCAGTCCTGGATATCGAGGACTTTGCCCTGGGCGCTTTTCTGCGCCAGGTACTGCACGACCTTGCGCATGTCGGTCAGGCCGAGGCCTGCTTCATCCTGGGTCAGTTGATAGCGCAGGATCAGGCTCGACCAGTCGCAGAACCAGTCGAACAGACGCAGCATCGGAATGTTTTTCCACTCCTCGGCCAGTTGCGTCGGCGATTGCTGCTGTTTGAGCAGCTTCTTCACGCCTTCGACCACCTGCGCCCGCTGTTCACGCACGCCCTGCCCCTGCAACGTGACGGCTGCCAACGGCGAGCCGGCGGCCAGGGTCAACAGTTCGACACGTTCGTCTTCGGAACATTCCGGCAAGGCCTGAGCCAGCCATTGCAGGCTCATGGCCTCGCTCGGCAGCGGACAGGCCTGCTGTACGCAGCGGCTCTTGATGGTCGGCAACAAGCGGCTCGGCTGGTGACTGACCAGCAGCAGCACTGTATCGCCGGACGGCTCTTCAAGGCTCTTGAGCAAGGCGTTGGCGGCGTTGATGTTCATCGACTCCACCGGTTCGATCAGCACCACCTTGCGACCGCCCAGTTGCGCGGTCTGCACCACGAAACTGACCAGATCGCGCACCTGGTCGACCTTGATCGCCTTGTCCGCTTCTTCCGGTTCGAGGATGTAATTGTCCGGGTGGCTGCCGGCCTTGAGCAGCAGGCAGGATTTGCACTCGCCGCAGGCTTCAGGCGTCGGACGCTGGCACAGCAGGCTGGCCATCAGCCGCTCGGCCAGTGCACGCTTGCCGATCCCGGCAGGACCGTGCAGCAGATACGCATGAGCGTGGTGAGTGCGTCCGGCCAGTTGCTGCCAGAGACTGTCTTGCCACGGATAGGCCTCAGCCACGGCTCAACTCCAGCAAACGTGGGAGCAAGCCGTCCAGCGATTGCTGGACCTGCGCCAGCGGCTGGCCGGCGTCGATCCGCACGTAACGCGCCGGATCCGCCTCGGCACGCTTGAGGAACGCACTGCGCACGGCCTCGAAAAACGACCGGCCTTCCAGCTCGAAGCGATCCAGTCGACCGCGAGCGCTGGCACGGGCCAGGCCGATTTCCACCGGCAGATCAAAAATCAGAGTCAGGTCGGGGCGCAGGTCGCCCTGCACGAAAGTTTCCAGCGCCGCGATGCGCTCCAGCGACAAGCCACGACCGCCACCTTGATAGGCGTAAGTCGAATCGGTGAACCTGTCGCACAACACAACGGCGCCACGGGCCAGTGCCGGGCGAACGACTTCAGCCAGATGCTGGGCACGGGCGGCGAACACCAGCAGCAACTCGGTGTCCGGGTTCATCACTTCGTCGACCGGGGCCAGCAACACTTCGCGAATGCGCTCGGCCAGCGGCGTACCGCCGGGCTCGCGGGTCAGCACCACTTCGATACCGGCGGCGCGCAGGCGCTCGGCGAGGTATTCGCGGTTGGTGCTTTTGCCGGCGCCTTCCGGGCCTTCCAGGGTAATAAACAAGCCAGTCACAGGCAGTCCTTAATCAAAGTCATTGCGCGTTTTGCGGTGCGGCCGCTTCGGTTTCCGGCGTCGGTGCGGGCTCCTGGGCAGGAACCGGCGGCAACGACTCGGGCGCCGTGTCGGGTGATGCGGCAGGAACGGCTACGCCGCTTGCCGGAGTGGCTTCCGGCATCGATGCCGGCGCCGGGCTCGAGCGGTAATCCGCGCGCCGCTTGAGCTGGAACTCACGCACCGCACTATTGTGCGCATCGAGGTCGTCGGAGAACACGTGGCTGCCATCGCCCCGGGCAACAAAGTAGAGGCTGGTGCCTTCCACCGGGTTCAACGCGGCGTGAATCGCCTCGCGGCCGACCATTGCAATCGGCGTCGGCGGCAACCCCGGAATCACATAGGTGTTATACGGCGTGGCTTCCTTGAGATGAGCGCGGGTCAGTTTGCCGTTGTAGCGATCACCCAGGCCATAGATCACGGTCGGGTCGGTCTGCAGTTGCATGCCCAGCGCCATGCGGCGCACGAACACGCCGGCAATCTGGCCTCGCTCCTGGGGAACACCGGTTTCCTTCTCCACCAGCGACGCCATGATCAGCGCCTGGTAAGGCTCGGTGTACGGCGCATCGGTGGAACGGTTTTCCCACTCCTTGGCCAGCACTTCGTCGAGGCGATCGAACGCCTTTTTCAGCAACTCGGTATCGGAGGCTCCACGCACGAAACGGTAGGTATCAGGGAAGAACCGACCTTCGGGAAACACGCCCTTGTGGCCGATTTTGCTCATCACATCGCTGTCGCTCAGGCCGGTCAGGGTCTGCTCGATCTTTTCATCCTTCGCCAGTGCGGCGCGCACCTGATGGAAATTCCAGCCCTCGACCAGAGTCAGGCTGTACTGAACCACTTCGCCACGCTTCCACAGATCGATCAGGCCCTTGACGGTCATGCCCGGCTGCATGCGGTACTCGCCCGTGTGGATCGGAGTGCCGGACAGATTGAAACGCCAGTAAATGCGTAGCCAGAATGCGTCCTTGATCACGCCATCGGCTTCAAGGCCGAGAATAGTGCGGGTCGGCGTGGATCCCTTAGGCACATCCAGCAGTTCTTCCTGCGTGATGTTCAGAGGCTGTTCCAGTGCCGAATGAATCTTCCAGGCGCTCGCGCCCAACAGCAGCCCTGCCAGAACCAGTCCGGTTTCCAGCAGCAGCAAAAGTTTACGTCTCACGAATCAGGCATCCAGTAGCGTGCGGGCAATGGTTTGCAGTTTACGGGTGAGCGGCCCAACCGGCCAGCTCAGTGCAGCGTACGCGCGTACCGGCCAGACGCCATACACGCTGTTGCAGACAAAGACTTCATCAGCCCATTGCAGCTGATCAAGGCTGATATCGGTGATTTGCGTGGGGATGCCCGAGGATGCTGCCTGAAACAATAATTCGGCGCGCATCACACCGGCCACGCCGCAGCGTTTCAGATCCGCCGTGACCAACACGCCATCGCGCACCAGAAACAGGTTGCTGAACACCCCTTCGATCACTCGGCCCGCCTGGTCGAGCATCAAGCCTTCGGCGTGCTCGCTGTCCTGCCATTCGGCGCGGGCGAGAACCTGTTCCAGACGATTGAGGTGCTTGAGACCTGCCAGCAAGGGCTGGACGGACAAACGCGTCGCACACGGAAACAGGCGGACGCCTTGTTCGCCGTGGACGGCAGGATAAGCCGCAGGAGGATTGCCTTGCAGAATGCGTCGACCCGGCGCCGAAGGATCCGGCGCATAACCGCGCAAGCCGTCGCCACGGGTGAGGATGAGCTTGAGCACACCCTCGCCCATGGCCGCTGCATAGGCTTGCAGCTCGCTACGGATCAGCTCGATATCGGCCGCGATGGCCAGGCGTGAACAGCCTTCAGCCAGTCGCGCCACGTGACGCTCCAGCAGCAAGGGCTGGCCGCCACGTACGGCGATGGTCTCGAACAGACCGTCGCCGTAAGCCAGGCCGCGATCTTTCAGCGACAGAGCGTCAGCCGGTTGACCGTCGACCCAGCAATCCATCAGCCGGCGAACCGACGGAACGCCAACGTGCCGTTGGTGCCGCCAAACCCGAACGAGTTGGACAGTACGACATCGATATCCATGTTGCGCGCGGTGTGCGGCACGAAGTCGAGGTCGCAGCCTTCGTCCGGCTCATCAAGGTTGATGGTCGGCGGCGCCACCTGGCTGTTGATCGCCAGCACGCTGAAGATCGCCTCGACCGCGCCTGCCGCACCCAACAGGTGACCGGTCATGGACTTGGTGGAGCTGACCGCCAGTTTGTAGGCGTGATCACCGAACACCGACTTGATCGCGTTGGCTTCGGCAAGGTCGCCGGCCGGGGTCGAGGTGCCGTGGGCGTTGATGTATTGCACCTGATCGACATTGATCTTCGCGTCACGCAGCGCGTTGGTGATGCAGCGTGCTGCACCGGCGCCGTCGGCAGGCGGCGAAGTCATGTGGAACGCGTCACCACTGGTGCCGAAACCGATCAGTTCGGCGTAGATGGTCGCGCCACGTGCCTTGGCGTGCTCGAGCTCTTCGAGCACCAGCGCACCGGCGCCGTCGGACAGCACGAAACCGTCACGGCCCTTGTCCCATGGACGGCTGGCACGGGTCGGTTCGTCGTTGCGGGTCGACAGTGCGCGAGAGGCGCCGAAGCCGCCCATGCCCAGACCGCACGCAGCCATTTCGGCACCGCCGGCAATCATCACGTCGGCTTCGTCGTACATGATGTTGCGGGCCGCCATGCCGATGCAGTGCGTACCGGTGGTACACGCTGTGGCGATGGCGTAGTTAGGCCCCTGTGCACCCAAGTGGATGGACAGGAAACCGGAAATCATATTGATGATCGAACCAGGCACAAAGAACGGAGAAATCCGGCGCGGACCGGTCTCGTGCAGGGTGCGGCTGGTTTCTTCGATGTTGGTCAGACCGCCGATACCCGAACCCATGGCCACGCCAATGCGTTCACGGTTGGCATCGGTGACTTCCAGGCCGGCATTGCGTACGGCTTGAAAGCCGGCCGCCAGACCGTACTGAATGAACAGGTCGAGCTTGCGCGCTTCCTTGACCGACAGGTATTCCTCGACATTGAAGCCCTTTACCGAGCCGCCAAAGCGGGTGGAATAGGCAGAAAGGTCGGTGTGTTCGATCAGACCAATGCCACTGCGGCCAGCCAGAATGCCCTGCCAACTGCTCGGCACATCCGTGCCCAGTGGCGACAACATACCCATACCGGTGACTACGACGCGTCTACGCGACACAGCACTCTCCTTTTTCAAATGACGATTTTGCATCAGGCCTAAAGAAAAAACCGCACGCCATGATGGCAGTGCGGTTTTTCCATGACAGCATGCAACGATTACAAACTATTACGCCTGGTGGCTAGTAACGTAGTCGATCGCAGCTTGTACAGTAGTGATCTTCTCAGCTTCTTCGTCAGGGATTTCGGTCTCGAATTCCTCTTCCAGAGCCATCACCAGCTCAACGGTGTCAAGGGAGTCGGCACCCAGGTCTTCTACGAAGGAAGCGGTGTTGACCACTTCTTCTTCTTTAACACCCAGTTGCTCGGCAACGATTTTCTTGACGCGCTCTTCGATGGTGCTCATACCTTGTTTTCACTCCTAATGGACAAATTCAGGCAGCTGGCCAGTGGGTAAGTGTATAGAAAGACTTTTCAGCTTTTCAACTGAAAGCTTCACTCCTCAAACCCTGCGGCCCTCTGCCTATAAATAGATTGCAGCTTTATAACGGATTTTAGACAGCTCGTATGACATTTTTTTGAAGCAATCCGTCACATTTGAATTACATGTACATCCCGCCGTTAACCGGGATTGTAGCCCCGGTCACGTATGCCGCACCGTCGGATGCAAGAAAAGCGACCACGGACGCGATCTCTTGAGCTTGTCCCAGACGGCCCAGCGGAATCTGCGTCTGCAAGGCTTCACGCTGTGCTTCAGGCAGTTCGCGAGTCATATCGGTGTCGATGAACCCTGGGGTTACCGAGTTGACCGTAATCGAACGCGAACCGACTTCACGCGCCATGGCACGGCTGAAACCTTCCAGACCGGCCTTGGCTGCTGCATAGTTTACTTGGCCAGCGTTGCCCATGGCACCCACCACCGAGCCAATACTGATAATTCGGCCCCAACGCGCCTTGGTCATGCCACGCAGAACGCCCTTGGACACGCGATACAGACTGTTCAGGTTGGTATCGATCACGTCGTACCACTCGTCGTCCTTCATGCGCATCATCAGGTTATCGCGGGTGATGCCGGCATTGTTGACCAGGATCGCGACCGGCGCACCGAATTGCTCCTGAATGCTCGCCAGCACTGCGGTGACCGATTCGTCACTGGTGACGTTCAGCTCGAAACCTGCACCCTGAATGCCATTCTCTTTCAGGGTCGCAGCAATGCGCTCGGCGCCCGAAGCGGAAGTCGCGGTGCCGACAACGATGGCGCCCTGACGACCCAGTTCCAGTGCGATAGCCTGGCCGATACCACGGCTTGCGCCGGTGACCAGTGCAACTTTACCTTGCAGACTCATGCAAGTTTCTCCTGATTCAGACAGCCGCTGCGCGAGCAGCAGCGAAAGCGTCTGGGGTATTGAGGTTGGAAGTCGAAACGCCTTCGGCGCAACGTTTGTTCAGACCGGCCAGCACTTTGCCAGGGCCGCACTCGACCAGGTTGGTCGCACCTTTCGCTGCCAGAGTCTGTACAGACTCAACCCAGCGAACCGGCTTGTAGAGTTGCTCCAGCAGATCGCGCTTGAGGGTTTCCAGATCCGCCGGCACCTGAGCGCTGACGTTCTGTACCACAGGGATCTGCGGCGCCTGCCAGTCGATGGCGGCGATGGATTCGGCGAAACGCTCGGCAGCCGGACGCATCAGCTCGCAGTGCGACGGCACGCTGACCGGCAGCGGCATGGCACGTTTGGCGCCACGGGCCTTGCAGCCTTCGATGGCGCGCTCGACGGCAGCCTTGGCACCGGCGATCACGACCTGGCCCGGGGAGTTGAAGTTCACCGCGCTGACCACTTCGCCTTGCGCCGCTTCGGCACAGGCTGCCAGCACGTCGGCATCTTCCAGACCGAGGATGGCCGCCATGCCGCCCTGCCCGGCCGGAACGGCTTCCTGCATCAACTGGCCACGGCGCTCGACGAGTTTTACCGCGTCCGCCAGACTCAGGCTGCCGGCAGCAACCAGCGCACTGTATTCACCCAGGCTGTGACCGGCAACGAATGCCGGGCGCACGCCACCTTCAGCCAGCCACAGACGCCACAGGGCGATCGAAGCGGTCAGAATGGCCGGTTGGGTTTTGTCAGTTTGATTGAGCAGCTCTTCCGGGCCCTGCTGGGTCAGCGCCCACAGGTCGTAGCCCAGAGCATCGGATGCTTCTTTGAAAGTTTCGAGGATCAGCGGATGTTGCGCGCCCAGCTCGGCCAGCATGCCGAGGGACTGCGAACCCTGTCCTGGAAAGACGAATGCGAGGGAAGCAGACATGTAACAAGCCCCTAATGATCTTGTCGTCGGAAAAATGGCATCCCGCTAGAGGGACGCAAGAAACTGACAGTTGGATGGCCCTTTGAACCGAGCGGTCACATTTAAGCATTGTCCGACGAAAACGCCTAAGACAACAAATCCTCCAGACGGCCGTGCAGGCGCTCGGGAAGATTCTCCTGAATCTCGATCAACGCCCGCTGAATGGCACTCTGAAACCCCTGAACTCCGGCGGAACCGTGACTTTTCACGACAATTCCCTGCAAGCCGAGGAAGCTTGCGCCGTTGTGTCGCGCCGGCGCCAGATCAGCCTGCAGACGCTTCATCAATGGCAACGCCAAGGCACCCACGGCGCGCGAAGCGAAGTTTTTCTTGAACAAGGCCTCGATACGCGCGGCGATCATCGTCGCCAGGCCTTCACTGGACTTGAGCAGGATATTGCCGACGAAACCGTCGCACACCACCACATCCGCCTCGCCGCGATACAAGCCGTCGCCCTCGATGAAACCGATGTAATTGATGCCTCTGGCGGCCTGCAACAAAGTCGCAGCGAGCTTGACCTGCTGATTGCCCTTGATGTCCTCGGTACCGATGTTCAGCAGCGCCACGCGAGGCCGGGCAATCCCTAGTGTTTGCGCCGCCACCGAGCCCATCACCGCAAACTGCAGCAAATGCTCCGCACTGCAATCCACGTTGGCGCCCAGATCAAGCAACTGGCAATAGCCCTTCTGCGTAGGAATCGCGGCCACCATGGCCGGACGATCAATTCCCGGCAGGGTCTTGAGCACGAATCGCGACAGCGCCATCAGCGCACCGGTATTGCCGGCACTGACACAAGCCTGGACCTTGCCATCACGCAGCAATTCGAGGGCGACACGCATCGACGAATCCGGCTTGCCACGCAAAGCCTGGGCTGGTTTTTCGTCCATGGTGATGACTTCGGACGCCGGAACAATCGTCAGGCGTGCGCGATCGGCAGCCGACTGGCCGGTGATCAATTCTTCAAGGAGGGAGGGTTGACCGACGAGGGTCAGGTGCAGCGAAGGCGTAGCAGAAAGGCAAGCAAGGCTGGCCTGAACAATGCTGCGGGGACCGAAGTCCCCGCCCATTGCGTCGATCGCGATGACTTGAGCGGACAAGTGATTACTCGTCAGCGCCCTTGTCGATCACTTTACGGCCACGGTATACGCCTTCTGGCGATACGTGGTGACGCAGGTGAACTTCACCGGTGGTTTTTTCTACAGACAGGGTGCTAGCCTCGAGAGCGTCGTGCGAACGGCGCATGTCACGGGCAGAGCGGGATTTTTTGTTCTGCTGAACAGCCATAATTGATTAACTCCTAAACGTTTGGGTCACGCTTTAACTGCGCCAATACACTGAACGGGTTGGACCGCGTTACCTCGTCCTCGCTCGGTTCGGGCTCATCTGCTCCCGCCGGCTGCTGGCATTCTTCCGGATGATGAGCAGGCACAATGGGCAAGGCGAGCAGAAGCTCCTCCTCGATCAGTGACTGCAGATCCAAAGGATCTTCGCCCAGTTCCAGCACGTCATAACCTTTCGGTAACGACTGGGTATTCGCACCCTCCTTCACCACGGCGTAACTGCATTCGCTGTGGATCGGCAGGGTGACCAGCTCAAGACAACGCTGGCAAACCATTTTGACTTCGGTGTCGATAAAGCTGTGGATCACCACAGATTTACGTTCATCTCGTTCAAAAACTAATTTGGCCTGCACCGTACCGACATCGTCGGAAAGCGGGTCGCAGAGTCTCTTCAAATCGGCCAGCAGCAGTTCACCTTGAAGGGTGGTGCCACGGTCAGCCAATTTGCGCGGGTCAACGTGAGGTGGAATCGGGTCATTCAACATAGGCGCAGCATTATAGGGATGCACCCACCCATGTCAAAGGAAATTGTGCCCTGTCCGTCACTTGCAAGCCTCCGCTAGAATCTGCAGCCTGCCTCTGGAGACGCGAATGCTGCCTTTATTACTCGCTTCAAGCTCGACCTATCGTCGGGAATTGCTCAATCGCCTGCGCTTGCCGTTCGTCTGCAGCTCGCCGGACATTGACGAAAGTCATCGCCCGGGAGAATCGGCAATCGAACTGGTCAAACGCCTCGCCGAACAGAAAGCCCGGGCACTGGCCGACAGCCACCCAGCCCATCTGATCATCGGCTCCGACCAGGTTGCCGTACTCGGCGAGCGAATCATCGGCAAGCCGCACACCTTCGAAAACGCTCGCGACCAACTGATGGCCGCCAGCGGCGCCAGCGTGACCTTCCTCACTGGCCTGGCCCTGCTCAACAGCCAGACTGGCCACTGCCAGGTCGACTGCGTGCCTTTCACCGTACACATGCGCGTACTGGATCAGACCCGCGTCGAACGCTACCTGCACGCCGAGCAGCCCTACGACTGTGCCGGCAGCTTCAAGGCGGAGGGACTGGGCGTAAGCCTGTTCCAGTCGACCGAAGGCCCCGACGCCACCAGCCTGATCGGCCTGCCGCTGATTCGCCTGATCGACATGCTGCTGGCGGAAGGCGTACAAATCCCCTGATCCACAAAAAACCGGCCACGAAGGCCGGTTCTTTTATGCTGCAAGCGGTCAGCGCAACGACGGACCGTGGAACCCCATCCACATAGCCAACTGCTCGGCCACACTGGCGCCCAGTTTTTTCGAGAAGCGGTCGAACGGCGATTCCTGAACGGTGAAGTCCACCAGTTCCTTTTCGCCAATCACATCACGCGCCACCGAACTGGCATTGCCCAGACCATCGATCAACCCCAGCGGCAGCGCCTGCTCGCCGGACCAGACCAGCCCGGAGAACAGCTCCGGATGCTCCTTGTCCTTCAGGCGATCACCACGTCCCTGCTTCACGCTGTTGATGAACTGCTTGTGCGTGGTATCCAGCACACTCTGCCAGAACGCAGTTTCTTCCGGCTTCTGCGGCTGAAACGGGTCAAGGAACGACTTGTGCTCACCGGAGGTGTAAGTGCGACGCTCGACGCCCAGCTTCTCCATGGTGCCGACAAAGCCGTAACCGGCCGCTGTTACACCGATAGAGCCCACCAGGCTCGCCTTATCGGCATAGATCTGATCCGCCGCGCTGGCGATGTAATAGGCCCCGGACGCACCGAGGTCGGAAATCACCGCATACACCTTGGTATCCGGATGCAGGCCGCGCAGGCGCTTGATCTCGTCATACACATAACCCGACTGCACCGGACTGCCACCCGGGCTGTTGATGCGCAGGATCACGCCCTTGACCTTCTTGTCCTCGAACGCCGCACGCAGACTGCCGACGATATTGTCGGCACTGGCCGGCTCCTTATCGGCAATCATGCCGGTAATATCGATCAACGCCGTGTAATTCGAGCTGCGGGTGGCGCTCTTTTCCATATCCATCAAAGGCGTGAACAGGAGCAGCGCGACAAACAGGTAAACAAACGTCAGCAGCTTGAAGAAGATCCCCCAACGCCGGGAACGACGCTGCTCCTGCACACTGGCCAGCAGCGTCTTTTCCAGCAGCTTCCAGCTTTTCGCATCACCGTCGTCGGCAGTTGCCTTGGCCGGTGCTTTCCATTCGTCGGTCATGCCATCCACCCCAGCAAAAACGTATTAAGCCCGCTGCGCCAGCCAGGCATGCAATTCAGAAAACCGGTCAATCGACAGTCGCGGCTCAAACTGTTGCAGCGACTCGATCGATTGCGCACCGTAGCTGACCGCCACCGAATCCATCCCCGCGTTACGCGCCATCAACAGATCGAAGGACGAATCGCCGACCATCAGCGCCTGTTCGGCACGCACGCCGCAATGCGCAAGGATCTGTTCCAGCATCAGAGGGTGCGGCTTGCTGGCAGTTTCATCGGCAGCACGGGTGATATCGAAATAATCTTCCCAGCCATTGGCCTTGAGCACCCGATCCAGCCCGCGACGATTCTTGCCGGTCGCGACCGCCAGGTGATAGCCCTGCTCGCGAAAGGACGCCATCGACTCGACTACGCCTTCGAACAACGGTGAAGGAACAGCTTCCGCGGCGATGTAGTGATCGGCGTAATACTCGCGAAACAAGGTCATTTCGGCATCGCTGATTTCCGGATATAGCGTGCGGATCGCCTCGGGCAAGCCCAGACCGATGATGCCTTTGACGGCAAAATCATCACGCAACTCAAAACCGGAACGCCCGGATGCCGAGTGCATTGCCTCGACAATCCGATGAATGGAATCGGCCAGCGTGCCGTCCCAATCAAAAATCAGCAGCTTGTAATCAGATGGGCGCACTCAATCGCTCCACAGTCTTGGCCCACATTTCATCGACCGGCGCCTGTAACTTGAGCTCACCGCCATCGGGCAGCGGCACGGTCAGCATGTAGGCGTGCAGAAACAGGCGCTTGCCGCCCAGATCACGGATTTCCTTGCTGAAATTGTCATCGCCGTATTTGGTATCACCGGCAATGCAGTGCCCGGCGTGCAATGTGTGGACGCGGATCTGGTGCGTGCGACCGGTGATCGGCTTGGCTTCGATCAGAGTGGCAAAATCGCCGAAGCGACGCAGGACCTTGAACACGGTCACCGACTCCTTGCCCTCCTCCTCGTCGACCTCGACCATGCGCTCACCGGAGCGCAGATTGCTCTTGCCGAGCGCCGCACGAACCTGCTTGATCGAGGTCGCCCAGTTGCCGCGAACCAGAGCCATGTAGCGCTTGTCGACACCGTCACCGCGCAACGCGGCATGCAAGTGACGCAACATGCTGCGCTTCTTGGCGATCATCAGCAGGCCGGAGGTATCACGATCGAGACGGTGAACCAGCTCGAGTTCCTTGGCATCGGGGCGCAACTGACGAAAGGCTTCGATCACGCCGTAATTCAAGCCACTGCCACCGTGAACCGCAATGCCGGCGGGCTTGTTGATCACGATCAGGGCTTTGTCTTCGTAGACAATCGAGGCTTCCAGACGCTGCAACAGGCCCTGGGCCAAAGGCACCGGCTCGTCACGTTCAGGCACGCGAACCGGCGGCACGCGCACGATATCGCCGGCCTGCAGCTTGTATTCGGGCTTGATCCGACCTTTGTTAACTCGCACTTCGCCTTTGCGCAAAATGCGGTAAATCAAGGTCTTGGGCACGCCTTTGAGCCGGGCGAGAAGAAAATTGTCGATTCGTTGGCCGGCATATTCCGGCGAGACCTCAAGCAATTGAACGCCTGGAGTCGAAGGGGCAGTAGTCGTCATGCCGCGGATGATAACAATTTTTATGGAATTGAAGCACTTAATCATTGCTGCTATAGTCGCGAACGCCGCCAAAAGCGGCCTGGACAGCGGAACCACGGTCAAAAACCGGCCCTGACCAACGCAATTCACCAGGACGCGAGGCCGTCCTACGGGGCTTTCGCTACGTAACGGTGGAGTTTGCAGCTGTAACAAGCGCAGGTGACATGAGGCCTGAATCACGCCGCAAAGCAGAGTTCTGACTCGCCACGCGAGCCATATTCACGGCCAGTTCACAAAGTGCAGTCAGCCGCGGATGACCCCGAGCGAAAGCGCCGGAAACACCGCCTGAATTAGCCATGATGCGTGACCTCCCCTTTCGGAGCTCACGGTAAATGCCAACCCGCTGCGGATTCTGCGCGCGGCAGCACCCGAATTATCAGGGATACGTGTAGGGTGGAGATGCACAACCGCTGGACTGTGTAGCAACAGGCTTTATCAAGACGCTTCATCTCGTCCACAGCCACGGTTGATTCCTCCTCCTGACTGAGTGCTTAAGTAGCCACAGCAAGCAGGACGCGTACGTCGCGATAACGGCCCAATTGGCCGGACATCGCTGGACACGGGAATGGCCAACCACTCCCGACGCACCTGACACCGACCGTGAGAAGTCGTGTGTGCCGAACGCCGTTTCCGGCAGCCCGGAAACCGACGGTACTACATGAAAAGAATGCTGATTAACGCAACTCAACCCGAAGAGTTGCGTGTTGCACTGGTAGATGGCCAGCGCCTCTACGACCTGGACATCGAATCCGGTGCACGCGAGCAGAAAAAGGCCAACATCTATAAAGGCCGCATCACTCGCATCGAACCAAGCCTTGAGGCTGCCTTTGTCGATTTCGGCTCCGAGCGCCACGGCTTCCTGCCCCTCAAAGAAATCTCCCGCGAATACTTCAAGAAAGCCCCTGAAGGCCGCGTCAACATCAAGGACGTCCTGAGCGAAGGCCAGGAAGTCATCGTTCAGGTCGAAAAAGAAGAACGTGGCAACAAGGGCGCAGCCCTGACCACCTTCATCAGCCTGGCCGGTCGTTACCTCGTTCTGATGCCGAACAACCCGCGTGCCGGCGGTATCTCCCGTCGCATCGAAGGCGAAGAGCGCAACGAACTGCGTGAAGCGCTGAACGGCCTGGTCGCTCCGGCCGACATGGGTCTGATCGTGCGCACTGCAGGCCTGGGCCGCAGCAGCGAAGAAATGCAGTGGGACCTCGATTACCTGCTGCAACTCTGGACCGCGATCAAGGAAGCCTCGCTGGATCGTTCCGCGCCGTTCCTGATCTACCAGGAAAGCAACGTCATCATCCGCGCCATCCGCGACTACCTGCGCCAGGACATCGGCGAAGTGCTGATCGACAGCGTTGAAGCCCAGGACGAAGCCCTGACCTTCATCCGCCAGGTGATGCCGCAGTACGCCAGCAAGATCAAGCTGTACGAAGACAGCGTTCCGCTGTTCAACCGTTTCCAGATCGAAAGCCAGATCGAGACCGCTTTCCAGCGCGTCGTCGAACTGCCTTCCGGCGGCTCCATCGTCATCGATCCGACCGAAGCCCTGGTGTCCATCGACATCAACTCGGCCCGCGCCACCAAAGGCAGCGACATCGAAGAAACCGCCCTGCAGACCAACCTTGAAGCGGCTGAAGAAATCGCCCGTCAGTTGCGCCTGCGCGACATCGGCGGCCTGATCGTCATCGACTTCATCGACATGACCCCTGCCAAGAACCAGCGCGCCGTGGAAGAGAAAGTCCGCGAATGCCTGGAAGCCGACCGCGCCCGTGTACAGATCGGCCGCATCTCGCGCTTCGGCCTGCTGGAAATGTCCCGTCAGCGCCTGCGTCCTTCGCTCGGCGAAAGCAGCGGCATCGTCTGCCCGCGCTGCAGCGGCACCGGCATCATCCGTGACGTCGAATCGCTGTCCCTGGCGATCCTGCGCCTGATCGAAGAAGAAGCCCTGAAAGACCGCACCGCCGAAGTTCGCGCACAAGTGCCGATCCCGGTGGCCGCGTTCCTGCTCAACGAAAAACGCAACTCGATCACCAAGATCGAACTGCGCACCCGCGCCCGCATCGTCATCCTGCCGAACGATCACCTCGAAACTCCGCATTTCGAAGTTCAGCGTCTGCGTGACGACAGCCCGGAAGCCGCGACCAACCAGTCCAGCTACGAAATCGCTGCCGCTGCTGCCGAAGTCGAAGACGTCCAGCCAGCCGCCGCGACCCGCACCCTGGTTCGCCAGGAAGCCGCGGTCAAGACCGCTCCGGCCCGCGCCAACGCTCCGGTTCCGACCGAAGTCGCCGCTCCGGCTCCAGCCCCTGCGCCGGTTGCCGCGCCAGAACCAAGCCTGTTCAAAGGCCTGGTGAAATCGCTGGTCAGCCTGTTCGCCACCAAGGAAGAGCCTGTTGCTCCGGTTGTGGTTGAAAAACCAGCCACCGAGCGTCCGGCCCGCAACGAAGAGCGTCGCAACGGTCGTCAGCAGAGCCGCAACCGTAACGGTCGCCGCGATGAAGAACGCAAGCCGCGCGAAGAACGTGCTCCACGTGAAGAGCGCGCACCGCGTGAGCCACGCGAAGAGCGTCAGCCTCGTGAAGCCCGCGAACTGCGCGAGCCACGCGAGTCCCGTGACGAAGCACCGGTAGCCCGCGAAGAACGCGCACCACGCGCCCCTCGTGAAGAACGTGCACCACGTGCTCCACGTGAAGATCGCAAGCCGCGTGGCGAGCGTGAAGAGCGCGTACGTGAACTGCGTGAACCTCTGGATGCTGCACCAGCCGCCGCTGCCGCTGTAGCTGCCACCACTGAAGAGCGTCCGGCCCGTCAGCCGCGTGAAGAGCGTGCACCACGTCCACCACGTGAAGAGCGTCAACCGCGTGCCGAACAAGCCGCTGCTGCCGTGGCGGAAGAAGAAGTCACCACCAACGAAGAGCAACTGCCGGAAGACGGTTCGGAGAACGCCGAAGGCGATCGTCCACGCCGCCGCTCCCGTGGTCAGCGTCGTCGCAGCAACCGTCGCGAGCGTCAGCGTGATGCCAACGGCAACGTGATCGAAGGTTCGGAAGAATCCACCGAGAACGCTGAAGCCGCCGAGCCGAGCACTGCCGATCTGGCTGCTGGCCTGGCTGTTACTGCCGCCGTTGCCAGCACTGTGATCAGCGCTCCGGCCGAAGCTCAGGCCCACGAGCAAGCTGAACGCGCTACCGCTGCCACGCTGGAAACCGCTCCAGTTGAAGCGCCGGTTGTTGAAGCCACCACTCCGGTAGAAGTGGTGGCTGCTCCGGAAGTCGAAGTGGCGCCGGTTCGCGAAGCTCAGCCCCAGGTTGAAGTCGCTGCCGAACCTGCTTTCGTCGCCCATGAGCCTGTTGCAGTGGCAGAGCCGGTTGTCGAAACCGTCGCTGAAACCGTGACCGAAACCGTGCGTGAAGTTCGCGAAGAACAGACCGCATTCAACTGGGTTGCCGAGCCGGCCGTCGCTGAAACACCAGCGCCAGTGGTTGAAGCGCCTGTTGTTGAAGAATCCAAGGCTGCCGAGCCAGTAGTGGTTGCCGAACCGGCACCGGTCGTTGAAGCCCCAGTGGTAGAAGCGCCAGTTGTCGCCGAAGCACCTGCTCCGGTAGTTGAAGCGGCTCCAGTTGTCGCCCCGGTCAGCGCCCTGACGCCAAGCGGCCGTGCACCGAACGACCCGCGTGAAGTGCGTCGTCGCAAGCGTGAAGAAGAGCGTCTGCAGAAGGAAGCCGAACTGGCTGCCGCTGCCGCCGCTGCCCCAGCCGTTGCCGAAGTGGTCGAGGCAGCCCCTGCCCCGGTCGCTGAAGAAGCTGCCGTAGAAGTGATTGCCGAAGCACCGCGCTCCGTACAGGAAGCGGTCGAGCACCACGAACAGGCCCAGGAAAAAGAACACGAGCCTAAACCTCTCGTCTGATTCCGAGCGCCAATAAAAAGCCCCGCCTGGTGATCCAGGCGGGGCTTTTTTATGCCTCGCGGTTTGTATCAGACCTGCGGAAAAACCAACGCCTGGGGTACATCGATATCCCACAGCACACCGGGATCATCAACCGCCACTTCCACTACCCGCCCCTGTTTGAACAAAGGTCTGGCCCCGCGATCACCGGACAATGCCATCAACCCCGGCCCAAACGAGCGACCAAATCCGACCGGATGCCCAAACTCGCCACCCTGCACCGGAACACTGACCGCATCGTCGGCAATTGCCGCCACCACCCGCTCAATGCTCGACGGCAGGATGAACGGCATATCGCCCAACACAATCAGCCAGCCGTCAGCATCCGGGCAAGCCGCCACGCCCGCCGCGATGCTGTCGCCCATCCCCGTAGACTCGATCGAAACAATGTCACACCCATAAGCCTGCGCCATCCGCATCGCCTGTGGCCGTGCTTCGGTCGTCACCAGTACTCGCTTGTCGAGACTCGTCGGCAGATTCACCAGCGTCTGCTCGATCACCGAGCGCACGGCCCCGTCACGCCCTGTGCAATCGGCCAGCAACTTGTCCTTGTCGACACCCGCCACTTCGCGAAAGCGGCTGCCCTCGCCTGCCGCCAGCACAATCACTCCAATGGATCGACTCATGCGCGCTCTGCCTTCTTCTGCTTCAACTCGACACCATTCTTGATCGCGACGATTTCCGCCAGCAACGACAATGCGATTTCCGCCGGGGAATGACTGCCGATCGGCAAACCGATCGGCCCGTGCAATCGAGCGATGGCCGCTTGCGACAAGCCTAGCTCAGCCAGATATTCCCGGCGCTTGAGACTGTTGACGCGCGAGCCCAGGGCACCGACGTAAAACGCCCTGGAATCCAGCGCCGTCAGCAACGCCATGTCGTCCAGACGCGGATCGTGCGTCAGGGCAACAATGGCGGTGCGTTCGTCGGTCTGAATGCTCAGCACCGCCTCATCCGGCATACCGGGGACAAAACGGCCATGCTGCTCTTCCCAGTCATACACGAACTCGGTCCGGGGATCGCAGATCAATACTTCGAAATCCAGCAATCGCGCCATCTCGGCCACATAGCGCGACAACTGTCCGGCACCGATCAGCAGCAGACGCCAGCGCGGGCCGTAGATGGCACGCAAGGTCTTGCCATCAAAAACCAATGCATCCGTTTTGCTCGCCGGCGAAAGAATCACTTCACCGTTTTCGAGGTTCAGCTCGCGAGCAACGATTTCATGAGCCTCACAACGCGCCAGCAATTCGGCGACCCATGCCGGATCGCCGACTCGCTCTTCGGTGAGGCGCAAAGTGCCGCCGCACGGCAGGCCGAACCGCGCCGCCTCCTCCCGGGTCACGCCATAAGTGATCAACTGCACCGGCGGCCCGTCGGCGGGAATTCGCCCGTCGTGCAAGCGGGCGATCAGATCGTCCTCGACACAGCCGCCGGACACCGAACCGATCACCACGCCGTCCTCGCGCAACGCCAGCATCGCGCCGGGGGCCCGGGGCGCAGTGCCCCAGGTCTGCACGACAGTGAACAACACCACCCGCTGCCCGGCGCGGCGCCATTCGAGCACGCTGCGCAGGACATTGAGATCGGCGCTGTCCATCACGCTTGCGCCTTTTGCCAGCCCTGCAACTGGTAACGCACCGGCAGGCTGCGGATGCGCTGGCCGGTCGCGGCGAAGATCGCATTGCACAGTGCCGGCGCAATCGGTGGCACGCCCGGCTCACCGACACCGCCCAGCGGCACCTCGCCCGGCGGCGTCACCAGATGCACCGCGACTTCCTTCGGTGCCAGTGACATGCGCGCCACTTCATACATATGGAAGTTGTCCTGCTGCACCTTGCCGTCCTTGAAGCTGATCTCGCCCCAGACCGCATTGCCCAAGCCCATCACACAGGCGCCTTCGAACTGCGAACGGATCCGCTCAGGGTTGATCTGCGGCCCGCAATCCACGGCGATGTCGGCCTTGTGCACGATCAGCGTACCGTCATCCTTGACCTCGACTTCGATCACCGCCGCCACATAAGTCACGAAGCTGTAATGCACTGCCAGGCCGAGGCCGCGGCCCTTGGGCAATTTCCGCCCCCAACCGGCGGCCTTGGCTGCGGTTTCCAGCACGGTGCGCATACGCCCGGTGTCGATCGGATAACGCTCGGGGGATTCGCCGTAGTTCCATTCTTCACTGAGCGTGCGCGGGTCGATCTGTCGATCCGGGCCGAGCAATTTGATCTGGTATTTGAGCGGGTCTTCCTTGGCCTTGTGCGCCAGTTCATCGACAAAACTCTGGATCGCGAAGCCATGGGGAATGTTCGACACCGAGCGATACCAGCCCACTCGCGTGTGCACCGTGGCTTCAGGGTTTTCCAGACGCACGTTGGGAATCGCGTAAGCCATGTTGGTGAAGCCCATGCCCAGCTCGAACGCGGCTTCGTGATTCATGCCCGGCGCAAACAGCGCGGTGATGCTCGGCGCCACCGTGCGGTGCAGCCAGGCAGACGGCAAACCGTCCTTGCCGACGCCGGCCTTGAGGTACTCGGCCGATACGGTGTGGAAATACGAATTGTGGATGTCGTCTTCCCGCGTCCACTGGACCCGCACAGCCTTGCCGGGAAACTCCTTGGCAAGGATCGCGGCTTCGACAACGAAGTCCGGTTTGGACTTGCGACCAAAACCACCGCCGAGCAGTGTCACGTTGAAGGTCACGTTATCGAACGGCAAGCCAAGGCGTTCGGCGATCCGCTCACGGGTGACCTGCGGCGCCTGACTCGGCGCCCAGGCTTCGCACACGCCCTCTTTATAGCGAGCGATGGCCACCATCGGCTCCATCGGCGCCTGTGCCAGATGCGGCAAGTAGTAAGAAGCTTCCAGGGTGCTGGCAGCGCTACCGATGGCCTTTTCGATGTCGCCGGTGTTGCGCACCACTTTGCCCGGTTTCAGCGAAGCGGCTTCCAGTTCCTTGCGATAGGCGATCGAGTCGTAACTGGCGTTCGGGCCATCGTCCCACTCGATCTTCAGCGCTTCACGCCCCTTGAGCGCCGCCCAGGTGTTGCTGGCCACCACGGCCACGCCACCCAACGGCTGGAATTCCGAAGGCAAAGGGCGGGGTTCGATCTGAATGACTTTCAGCACGCCCGGCACCTTGAGCGCGACGCTGTCGTCCACTGACTTGACCTTGCCGCCGTACACCGCAGGGCGGGCGATCACGGCGTACAGCATGCCGTCGAAATGCACGTCGGCCCCGTACACGGCTCGACCGTTGACGATGTCATCGCCATCGATGGCCTTCGTCCCTTCCTTGCCGATGTAGCGGAATTCCGACGGCTGCTTGAGCCGCAGGCTATCACGGCCCGGAACCGGCAACGCACTGGCGGCAGCGGCCAACTCGCCATAACCCAGCTCGCGCCCGGACGGCGTGTGAATGACTTTGTGCAGTTGCGCGCGGCATTCGTTGACCGGCACCTTCCACTGTGCGGCGGCTGCCTGCTCCAGCATGGTCCGGGCAGCCGCGCCGCAACGACGCATCGGCTCGTACCAATGGCGCATGCTGCGGGAGCCGTCAGTGTCCTGGTTGCCGAAACGCACTTCATCACCCGGCGCCTGCTGCACTTTGACGTGGGCCCAATCGGCCTCTAATTCATCGGCGACCACCATGGTCAGGCTGGTGCGCACGCCCTGGCCCATTTCCGAGCGGTTGCAGACCACGGTCACCGTACCGTCGGCGGCGATGCTGACGTAGACCTTCGGATCATCGATCCAGCCGTTGGGCATGCCATCGGCGCCGAATTTCTTCGGTTTGTCTTCAGCCAATGCATCCTGCCAGCCCCAGCTCGCGGCCAGTACCAACGCACCTGTGGCGCCGACACCCTTGAGGAAGCCCCGGCGACTCAGATTGCTCAGGGCGAAATCGTTCGGCAAGCGACTCATGCCTTGGCCTCCTTCAGGTGAGTGGAGGCCTGGCGGATGGCGGTCTTGATCCGGTTGTAGGTGCCGCAACGGCAGATGTTGCCGACCATCGCCTCTTCGATCTGCTCGTCGCTCGGGTTCGGGTTGGTCTTGAGCAACGCGGTGGCGGACATGATCTGCCCGCCCTGACAGAAACCGCACTGGGCCACGGCAGTGTCGAGCCAGGCTTGCTGGACGATCTGGCCAATCGGATCGGCGTGAAGGTTGTCGATGGTCGTTACATTCTGCCCGGCCACCGAACCGATCGGCGTGATGCAGCTACGCACCGGCAATCCGTCGATATGAATGGTGCAGGCGCCGCACAGGCCCATGCCGCAGCCGAACTTGGTGCCGTTGTAACCGGCGACGTCACGGATTGCCCACAACAGGGGCATGTCCTCGGTGACATCGAGTGGATGATCTTGGCCATTGAGTTTCAGGGTAATCATGGGCACGCCCGCATATTCATGGAGGTTATGGGGTCGAGCAATCTGCCGCCGGAAATCAGCGGTGGGTTCACGCAGATCGACTCAGGCTAATGAGGCTCTCTTGTGCCGACGAAAACGTCTGCACCGGGCCTTTGGTGGAGCAAAGGGGTTTATCGTTAGCTGGCTAAGTTAACCCGGGATTAACAAAAAAGCCCTGCACTTTTTAAATAGTGCAGGGCTTTGGATTGCGCCTTGAAAGCGTAGCCTCAATAACGGTTGGGCTCCATTTCCAGTTCGACATTGAAACGTTCTGCAATGTCTTTCTGGATACGTTGCGCCAGATCGAGCAGTTGCAGCCCGGTCGCCGCGCCGTAATTGACCAGCACCAGCGCCTGCAATTTATGCACGCCGGCATCGGCCTCACGGAAACCTTTCCAGCCTGCCCGTTCGATCAACCAACCCGCCGCCAGCTTCATCTGCCCGTCCGGTTGCGCGTAGGCCACCAGGTCGGGATGCTGCGCCTTGATCTGCGCAACCACAGTCGCCGACACCAGCGGGTTCTTGAAGAAACTACCGGCATTGCCCAGCACCGCCGGGTCCGGCAGCTTCTCGCTGCGGATGCTGCAAATGGCACGGCTGACATCTGTCGGCGTCGGTTGCTCGATGCCAAGCTCGGTCAGGCGCTGACGCACCGGGCCGTATTCCAGATGCAGATGGGCGACTCGATCCAGTGCAAAGCGCACCCGCAGGATCAACCAACGACCCGGCTGCTGTTTGAACACGCTGTCGCGGTAAGCGAAGTTGCACTCCTCCAGATTGAAGTCGCGCAGCTCGCCGCTCTGGCGATCCAGCGCCGTCAGGCCGGCGAACACGTCCTTGATCTCGACACCGTAGGCACCGATGTTCTGCATCGGCGCGGCGCCGACAGTGCCAGGGATCAGGCTGAGGTTTTCCAGCCCGGAAAAGCCCAGCGCCAGCGTGTGCTGGACAAACGGGTGCCACGGCTCGCCCGCCTCGGCCTCGATCACCACGCGGTTACCATCGTCGCTGATGACGCGGATGCCACGGCTGGCCATGCGCAGCACCAGTGCCGGGATGTCCGCCGTCAGCAGCAGATTGCTGCCGCCGCCGATGACCAGCAACGGCACATCGTGGGCGGTCGCATAAGTCAGGGCTTCGCGCACATCGGCGTCGCTGTGGGCTTCGGCGAACAGTTGCGCACGAACATCCACACCAAAGGTGTTGAACGGTTTCAGGGAAACCTGAGGGTGTACCTGCAAACTCATAACCGGCCCTTCACTTCGATCAGCAACCGGTCGCAGGCGCGCTCGATCAGATCCAGCACCTGCTCGAAACCCTGATCGCCGTCGTAATACGGATCCGGCACTTCATCGACTTCGCCTTCATAGCGACGCAGGAACAGGTCCAGCTCGGCCTTGCCGGTGGACGGTTGCAAGGCCTTGAGGTTGCGCAGGTTGCTGTTGTCCATGGCGAGGATCAGGTCGTAGCTGGCGAAATCGGCGCGGCTGACCTGCTGAGCACGTTGCGCCGACAAGTCATAACCACGCAGTCTGGCCGCAGCCTGACTGCGTTTGTCCGGCGGATTGCCGACGTGCCAGTCGCCGGTGCCGGCGGAAGCCACTTCGACCTGAGCGTCCAGACCGGCCTCACGCAGCTTGGCGCGCATCACGCCTTCGGCGGTGGGAGAGCGGCAGATGTTGCCCAGGCACACGAACAGAACGCGCATCAGGCCTCCAGCAGGCGACGGACGCGCTCGAGGTCTTCGGCGGTGTCGACTCCGGTTGGCGGCGCGATCAATGCGTCAGCCACGTGAATCCGCACGCCGTGCCACAGGGCACGCAGCTGCTCGAGGGATTCGGTGTTTTCCAGCCAGCACGGCCCCCAGCTCACGAAGTCCTGAAGGAAACCGGCGCGGTAGGCATAGATGCCGATATGGCGGCGATACGGCACGCCTTCCGGCAGCACGTCGCGGCTCTTGGCGAACGCGTCGCGGGCCCATGGCAGGGTCGCACGACTGAAGGTCAGCGCCAGACCGTTGAGGTCGCTGACGACCTTGACCACGTTCGGGTTGAACAGGGTGCCCACGTCCTCGATCGGCTCGGCCAGGGTGGCCATCCGCGCTTCGGTGTGGGCCGCAAGATTGGCGGCGACCTGATCGATCACGCTTGGCGGGATCAGCGGTTCGTCACCCTGGACGTTGACCACGATGGCATCCGGCTCCAGGCCCAGCTTCGCAGCCACTTCGGCCAGGCGGTCAGTGCCGGAGTTGTGATCTTCACGGGTCAGCACCACTTCGGCGCCGAAAGCCTTGCAGGCCTCGACGATACGCGCATCGTCGGTAGCCACGACCACACGGCTGGCGCTGCTTTTGCTCGCCTGCTCCCAGACGTGCTGGATCATCGGCTTGCCGGCGATTTCCAGCAGCGGCTTGCCC
The DNA here is from genome assembly GCF_003576265.1 of Pseudomonas sp. 91RF. NCBI lineage: Bacteria > Pseudomonadati > Pseudomonadota > Gammaproteobacteria > Pseudomonadales > Pseudomonadaceae > Pseudomonas > Pseudomonas sp. 91RF. The sequence goes on from NZ_QWFC01000048.1 coordinate 288,443, forward strand.
GGCAGACGGGTCGAGGCGTAGCGCGACGGGATGACAACGGTGAAGGCTGTGGTCATTTATCCAGACGCTCGTCGGTGGTCAGGGTGCGGGCTTCGCTTTCCAGCATCACCGGGATGCCGTCACGGATCGGGTACGCCAGGCCGGCGCCCTTACTGATCAGTTCGGTCTTGTCGGCGCTGAGCTTGAGCGGGCCTTTGCAGACCGGGCAGGCGAGGATGTCGAGCAATTTGGTGTCCATGAACATTCCCTGGATAAAAACGGTTTAAGGCAAAAGACGATCCGGCAACAGGCGCATCAGCTGCGTGTCGAACCAGGCCACGAAGGCCGACGACGGCACGGCATCGACCGCCAGGTACCACCAGTCGGCGGCAGCGAAAGCGCGGCACTTCACCGCGTCCTTTTCAGTCATCACCACTGGCAATGACGGCGTAAAACTCAAGGCCTGCACGCTGTATTCGGCGTGATCGGCAAACGCGTGGGGCACAGGCCGCCAGTCTAGCGCTTCGAGGGTATTGAAGAAACGTTGAGGATTGCCGATCCCGGCGACTGCGTGCAGTGCCTGGCCGGCTGGAAAATGTTCGAGAGGCTGGCGTTCGCCGCTGAGCAGATTGACCAGCGCCGTGGGTTGCAGACAGAAAGCGAATCCGTCCTCGCGATCCTCAGGGGCACCGTTGAACAGCACGCCATCGACGCTTTGCAGACGCTCGATCGGTTCACGCAATGGGCCGGCGGGCAGGCAGCGCTTGTTGCCCAACCCACGGGCAGCGTCGATCAACACCAGCTCAAGATCCCGTGCCAGTCGATAGTGCTGCATGCCGTCATCGGACAGGATCAGGTCCAGCGGTTCGCTGGCAAGCAGGGCTTTGACGGCAGCGCCGCGATTCGGGTCGATCATCAGTGGCACACCGGTGCGCTGCACGATCAGCAGCGGCTCGTCGCCGGCGATGTCGGCACCTTGATCGGCTTCGACCCGCCACGGCAATTGCGGCGGCTTGGCGCCGTAGCCGCGACTGACCACGCCGACCCGCAATCCGCTGCGCCGACAGTGTTCGATCAGCCACAGAATCATCGGCGTCTTGCCGGTGCCGCCAACGGTGATGTTGCCGACCACGATCACCGGCACCGGCGACTGATAGATTTCGCCTTCCCCGTCGAGAAAACGCTGACGCTTGCCAGCCACCACGCGGCGATACAGCCACTCCAGCGGCCGCAACAGCGTCAGGGCCGGATGCCCCTGATACCACGCGGCGAGCAGACGATCGGACATGGCCATCAGGATTTGGGCGCCGCCTCGACCGTGGTCATGCGCAAATGGCTGAAACCGAGCTTGCCGGCCGCGTCCATGGCGGTGATCACGGATTGATGTTGGGTCTTGCCATCGGCACTGATCGACAACGGCATGTTGGTGTCACCGTTGGCTTCTTTCTGCATGGCTTCCATCAGGGTCGCCAGGTCGTTCTTCGGCAGAATCTTGTTGTTCACCGAGAACACACCTTCAGCGCTGATGGCCACGTCCAGCTGCTTGACCTGCTGATCCTCGGCCGGCGAGCCGCTGACCGCTTCCGGCAGATCGACGCGCAGCTGGGTTTCGCGGGTGAAGGTGGTGGTCACGACGAAAAACAGCAGCAGAATGAACACCACGTCGATCAGCGACGCGAGGTTGATATCGATGGTTTCCCGGGGCTTGCGACGGAATTTCACGCTTTGCCCCCGGCCAGATCGACGTCACGGTCGCCCTGCACCACTTCCACCAGTTTGATCGCTTCCTGCTCCATGCCGACCACCAGTTCATCGATGCGGCGTTGCAGGAAACGGTGGAAGAATACCGACGGGATACCGACCATCAGGCCCGCCGCCGTGGTGATCAGCGCCTTGGAGATACCACCGGCCAATACCGACGCGTTAGTGGTCATGCCGGAACCGGTGAAGGCGCTGAAAATGTCGATCATGCCCAGCACCGTGCCCAACAGACCCAGCAACGGCGACATGGCGGCGATGGTGCCCAGCGCATTGACGTAGCGCTCCAGCTCGTGGATGACACGGGCGGCGGCTTCTTCAATGCACTCTTTCATGATCTCGCGACCATGCTTGGAGTTGGCCAGGCCCGCAGCGAGGATTTCACCCAGCGGCGAGTTGGCGCGCAATTCCTTGAGTTTTTCCTTGTTGAGCTGCTTGTCCTTGATCCAGACCCAGACCTGACCCAGCAGATGCTCGGGGGTGACGCGACTGGCGCGCAGCGTCCACAGGCGTTCGGCGACGATCGCCATGGCGGCGATGGAACTCAGAATGATCGGCAACATCATCCAGCCGCCGGATTTGACCAATTCCCACACAGTGACAGCCCCCTCGAAAAAGTGCGCCACTTTACCATACCGGTTCGCGATAAAGACCCGTCGCCCCGACGACCGTACTCAACGGTGCGTCGCTCCCGGCTGCGGCGGGTCGCGCCAGAACCGGCGTTGCTGACGCATCGACCGGGCCGGCTGAAACCGGCCCAGTTGCAGATGAATGGCACCCTGTTCGGCGCTGTCATGGATGCGCAAACCCTGCTTGCGGTACCGGGCGATGACGGTCGGATGCGGATGCCCGAACGAATTGCCCTGCCCCCGGGAAATCAGCACATCCCGAGGCTGCAAAACCTTGAGCAACGCCATCGATGAGGAACTGCGGCTGCCATGGTGCGGGGCTTGCAGCCATTGAGTAGGGATCGCCAATACACTGTTAAGCAAATCCCGTTCGGCAGCGACGTCGATATCGCCGGTCAGCAGCAACCGCTCGCCGTTGGCTTCGATCTGCAGGACGCAGGAGCGTTGATTGCTGTCTTGGGCACCGGCCCATTGCCATAGATGAAAGGCAACGCCATCCCACCGCCATTGCCGACCGCTTTCACAGGTTTCAGCGTTCAGCGATTCAGGCAGCCCCGGCGGATCGCCGCTGACCACCCGGCTGACCGGCAAGCCGTTTGCCACCGCCAACGCGCCACCGGCGTGGTCGGCGTCGGCATGGCTGAGCAGCATCAGGTCGAGCCGCTCCACGCCCAGCTTGTACAAGGCCGGCAGCACCACCCGTTCACCGACGTCAAAGTCGCCGAAACGCGGACCGCTGTCGTACAGCAATGTGTGGTGACGGGTGCGGATCAGAATCGCCAGCCCCTGGCCGACGTCGAGCTGCCAGACATCCGCCACGCCTTCCGCCAGCCGCTCCCGGGGCGGAAATGCCAGCACCAGCAGCAACGGCCAGCCCAGGGGACGCAAGGGAATGCCTCGGGGCAGCAATAACAACACGGCACCGATGCAGCCCAGCACCAGAATCCATCCCGGCATCGATGGCGCAACCCACGCCGGCCAGCGCCCGGCGATCAAGGCCAAAGCCCGGAATAATCCATCAACCAGCCAGCCGGCCAACCACAACAGACCCTCACCGACATAAGGAATCGGCAACAACAAAGTGCCGAGCAATGCCGGCGGGAGCACTGCAAAACCGATCCACGGCACCGCCAGCAGATTGGCCAATGGCCCGCTGAGGCTGATCGGCAGGCACAGAATCAGCAACACCGGGCACAAACCGATTGCGATCAACCATTGCGCCCGCGTCCAGGTCTGCCACCAGCGCCACGGCCCCAGACGACCGCCGAAGGTAAAAATCAACACAGCCACCGCCGTGAACGACAACCACAATCCCGGGCGCAGACTGGCCAACGGGTCCATCAGCAGCACACCATTGAAGGCCAGCAACAACGGCCACCAGGCACCGAGATGGCGAAAACGCAATCGCCACAGCAACACCAGCGCAACCATCACGCAGGCTCGTCGCACCGGCACATCGAACCCGGCCAGCAGCCCGTAACCCAACGCCGCCGCGAACGCCAGACCACAGGCCCACGGCAGCCATGGCCAACGCAACGGCCACACACCGAATCGCGCCAGCCCCGCGATCAGCCCATACATCACCGCCGCCAGCAGACCAATGTGCTGTCCGGAAATCACCAGCAGATGCACGGTGCCGGTGTCCTGCAGGATCTGCCAGTCCTCGCGACTGAGCCCCGAGCCGTCACCCAGTACCAGCGCCGCCAGCGCAGCACCCCGGCCCTGAGTGTCCACCGCCAGCAGACGCTGTCGGATGCCGTCCCGCCAGGCCCACTGCGCAGCCGACAGCCGGTTGCCGTCCTTCACCGTGCCGGTAGCGCCGATGCGTTGCGCCAGCAACCAGGCCTCGTAATCGAAGGCATCGGGATTGAGCAGCCCGCCGGGACGTTTGAGTTTGACCGCCAACCGCCAGCGCTCACCGCTGTTGACCGGTGGCCCGTCGTACCAGGCCAGGCGCATCAACGGTGGCAGTTTTCCGTGACGCGAACGGGCATCGGCCAACTCGAAGCGCACGACCCCGTCGCCGCTCTGCGGCAGGCCGACTATCCGTCCTTCCACCCAGCGCGTCTCGCCGTCCAGCGCCACTGGCAGTCGCTCATCCAGCGCCCACTGCGCACCGATGCACGACCAGGCGAAGCCGAACAGCAAAAATGCCAGCGGATAACTGCGAAACGGCAACAGCATCAGTGCCACCACCGGCAACCACAGCATCCACCCGACCGGCGGCAAGGCCGGCAAAAAAACCGGGGCCAGCAGACCGACTGCCAGCGCCATCATCCCTGTGCGCATACGCCCGTCCTTGAGAGTCCCCTCTTCAGGCATAGCCTCTGTGGAGCACAGGCGTCGTCAACAATTGTCACAAAGTCTGAATGGGCGCTTCGTAGAATCCAGACATACTTGCCGCCTTAACCGACCGAGAAGCCTTATGCCCCGGCGCTTATTCAAACGTTACATGCCCGACCCGACGAGCATCAGGGAACACAAATCCTTACGCTTTCTCGGCAAGTTGCTGCATGACCCGAACCTCTGGCACCTGAACCGGCACTCGGTAGCCCGGGCCATGGCCGTCGGCATTTTTGCGGCTTTCCTGCCGATTCCCGCGCAGATGCTGGTGGCCGCCGCGCTGGCCATCACCGTGCGCGGCAACATGCCGATTGCCGTCAGCCTGGTCTGGCTGACCAATCCGGTCACCATGCCGCCGGTGTTCTACTGCACCTACAAAGTCGGGGCGTGGCTGATGGACATCCCCGCCCGCACCCTGCCGGACTCATTGAACTGGGAGTGGATCAGCGGCGAACTCTCGACCCTGTGGCAACCGTTTCTGCTCGGTTCGGTGGTGGTCGGGCTGGCGCTGGGGGCCCTCGCCTATTGTCTGGTGATGATGTACTGGCGCTGGTGGGTCGCCCGGCAATGGGCGCGACGCAAGAAAAGTCGCCAGTCCTGAATGCAAAACGGCCTCCGCAGTGGGAGGCCGTTTTTTATTGCAGCACCGGATGAATCAGGTACGCATCCCGCGACCGCTCACCAGCAACCGCGCACAACCGAAGTAAAGCACCACGGTCGCCACCAGCATGAAGGTGATCGCAATACCGATGCGGATATCCGACACACCGAGAATGCCGTAACGGAAGGCGTTGACCATGTGCAGCACCGGGTTCGCCAGCGACACGGTCTGCCAGAACGGCGGCAGCAAGGTGATCGAATAGAACACGCCACCGAGGTAGGTCAGCGGGGTCAGCACGAACGTCGGGATGATCGAAATATCATCGAAGTTGCGCGCAAACACGGCGTTGATGAAACCCAGCAGCGAGAAGATCGTCGCTGTCAGCACCACCACCAGCACGGTAACGCCCAGGTGATGCACCTGCAGGCTGGTGAAGAACAGCGACAGGATCGTCACGATGACGCCGACCATCAGGCCGCGCAGCACGCCACCGAGGGTATAGCCGATCAGGATGGTGTGTGGCGACACCGGCGACACCATCAGTTCTTCGATGGAACGCTGGAACTTGCTGCCAAAGAAACTCGACACCACGTTGCCGTAGGAGTTGGTGATCACCGACATCATGATCAGCCCCGGCACGATGTACTCCATGTAACTGAAGCCGCCCATGCCGCCGATCTGCTTGCCGATCAGGTTGCCGAAGATGACGAAGTACAGAACCATGGTGATCGCCGGCGGCAGCAGGGTCTGCGGCCAGATCCGCGTGAAGCGCCGGACTTCGCGGTAAACGATGGTATTGAGGGCGACGAGGTTGGGGCGCAGCTCCGAACTCATACTGCCACCTTCGACAGATTTTTCTCCACCAGGGACACGAACAGCTCCTCGAGGCGATTGGTTTTATTGCGCAGGCTCAGCACTTCGATGTTCTGCAGGGCCAGTTGGCCGAACAGCGCGGTGATGCCCATGGACTTGTCGACCTGGACTTCCAGGGTGTGCGCATCCACCAGACGGGACGGATAACCGACCAGTTGCGGTGCAACCGCCAGATCACTCTTCAGGTCGAGCAGGAAGGTTTCCACATGCAGTTGCCCGAGCAACTGACGCATGCTGGTGTTCTCGACAATGGTGCCGTGGTCGATGATGCCGATGTTGCGGCACAGCTGCTCAGCCTCTTCCAGGTAGTGCGTGGTGAGGATGATGGTAATGCCTTTCTGGTTCAGTTCGGTGAGGAACGTCCACATCGAACGACGCAGTTCGATATCCACCCCGGCCGTCGGTTCGTCGAGGATCAGCAGACGCGGCTCGTGCACCAGTGCCCGAGCGATCATCAGACGGCGCTTCATGCCGCCGGACAACGAACGCGACGGCACATCGCGCTTGTCCCACAGGCCGAGCTGGGTCAGGTACTGCTCGGCGCGTTCCTTGGCGACTTTCGCCGGAATGCCGTAATAGCCGGCCTGGGTCACGACGATGTCGAAAGTCTTTTCGAACTGGTTGAAGTTGAATTCCTGGGGCACCACACCGATCGAGCGCTTGAGCGCCGCGGGGTTCTTGTCCAGGTCGTGACCGAAGATATTCACCGTGCCGCTGGTCTTGTTCACCAGGGTCGAGAGAATGCCGATGGTCGTGGATTTGCCGGCGCCGTTGGGGCCGAGCAAGGCGAAGAAGTCACCTTCGGCGACGTCCAGATCGATACCACTCAAGGCCTGGAACCCGTTGCCGTAGGTTTTGGTTAGCTGCCGGATGGACAGAGCGGAACTCATATCGGATTACGCACCAAGAAGAGAAAAAGGACTGAATGACGGCGGACGGCGAGGAAGACAACCGCGGCGCACAAGCGCAATGGTGCTTGCCGCCGCCGCACAAGTACAGTCAAGTGTGTCGATAGTAGGTATTAAGTCAACGCGGTCATGACGGCTTTGCGATACGCCGGACGCTGCTTCAGTCGCGCGTACCAGGCCTCCAGATGCGGCATCGGCGCGCGCTCGATCGGCATCTCGAACCAGGCATAAATGAAACTGCCGAGCGGAATGTCGCCCATGCCGATTTCACTGCCGGACAGGTATGGCTGGTTTTTCAGGGCCTGATCGGCCATGGCCAGCAAGCCTTCGCATTCCTTGATCGCGGCATGAATCGCCGGCCAGTCCTGCTTGTCCGTCGGGGTGCGCAGAACGCCCCAGAACACCGTGCGAAATGGCCCGGCGAAACTGGACGTGGTCCAGTCCATCCACTTGTCGGCGATCGCTCGGGTCTGCAGATCCGCCGGATACCACGAGGTGTTCGCCGCGTGCCTGGCCAACAGGTAGCGAACGATGGCATTGGATTCCCACAACACAAAACCGTCGTCTTCGATCACCGGCACCCGACCGTTCGGGTTCATCGCCCGGTACTCGGGCGTGTCGACCACACCAAACGCGCCACCGGCATCGATCGCCTCATAGGCCAGCCCGAGTTCTTCGGCAGCCCACAACGGTTTTCTGACATTCGACGAATTCTTGCGACCCCAGATCTTCAGCATGACCGCCTCTTTTCCATTGAGTGGGCGAGCAGCATACGCCGTATCAGCGGCTGCCGACATCATCGCGCAGGTCACTGGACAGTGGCGTCTGCTGATCGTTGAACAGGTGCGGATAGCATTTCTGCAAATGCTCGAAGAAAAAGGATTCCGGTACATCGGCGAACTGGCCGTGATCGACCAGGTACTCCATCAGCAGCGCGCCATCGCTGTTGTACGGGTGGAAAACGCTGTCGTTCATGCCGTCGAATTCCAGCGGCGCAACGTTGAACATTTCGCAGAGTTTCTGGTTGAACGCGGGCGTGGCTTTCACCCAGCGATCGTTGAGAAACAGCTCGGTATAACCATGCATGGCGAACACTTCGCTTCTCAGCAGTTCAAGCAGGCGCGGCGTCGACAGATGATTTTTCACATCCGCCAGACCGATGCGTGCGGGGATCCCGCAATGGCGCGCGCAACCGGCGAGCAGCGTGGCCTTGGGCACGCAATAACTTTCGCCCGCCGCCAGCGCGTAGCTGCCGCGCAAGGTCTGCGGGTCGCGGCTGAAGGTGTACATGTTGTAACGCACCGCCTCGCGCACGGCGTAATAAAGACTGACCGCCTGCGCACGCGGGTCGCGGCTGGTACCACGGTGCCGTTCTGCGAACTCCACCACCGAGGGGTGGTCACTATCGATGAAGCGGCCGGGGCTCAGATACTCGCGCATGACGAAATTCTCCTGGGTGAACCCGGAGTCTAGCGAGAGGATCAGCACAGAGATAACGACGTTTCGGCCAAACATGGACGCAAAGCCGCGGAGTCTGCGAACGATTTCCTACGCGTGTTGCCCACCGAAACTACAAAAGCCATCCAGGGTTTCCCACGATTTAGATCAACTTGTTCTGACCGCCCCGTTTTGCAGATGCCGTCTAAGCTCTGGAGGGTCGTTCGCCCTGGTTCACGGAGGATTGAATATGCTGTTGTTGTGGATACTGGTTCTGATCGTCGGTGTGGCGTATCTGGCCCACCGGCGCATCGCCCCGCTGCCGGCACTGGGGATCGTCGCGGCTTACCTGCTGGCGATGGGGATTTTCAGCCACGCACCAGGCTGGTTGCTGCTGATCTTCTGGGTCGTACTGGCCATCGTCGCGGCTCCGTTGCTGCTGCCGGATCTGCGCCGCAAACACTTCAGCGCGCCGCTGTTCAGCTGGTTCCAGAAAACCCTGCCGCCGATGTCGCAGACCGAGCGCGATGCGATCGATGCCGGCACGGTGTGGTGGGACGGTGAACTGTTCAGTGGCCGTCCGGACTGGGAAAAACTGCTGTCCTATCCCAAGGCGCAACTGAGCGAAGAAGAGCAGGCGTTCATCGACGGCCCGACCGAAGAGCTCTGCGCCATGGTCACCGACTGGCAGATCGGCCAGTCGATGGACCTGCCGGCAGAGGCCTGGACCCACATCAAGGAGAACGGCTTCTTCGCCCTGATCATTCCCAAGGAATTCGGCGGTAAAGGTTTCTCAGCCTACGCCCACTCCCAAGTCGCGATGAAGCTGGCAACCCGCAGCGGCGACCTCGCCTCCACCGTGATGGTGCCCAACTCCCTCGGCCCGGCCGAACTGCTGCTGCACTACGGCACCGACGAACAACGCAATCATTACCTGCCACGACTGGCCCGGGGTGACGATATACCGTGCTTCGCGCTGACCGGCCCGCTCGCTGGTTCCGACGCTGGCGCCATGCCCGACACCGGGATCATCTGCAAGGGTGAATGGCAAGGACAGGAAACCCTCGGCCTGCGCCTGAACTGGGAAAAACGCTACATCACCCTCGGTCCGGTCGCGACCCTGCTCGGTCTCGCCTTCAAGGCCTATGACCCGGATCACCTGCTGGGCGACAAGGAAGACCTGGGCATCAGCCTGGCGCTGATCCCGACCGATACTCCCGGCGTGGAAATCGGCCGCCGCCACCTGCCGCTGGGCGCCGCGTTCATGAACGGCCCCAACTCCGGCAAGGACGTGTTCATTCCGCTGGACTTCCTCATCGGCGGCCAGGACATGCTCGGCAAGGGCTGGATGATGCTGATGAATTGTCTGTCGGTCGGGCGTTCGATTTCGCTGCCGGCGGTGGGTACCGGTGCGGCCAAGTTCACCAGTCTCGTCACCGGGCAATATGCGCAGATTCGCGAACAGTTCAACGTCCCGCTGTCGGCCTTCGAAGGTATCCAGGAAGCCATGGCCCGCATCGGCGGCAATGCGTGGATGATGGACGCTGCGCGGATGCTGACCGCCAACGCGGTTGATCTGGGCGAGAAGCCTTCGGTGCTGTCGGCGATCCTCAAGTATCACCTCACCGAACGCGGTCGCGAGTGCATCAGCCACGCCATGGATGTGCATGGCGGCAAGGCGATCATCATGGGCCCGAACAACTATCTGGGTCGCAGCTGGAACGGCGCGCCGATCTTCATCACCGTGGAAGGCGCGAACATTCTTTCGCGCAACTTGATGATCTTCGGCCAGGGCGCGATTCGCTGCCATCCGTTCGTACTGAAAGAAATGGCCCTCGCCGGGCGTGAGGACAAGGATCAGGCACTCAAGGAGTTCGATGGCCTGCTGCTCAAACACATTGGTTTTGCCGTGAGCAACGCCGCCAGCACACTGGTGCTGAACCTTGGTTTCGGCCATTTCGAACATGCGCCGGGCGACAAACTCAGCCAGGGTTATTTCCGCGCGCTCAACCGGCAGGCTGCCGCATTTGCCATGCTGGCCGACCTGAGCATGATGCTGCTGGGCGGCGAACTGAAACGCCGCGAGCGGCTGTCGGCCCGTCTGGGCGATGTGCTGAGCAACCTGTATCTCGCCTCCGCAGCGCTCAAGCGCTACCACGACCTCGATTCCCCGGCGTACATGGAACCGCTGTTCAGATGGGCCATGGAAGAAAGCCTCGGCCAGTCGGAAAAGGCTCTGGATGAACTGCTGACCAACTTCCCGAACCGGGTTTTCGGCTGCCTGTTGCGCGTGATCGTGTTCCCGTTCGGTCGTCGTCACGAAGGCCCGTCGGACAGACTCGGTGCCGAAGTGGCGGCGGTCATCGGTCGGGCCAAGGGCGATCCGGCGCTGGAAGAGTTGCTCGCCGGATGCTATCGCCCGCAATCGGCGGAAGATGCAGTCGGCGCACTGCAGCACGCCTGCGATCAGTTGAACGCTGCGCAACCGTTGCACAAGAAACTGCACACCTCGCTCAAGAGCGGCCAGGTCAAGCCGGTCGCCGGCGAACACGCCATCGATGCGGCACTGGAAGCCGGGGTGTTGCAGGCGGTGGAAGCCCAGACCCTGCGTGATGCCGAAGCGGCGCGGCGCAAGGTGATCGATGTCGATGACTTCGACAAAGAGGAGCTGAAACCGGCGGACGGCAAAATCCGCTGATCCCTTCAATCAGTGAAAAACGGGCGCAGGGGCTTTATACTCCCGCGCCCGTTTTGCTCTTGAGGACTTATCTCGTGTCCAACGTCGTTGCCGATCATCTGGTTTTGCTCGACCACCTGCGCAGTATCCTGGTCGCCGTAGGTGAGGCCGATCAGGTTCCCGAAGAAAGCCATGCCCTGTTCCTGGAGCGTTTCGACGAACTGCTGGCGTCACTGCCGATCGAGCCGATCGAAAGCCAATACCTGGGCCAGGACATCCTGACTCAAGTGATTACCCGTTACCCGCAAATTGCCCACCTGATCCCGCGGGATCTGCTGTGGTTCTTCGCCGGCGACTGCCTGCATTACCTGTCCGATGAAGAAATCGACATGTATCAGGCACTGGAAGAACGTCGCTACGAAGCTGAACAGAACGACGAACCGTTCGACTGGAATCAGGAAAAACAATTGCTGGCGATGTCCGCCCAGGACAGCAAGCACTGATTTTCGCTATGCAATGAAAAGGCCCGCATGGTGATCCATGCGGGCCTTTTTTTGCGCCGTAGTTACAGCAGCCCTTCCCCTTCCGGCAATTCGTACTCGGCCAGCGATTTTGCAGCGTTGGGTTTTCCCGGCTTGCTCAATGTCGGCTCTTTCTCCAGGCACTCCACCAGATAATCGATGAACACCCGCAGCTTCGGTGGCAGGTAGCGCGTTGGCGAATGCAGCAACCACAGTCCGCCATGGTAGGACGCCAGGAATGTCCAGTCCGGCAGAACCTGCACGACCAGACCCTGTTCCAGGGCATAGCGGGCCGTGAAATACGGCAGGCTGCCGATACCGATGTGCTGCAACACAGCGCCCAGACGCACGCCGGTGTGATTGGCGGCATACCGGCCACGCACGCCGACCGTCACTGCTTTGCTGCCTTTCTTGAATTTCCAGCGCGCATCACTCGGGGTTTCACCCAGATAGATGCAGCTGTGATTGAGCAAATCATGGGGATGAGTCGGTGTGCCATGCTCGGCCAGGTATTGCGGCGTTGCACAGAGCAAATGGTCGATGGTCAGTAACTGTCGGCCAACCAGCCCTGCCGGCGGCCGCTCCGTGATGCGAATCGCCAGATCGACATGATCGTCGATCAGGTCCACTTGCCGGTCTTCCAGCAGCAACTCCACATCAACCTTCGGATAACGGCGTAGAAATTCCGGCATATGCGGATGAATCACGAAGCGCCCGACCGCTTTCGGCACGCTGACCCGCACCAGGCCTTCCGCTTCGTGGGTGAACTGACCGCTGATTTCCATCACCGACCGGGCCGCGCTGACCATCTCCTGACAGCGCTTGAACACTTCTTCCCCGCCATCGCTCAGACGCAATTTGCGCGTGGTGCGTTGCAACAGCCGCGTAGCCAATGCCTTTTCCAGCCGGGAAATACTGCGGCTGACCGCCGAGGGTGACGAGCCCAATTGACGAGCGGCTTCGGAGAAACTGCCGGTCTCCACGACCTTGACGAAAATCGCCATTTCACCGAGCAACGGCAGAGGAAGATTTATGCTCACAGCGCAACAGTCCTTTGATGTTTGAACGGATTATCACGTTATTGCACGATTCATATAATTAAAAAAGAAACTTTAATAAGGGCATGGAATATGACGCTTCGCCTCTTTTTCCATAGTGATGACCTCAAGGCCAATGTGGAAGTCCTCGACTGCACGCCCCACGAGAACGAATTCGCTGTGGTGCTGCGCGCCACTCTGTTTCACCCGCAAGGTGGCGGGCAGCCTTGCGATACGGGCTGGATCGGCGACAGCCAGGTCTTGCGTGTCGTACAGGAACCGGACCGGATCATTCATTTCGTCGACCAGCCGGTGCCACTGGGCATGACCCAGATCCGCATCGATGAAGAGCGTCGCCGCTTCAACACCCGCATGCACTCCGCCGGGCATTTGATCGGCCACTTTGTCCAGGCCATGGGCTGGATGCCGATCAAGGCACACCACTGGCCGGACGAAGGCCGGGTGCAATTCAAGCCCGGGGATTGTGCTCAGGAAGTCGATGCGCAAACCGTTCAATTCGGCATCGGGCAATGGATCGAACACGACCTGCCCCGCCTGACGTCCCTGCGCGAAGGCGCGCGGGAAATCGGCTTCGGTGAACTGCCAGCCTACGGCTGCGGCGGCACCCATGTACGCAGCCTGAAGGATCTGGGCACAGTCACGATCGCGTCCCTGTCGCAGAAGAAGGGCACGCTGTCCGTCCACTACAACGTGGATTGAGGATTTCGGACGCTGCCGGTTGCAGCGTCCGACGCCGGGGGAACCGCATTCGCCGGTTCCGTTGACTACTCGTTAGATGGACCTGAAACCATGATGCTTGACGTCGAGCGTCTCGATGAGACGTGCATAAAAAAACTGGCCAACGAAGAAGTCCTCGCCATCCGCGTCAAAGGCTTTTTGCCTGAAGACCAGGCGATCCGGATTGGCGACAAGATCCTCGAACCCGGCTTCGAGGGTTACATCAACGCCCCCAGCATTGGCCGCATCGGCATGGCGTTCTATGAGGCGGAAAACCAGCCGTTGCTGATCGAGGATTACTTCGAACGCGCCACCGGCAACATCGCCGAACTGCGCAATCGCTGCGCGCCCTACTCCTCGCCGATCGATACCCTGCGCTGCATGCTCGACGAATCCTGGCCGGCAGGTGCCCATCTGGAAAACCTGTACGGGCGCAAGATGTATGTCGGCCTGTCTCGGGTGGTCAAACCCGGCGTCTGCTTCCTCGCCCACCACGACATCTTCGCCAAGGACGCACCAGAGAGTTTCCAGGCCCGCAGCCTGGAGGCGCAATTCGCCTGCAACGTCTACCTGAACATGCCGACCGAGGGCGGCGCGCTACAGATGTGGGAAGACGATATTTCTCCGGACCGCTTCGACGAAATGCGCGGCGACAGCTACGGCATCGACCCGGCGCTGCTCGGCCCGCCCGCCCTTGAAGTTCGCCCGGAACCGGGGGATTTCATCATGTTCAATTCGCGTCGCATGCACTCGGTAACGCCGGGCGTGGCAGATCCGCGCTTGAGCCTTTCGTTTTTTGTCGGCTATCGCGGCAATGCATCACCCCTGACTTTCTGGAGCTGAAATGACATCGAATTACCTGGGCGAGTTTCTGGCGCTGGCCACCATCCACTTTCTCGCCGTGGTCGCTCCCGGCCCGGACTTCGCCGTGACCATTCGCCAGAGTGTGCGTTTCGGTCGGCTGGTCGGCATCTGCACCGCACTGGGCATCGGCGCGGGAATTTCCGTGCACGTGCTGTACACCCTGCTGGGCGTCGGCGCCCTGATGCACACCACGCCGTGGCTGCTGACGGTGGCCAAGGTCGTGGGCGGTGCCTACATTTTTTACCTTGGCATCAGCCTGATCCGCAGCAAACCCAAGACCGCACTGGAAGGCGAAAAAACCACCGATGAACCGCTGGTCGAACAATCGCTGTTCAAGGCGTTTTCCACCGGTTTCCTGACCAACGCCACCAACCCCAAGGCCACGCTGTTTTTCCTGGCGATCTTCACCACGATCATCAGCGCCAGCACGCCGCTGGAAATCCAGGCTCTTTACGGACTGTGGATGTGCAGCGTGAACGCGTTGTGGTTCGTGATCGTTGCGTTGTTCTTTTCGAGCAGCAAAGTACGACTGTTGTTCATGCGCATGGGCCATTGGTTCGAGCGCAGCATGGGGGTGATTTTGATCCTGTTTGCCGGGCGACTGGTGTTGTCGATGTAAACACGCTGATCGGAGAAGCCCGGCCCAGACAGATTGGACGGGCTTTTTCGATTCTGCGCCGCTTTTGCATTTCTGTGCGACGCGTCCCACTTCGGGGGCTCCCCTATCACTCGCTTGCAGTGTTAGTTTGCGAAACCGTCTGACGCATCGATCAGACACTTCCTACTGACCACCTGCAAAGGAATGCCCTTAGCAATGGATTTTTCACTCAAGCAACTGGCCGCATCGACCCTGATTCTGGCCAGCCTTTCGTCCGTGACACTGCCCGCCCACGCCAACATCACACCGCAGCAAAGCGCGACCATCCTCAAGACATTCAGCGATGCAAAGGTCAGCGATTTCCGCCAGTTCCTCGGCGAAGTGGCCAAGAGCGACCTGAGCAAGACTGACGACCTGCGCCCGTCCATCAGCGCGTTTCTCGACAACAAGACACTGACCGCTGAGCAGCAAAACGAGATCTATCGCCTGCTGGGCCTCTACACCCGGGCGAAATACGGCAAGGCGGCCCTGGAAACCCTGCGCGAACTGGTCGAAATCCCGACCGATCGCAAAGAAGGTGTCGCCCAGCACGAGAATCCTGAATTCATCAAGATTGCCGCCAAGCTCAAGGAGCTGGCCGAGTCCTTCGGCCTGAAATACCGAAACGTCGACAACCGCGTCTACGAAATTTCGCTCGATGGCAGTGGCAAGGAAGTCGTGGGCATTCATGCGCATGCCGACGTGGTACCCGTGACACCGGAAAACTGGGTGCTGAAGGACGGCACCAAACTCGACCCGTTCAAGGTCACGCTGATCGGCGACCGCATGTATGGCCGTGGCACCGAGGACGACAAGAACGGGATCGTGGTGACGCTGTATGCCATGAAGGTGATCAAGGAAGAAAAGCTGCCGCTGGCCCGCAATTTCAAACTGCTGGTGGACACCACCGAAGAGACCACCGGCGACGCGATTCCTTACTACTTCGAACGCAACCCGACGCCCGAGTACAACCTGGCGCTGGATGGCGGCTACCCGGTGGTGATCGCCGAGAAAGGCTACGGCACAGTCATGGCCAAATTTGCCAAGCGCAAGGCCGAGGGCAAAGGCGCGGAGCTGATCTCGATGACCGGCGGCATGGCAACCAACCAGATTCCATCGGTTTCGGTCGTCACTCTGGTGACAGACAAGCCTGCCGAGCTGGCCGCCAGCCTGCAAAAGGCCGGTAACGAATACGCCAAACAACATGGCGGCGATTTCGAAGTGAATGCCAAGGTCGATGGCAAGGACGTGAAACTCAGCGTTACCGGCGTTTCCGCGCACTCTTCCGAGCCTGAATCCGGCGTCAACCCGGTCGCGCGCATGCTGGACTTCATCCACAGCGCGGACGGCAAAATCGCGTTCAAGCACAACCACATCACCGATGCCGCGCGTTACGCCGCCGACAACTGGGGCCTGGACTACAAGGGTGGCAAGCTGGGTGTCGGTTTCGCCGATGACTTCATGGGCCCGCTGACCACCTCGCTGACCTATGTCGGGATGGACGACAAGACCTTCAAACTCGCGGTCAACCTGCGTGTGCCGAAGGGCAAGTCGCCGGAAGTGCTCAAGAGCGAAATCGCCGACAAACTGGCGGCCTGGAGCAAGAAAACCCACGTCGCGGTCAACTTCGATTACTCGATCGCCGAGCCGATGTACCGCAACCCTGAAGGCGAGTGGGTCAAGGCGCTGCTGGCCGTGTCCACCGAAAACCTGGGCATGAAACACGAGTTCGGCACCTCTGCCGGCGCCACCTCGGTGCATGAACTGCCCAACGGTGTGCAATTCGGTCTGGCCCGACCTGAGGTCAAATACACCGGTCACACCGACGGCGAATTCAAGACGGTTGACCAGTTCCTGCTGGACCTGCAGATCGTGACCGAAATGATGGGCCGCATCGGGCAACTGCCGAAGCTTTGATCGCGACACTGGCCCGCCAAGGTGGCGGGCCTACAAAAAAGGACCGTGAGGTCCTTTTTTGTTGCGCGACAAATAACGCACAAACAAAAACGCCGCTCATCACTGAGCGGCGTTTTTGTTGAATATGGAGCGGGAAACGAGACTCGAACTCGCGACCCCGACCTTGGCAAGGTCGTGCTCTACCAACTGAGCTATTCCCGCAATGGCGTCCCCTAGGGGACTCGAACCCCTGTTACCGCCGTGAAAGGGCGGTGTCCTAGGCCACTAGACGAAGGGGACAGGCTACAACTTTCACTAATAAAAACGCCGCTCATTGCCGAGCGGCGCTTCTTGAATTTGGAGCGGGAAACGAGACTCGAACTCGCGACCCCGACCTTGGCAAGGTCGTGCTCTACCAACTGAGCTATTCCCGCAAATGGCGTCCCCTAGGGGACTCGAACCCCTGTTACCGCCGTGAAAGGGCGGTGTCCTAGGCCACTAGACGAAGGGGACACGCTACCCGGAACACATGGTGTGTGTTTCGGTGTCCAGATCCGCATCCGAAGACTTGGTTCTGGTTTCACTCGGCACCGCCCGAAGGCACTGCCGTTTAAAATTGGAGCGGGAAACGAGACTCGAACTCGCGACCCCGACCTTGGCAAGGTCGTGCTCTACCAACTGAGCTATTCCCGCATTGGCGTCCCCTAGGGGACTCGAACCCCTGTTACCGCCGTGAAAGGGCGGTGTCCTAGGCCACTAGACGAAGGGGACACACTACAACATTCACTCCCTGCCGCGTTTCGCTGTGTGCTTTACGCTGCAAGTGGCGCGCATTCTATGGATGGATTGGAAGGTCGTCAACCCCCTGATATAAATTTATTTAAATCAATGACTTCGCCCTGCTTTACGCGCCGATTCGGACTTTTCCGTCGCCCGACGATTGACGCCTATATTCCGACACTCGCCAAGGCGTTATAGTCCACGGCACAGGTGATGGCAATCTGCACCCCAAGGGCCAGCATTTATATAAGCAGGCTTGCGGCCGATACAGATGAAGCTTCGCTGATTCAACCCGTCGAGCGGCGCTAGGCTCCTATTTGCCGAGCAACTACACTCGCACGCGAACCCTATAAAGAGGTCTTACCGGTGACACCACTCATGATCACCCTGCTAGTCATAGCCGGGATCGCAATCTTGATCGCCATTGGCTACATGAACCATGTGGTGGAAAACACCAAACTGGAGAAGGCCCGCACCAAGGTCGAACTCAACGACCGCCTGCGCCGTTGTGGCGAACTGACCGAAACCTTCCCAGGCCAGTTCATGACCCCGGCCCTCAAACTTCTGATGACGCGCCTGGAACTGAACGTCTGCCAGCGCCTGCTGAACCTGGAAAAAACCAGCGCCACCACCAAGGCCCGCATCACCGAACTGAGCGCCCTCGTCGCCCAGGGCGAATCGATCCCGGTCAACAACCCGCCGGCACCGATCCAGACCGAAGCCAAGGCCAAAGACGTGCGCTTCCTCCTCGAAGCCCTCCACGGCCAGATCACCCGCGCCGCCCAGGACGGTTTCCTGCCACCGAACGAAGCCAAGCACTGGATTCGTGAAGTGCGCCATATCCTGGTGTTGCTGCACATCGAGTTCTTCAACAACCTCGGCCAGCACGCCCTGCAACAAAACCAGCCAGGCCAGGCCCGCCTCGCCTTCGAACGCGGCGTGCAATACCTGCGCAAACAGCAGGACCCGCAGATCTACGCCGAACAACTCCAATACCTGGAAAAACTCCTGGCCCGCGCCAACGCCCAGGTCATGGACAAGATTGCCCCGGTTGAAGGCGAAGAAAACCAGCTGACTGCCGGCCTCAAGGATGTCGAGGCGGATGCGGACTGGAAGAAGAAAGTGATTTACGACTGAGTGCAGTCAGAGAGAGAAGCCACCGAGAGGTGGCTTTTTTATTGGCTTCAAAGCAGAAGATCAAAAGCCCCCCTCACCCTAACCCTCCCGAAACGTCGGACCGCCCGGAGGGAGAGGGGACTGACCGAGGTGATTGGGGGAGGTACGCCGACGTGAAAGACCGAGGTGAACTCTGGTTTTAAAACATATGCAAATCCACTCCGGCTTCGGCTTCGGCTTCGGCTTCGGCTTCGGCTTCGGCTTCGGCTTCGGCTTTCACCACTCAACACGATGAGCGTTAGCTCGAGTAAAGCTTTTGACGTGCCGGCCCCATCGGAAGGCTGAGTGGAGGGATTTATCCGGGGGTGGGAGCGCAGCGACCGTTTGGCGAAGCCAAACACATCGAGAGGAGGTGCAGCGAAGCAAACCGTAGGCGATGCCCCCGGATGAATCCCGGAACGAAGGAACCCCGAGCCTCAGCGAGGGGCCGAACGCAGGGGCCCAGCCTTTTGGTTACTTTTTGGCGTTTGAAAAAGTGACCCGCTGTAAGAGCGGAACCGCCAGCCGCAACACCCGAAGAAACGGATATTCACCCAAAACAACCCAAAACCTGCTCGGCCCAAAGGCCGCCAAGGTCAAAGCCGAAAGTGCCCCACCATCCCCCGCAACTCACTCCCCAACTGCGCCAGCTCAACACTCGAAGCCGCATTCCCGCGCATCGCAATCGACGACTGATCCGCACTCGCCCGAATACTGGTCACACTGCGATTGATCTCCTCGGCCACCGAACTCTGTTCCTCGGCCGCCGCCGCAATCTGCTGGTTCATCTGCTGAATCAACGAAACCGCCGCCGCAATACTCCCCAGCGCACTTTCAGTCTGCAATGCGTCGCTCACCGCCATCTTCACCAGTTCGCCACTGCTCTGAATCTGCTGCACCGACGAATGCGCCGCCGAGCGCAAGGCACTGACCAGTCGCTCGATCTCTTCGGTCGACTGCTGCGTACGTCGGGCCAACGCCCTGACTTCATCGGCGACGACCGCAAAGCCCCTGCCCTGCTCGCCCGCCCGCGCCGCTTCGATCGCGGCGTTGAGCGCCAGCAGATTGGTTTGTTCGGCAACGCTTTTGATCACTTCAAGCACCGTGCCGATGTTCTGGATTTCGGCACTCAGGCTTTCGATGCTAGAACTGGCCGACGTCGCCGAATCCGCCAGTTGCTCGATCCGCGCCATGCTCTGGCGCACCACCTGCTGGCCGCTCTCGACCTTGTCGTCGGCGGTCTGCGCCGCCAGTGCGGCTTCTTCGGCATTGCGCGCCACGTCGTGAACGGTGGCGGTCATCTGGTTCATGGCCGTGGCAACCTGCTCGGTTTCCTCTTTCTGGCTGCTGACCTCAAGGTTGGTCTGTTCGGTCACCGCCGACAGCGATTGCGCGGAACTAGCCAGCTGTTCGATACCCGCCTGCAACCCGCTGACGATGCTGCTGAGGCCCGCGCCCATCTGTTGCATCGACAGCATCAACTGGCCGATTTCGTCACGCCGCGTCACCTCCACCGTTGCACTCAAGTCACCGGCGGCGATCCGCTGAGCGACATGCATCACGCTGCGCAACGGCGCGACGATCAACCGGGTGATCACCCACGCCGCAATCAGCCCGACCAGCAATGCCAGCGCCGACGAGCCGATGATCAGCACCGAGTTTTTCTTCAGCTCACCCTGCATCGCGACGTCCTGGGCGACATAGGCCTGATCAACCCGCTCCACCACCTCAGCGGCCCGCTGATGCAGTTGCTCGTAGACGGTTTTTTCCTGAGCCAGAAGACCGGTGTACTCGGCGAGCTTGTCATTGAATCCGGCGATGTGCCCTGACACTTCATTGAGAACCGTCAGATAACCTTCGTCCTTGACCGTGGATTTCAGTTGTTCGGCTTGCGTCTGGGCCTGGGCGGCCTGTTCGATGTTGCCCTTGGCGCTGTCATCGCCCTTGCGACTCTGATCCAGACGCACCCGAGCTTCGTTCATGGCCTGCAGCATCAGGCGCGAAACCTGGCTGACCTGACTGGCCTGCTCGATGAACTGCGCCCCGTCCTTGCCCTCGCTGTCTTTCAAGGTGTAGGCGCCATCATCGGCAAGCCCGGCCTGCAGGACGTCGAGGTTGTTGGCGACACTGGACACCGACCAACTGGCCATTTCCAGCGCCAGATCCTTGGCCTGGGTCAGCGACACGAACTCATCGAACGCCTTGCGGTAAGCACCCAAAGACTGCTGGACATCGTTCATGACCGACTCATTGCCCGGCGACAGAGCCTTGAGCTGATCGGCCATGGCGATCAGGCCATCCACACCCCCGTGCAAGGCATCGGCGGTTTTCGGATTGCCGTGCAAGGCGTAATCCTGCTCCAGCAGGCGCACTTTCAGCAGGCCGCTGTTGAGCGAGGACATCTGTTTGAGCCCGTCGAAACGCTGACTGATGGTCTGCAGGGACCAGACGCCGATGGCCGCCACCAATGCAGTCAACAGCAACACCAGCACAAACCCGATACCCAGTTTTTTCGCCATACCGAGGTTGGCAAAACGTCCTTGCACGGCCGAAATCATTGCGCGTAGTCCCCTGCCAAAGTCTGTTGCCGAAGAGTCGCAACGGCCATGAACCAGCACAAGACTCTGGCGTCGGAATAATGGCAAAAAGCTAGGCCTGCGTCGTTTTCAGAACACTTGAGGTCGATCCACGGCCGTACTGCGAAAGAACTGCCGCGCCCTCGGATCGCAAGCATAGGCCACATTGATCCGCTGCCAGTCGCTGGCTTCGCCACTGGGACTGAACGAAGACACGCAGGACAATTGCACACCATGACGCATGGCCTGCCTGCGCAGATGTTCATCATTCCCCAGCGGCGAACGGGCCCAGATGAACAGCCCTCCGGTGGGTTTGCCGAACACTTCCCAATCGGCATCCTCCAGCGTCTGCAGGGCCGCCGCACGATCGATATTGAGCCGCTGGCGCTGGCGCTGCACCAGTTTGCGATACGCACCGCTGGCCAGCAGCGCCGCCAGAACAGCTTCACTGAACCTTGAAGTGCCCATGCAACTGATCATCTTGATCCGCGCCAGTTGCTCGATCACCTCGTGGCTGGCCAACACGAAGCCTGCCCGCAACGAGCTGCTCAGCGTCTTGGAAAAACTGCCGACGTAAATCACCCGTCCGCCTTCATCCAGCGCCGCCAGCCGCGTACCGCTGCCGTTATGCAGATCAGCGTAGACGTCGTCTTCGATCAGCCGCAGGTCGTAGGTTTTGCTCAATTGCAGAATGCGCCGCGCCACGGCCGGCGCCAGACAGCTCCCCGTGGGGTTGTGGTGGTGACTGTTGATGAACAGCGCCGCCGGCCGGTACTGCTGCAACAACGCCTCAAGCGCCTCAAGGTCCGGCCCGCCAGGCGTGCGGCGCACCTCCAGCATGCGCACGCCATGCAGCCGCAAGAGATCGAACAGCGGCGCATAACCCGGCGTTTCCACCACTACACAATCCCCCGCCCGGAACAGCGTGCGCACGATCAGATCGAGCCCGTGGCTGGCGCCGGCCGTTGTCAGCACAGCGTCCTCATTGGCGGTGATATCGAGCATCCCCAGCCGTTTGACAATCTGTTCGCGCAGCGCCGGGAGCCCGAGGGGCGTGTTGTAGTTGAACAGGCTGGCCATATCGGTGCGGGCCACCTGACGGATCGCATAGGCGAGATCATCGGACTCTCGCCAGCTCTCGGGCAAAACCCCGTCGCCCAGTTTCAACCCGCCGCGCCATTGCGGATCCGTATCACAGCCATGGCGCTCGCCCTCAAAGGCTTTGCAACATTTCGGCAATGTGCTTGCGACCATGAACCCCGCCCCTTGCCGCGAGGCCAGAACACCCTGTGCCACCAGACGCTCGCAAGCCTCCAGGACGTACGACTGACTGAGCAGATTCAGTCGCGCAATGTGCCTTACGGACGGCAGGCGCGTGGCAGGCGGTACCTGTTCCTGCACGATCCACTCGATCAATCCGTCAACAATCTGCTGTACGACCGGCACCATTGCCTGTCGGTCAATTCTCAATTCCATGAGTGCACAAACTCCTGTCCGTTTTGCCCGCAGCAGTAAATCACAGCTGCGCCGGTCAGGCTGTGCGACAAAGACGTCAAAAGCCACCGATCTAACTATTTGAAACACATTGTTTATCAATGACATGGAACCGGGCACAGACGAAAAAACCCGCTGGCGGGCGGGTCTTTTCCTGCATCAACAGATGCCTTTTCAGAACGCGGTCACACCTCCGTCCACGGCCAGCGAATGGCCAGTGGTGAACGCGGCGCCATCGCTGCACAGGTACAGCACGGCGCTGGCAATTTCCTCGACCTTGCCGATGCGACCCACCGGGTGCATGGCGTTGGCGAATTCGCCTTTCTTCGGGTCGGCCTCGTAGGCGCGACGGAACATGTCGGTATCGATCACCGCCGGGCAAACCGCGTTGACACGGATTTTCTTCTTGGCGTACTCGATGGCGGCAGACTTGGTCAGACCGATCACCGCATGCTTGGAAGCGGCGTAGATGCTCATCTTCGGCGCAGCACCCAGGCCGGCCACCGACGCGGTGTTGACGATCGCCCCGCCGCCCTGGGCCAGCAGCAACGGCAACTGATACTTCATGCACAGCCAGACGCCCTTGACGTTGACGCCCATGATCGCGTCGAACTCATCCATCGAGCCCTCGGCCAGTTTGCCTTTCTCGATTTCGATCCCGGCGTTGTTGAAGGCATAGTCGAGACGGCCGTAGGTCTTGATCACCTCGTCCATCAGATTTTTTACTTCGCTTTCGACGGTCACGTTGCAGCGCACGAAAGTCGCTTCACCGCCGGCTGTACGAATCAGCGCCACGGTGCCCTCGCCCCCGGCCGCATCCAGATCGGCTACCACCACTTTCAGACCTTCGGCGGCGAATGCCTGTGCGGTCGCGCGACCGATACCGTTGGCGGCGCCCGTGACGACGGCGACCTGACCGGAAAACGTCATGCTCATTGTTATGTCCTCGAATGCGGGGGATTGATGAAGGCAGCATAGCCACAGGGGCCTGAGTGACGTCAGCACTATCAAAAGGCCGGTTAGCCTTTCATGAATCGCAGTGATGAAACCCCGCCGGGGACTATCACCGTACTGGATCAGCGTGCATTCGCCCCGTGAGCCAACCTTGCGGCATCGCCCCTGAAGGTCTATCAACAAGGCTTCATTCAATTCGAGTGCCTGTCATGACCAACCAGACCAATCGCCAGTTCCTGCTCGCCAAACGCCCGGTGGGCGCCGCCACCCGCGAGACCTTCACCTATCAGGAAGTCCCGGTCGGCGAGCCGTCGGCAGGGCAGATTCTGGTCAAGAACGAATACCTGTCCCTCGACCCGGCCATGCGCGGCTGGATGAATGAGGGCAAGTCCTACATCCCGCCGGTGGGTCTGGGTGAAGTCATGCGCGCGCTGGGCGTAGGCAAAGTTGTCGCGTCAAACAATCCGGGGTTTGCCGTCGGCGACTACGTCAACGGTGCCATTGGCGTGCAGGATTACTTCCTCGGCGAGCCAAGAGGTTTCTACAAGGTCGATCCGAAACTGGCACCGCTGCCGGTTTATCTGTCCGCATTGGGCATGACCGGCATGACCGCCTACTTCGCCCTGCTCGATGTCGGCGCACCGAAGGCCGGCGATACCGTGGTGTTATCCGGTGCAGCGGGCGCGGTCGGCAGCATCGCCGGGCAGATCGCCAAGATCAAAGGCTGCCGGGTGGTCGGTATTGCCGGTGGCGCCGACAAGTGCAAGTTTCTGGTCGATGAACTGGGTTTCGATGGCGCAATCGACTACAAGAGCGAAGACGTGTTGGCCGGCCTTAAACGCGAATGCCCGAAAGGCGTGGACGTGTATTTCGACAACGTCGGCGGCGACATCCTCGACGCGGTTCTGAGCCGCCTGAACTTCAAGGCCCGCGTGGTGATTTGCGGTGCCATCAGCCAGTACAACAATAAAGAGGCGGTCAAAGGCCCGGCCAATTACCTGTCGCTGCTGGTCAACCGCGCGCGGATGGAAGGCTTCGTGGTGATGGATTACGCCGCGCAGTACGCCAGTGCCGCCCAGGAAATGGCCGGCTGGATGGCCAAGGGGCAGCTCAAGAGCAAGGAAGATATCGTCGAAGGCCTGGAAACCTTCCCGGAAACTCTGGGCAAACTGTTCAGCGGCGAAAACTTCGGCAAGCTGGTGTTGAAGGTCTGAAAACAATGAAGGGAGCCGTCGGGCTCCCTTCATTGAATCTTCAGCTGTTCGGTCAGGCCAGTTCGGCAACCACCGCAGCCAGGGCCTTGGCCGGATCCGCCGCCTGGCTGATCGGACGGCCGATCACCAGATAATCGGAACCGGCATCCAGCGCCTGACGCGGGGTCAGGATGCGACGCTGGTCGTCCTGAGCACTGCCGGCCGGACGAATCCCCGGGGTCACCAGTTGCAACGACGGGTGCGCGGATTTCAGTGCCGTGGCTTCCAGCGCCGAGCACACCAGACCGTCCATCCCGGCCTTCTCGGCCAGTGCCGCCAGGCGCAGCACCTGCTCCTGCGGCTCGATGTCCAGACCGATACCCGCCAGATCTTCACGCTCCATGCTGGTCAGCACGGTCACGCCGATCAGCAACGGTTGCGGACCACTGCGCTTGTCCAGCTCTTCACGGCAGGCCGCCATCATGCGCAGCCCCCCGGAGCAGTGAACGTTGACCATCCACACGCCCATCTCGGCAGCGGCCTTGACCGCCATCGCCGTGGTGTTGGGAATGTCGTGGAATTTCAGGTCGAGGAATACCTCAAAACCCTTGTCGCGCAGGGTGCCGACGATTTCCGAGGCACAGCTGGTGAACAGCTCCTTGCCCACTTTGACCCGGCACAGTTTCGGGTCCAACTGGTCGGCCAGCTTCAGTGCGGCGTCACGGGTGGGGAAATCCAGGGCGACGATGATAGGAGTCTGGCAGGCGGACATGGATGGGCTCTCAGGCAAGTCGAAATCGGCGCGCATTGTAGCGGAACCGGCGGCGGCGCGGCACCCGATGATCGGTAAATCGTCGCGCGGGACGTGATCAGCATAGCCTTGCAGGGTATTGTGTCGAAGCCGATACACAACCGACACGCCGACAACATGCGTCCGCGCTAGCCTCGCCAGCCGCAACAAGTCCTTACAGCAGCCCTTCCCGCCTCACGGCCGGACGCCTATGCTGAAACCACAACCTCGCAGCCTATCTTTGTGGTTGGCGGCTTACTGGCAGATGAACAGCCTCATGCACAACTCCCAAGTCTCCGTGAATGAAGAGCAGAAAGACGACAAGCGCTGGAGCATCCGCGCCCTGATCGTCGATGATGACGTGCCGATCCGCGAACTGATGATCGACTACCTGGCCCGCTTCAACATTCACGCCAGCGGCGTTACCGACGGCGCGGCCATGCGCCAGGCGATGCAGGCCGAACATTTCGACGTGGTGGTGCTCGATCTGATGCTGCCCGGCGAGGACGGCCTGTCACTGTGCCGCTGGCTGCGCGCGGAATCGGACATCCCGATCCTGATGCTCACCGCCCGTTGCGAACCCACCGACCGGATCATCGGCCTGGAATTGGGTGCCGATGACTACATGGCCAAACCGTTCGAACCCCGGGAGCTGGTGGCGCGGATCCAGACGATTCTGCGCCGGGTGCGCGACGACCGCACCGAACAGCGTGCGAACATTCGCTTCGACAATTGGCGCCTGAACAGCGTCCTGCGCCAGTTGATCGCCGACGATGGCCTGGTGGTGCCGCTGTCCAACGCCGAATTCCGCCTGCTCTGGGTGTTCATCGAACGGCCGCGCCGGGTGCTCAGCCGTGAACAGTTGCTGGACGCTGCCCGTGGTCGCTCGATCGAGGCCTTCGACCGCAGCATCGACCTGCTGGTCTCGCGTTTGCGGCAAAAACTCGGTGACGACCCGAAAGCTCCGCAGCTGATCAAGACCGTACGCGGTGAGGGTTACCTGTTCGACGCACGGGACATCGGCTGATGCGGGGGCGCTTCGACACGCTGTTCGGCCGCCTGTTCGGCGTGCTGTTCGTGGCGATCGTCCTGGCGCACCTGCTGGCTTTCGCCTGGTTCCACCATTACGGCCCGCCTCCCCCCCCTCCGCCGCCGGAATTTTCCCAGGGCGTCGAAGGACAACGTCCGCCACCGGATCCGCGCTTCGCCCATCGACCGCCGCGCCCCTGGTTCGGCGGGCCGCTGGTGCCACTGACCTTTCAGTTCATCTCGCTGATGATCGCTGCATGGTACGGCGCCAAACTCCTGAGCCGCCCGATCCAGCGTCTGAGTGACGCCGCCGAACGCCTCAGTGAAAACCTCGACAGCCCGCCGCTGGAAGAGTCCGGCCCGCGAGAGGCCCGGCAGGCGGCCCACACCTTCAACCTGATGCAGCAGCGGATTCGCGAACAGGTTCAACAACGCGCGCGTATGCTCGGCGCCGTGTCCCATGACCTGCGCACGCCTCTGTCGCGGCTCAAGCTGCGTCTGGAACAGATCGAGGACGACAAGCTGCAAGGCCAAATGCGTCAGGACCTGAACGACATGATCGGCATGCTCGACGCCACCCTCACCTACCTGCACGAACAACGCACCAGCGAAGCGCTGCAGATGATGGACGTGCAGGCGCTGGTCGAATCCCTGTGCGAGAACGCCCAGGATCAGGGCGCCGACGTGCAGGTCAGCGGCCATTGCGCACCACTGGCGGTTCAGCCAATGGCCCTGCGCTCATGCATCAACAACCTGATGGACAACGCCTTGCGCTACGCCGGGCAAGCACACATCGAACTGCAGGATCAGCGTGGACACCTGCTGATCCGCGTCATCGACCACGGCCCGGGCATCGCCGCCGACAAACGCGAAGCCGTGTTCGAGCCGTTTTTCCGCCTGGAAGGCTCGCGCAACCGCAACTCCGGCGGCGTCGGCCTGGGCATGACCATCGCCCGGGAAGCCGCGCAACGCCAGGGCGGCCAGTTGAACCTCGAAGAGACGCCTGGCGGTGGCCTCACTGCCGTGATTCGCCTGCCACGACTGTAAATCCGACTGTGTACCGCCCGGTACAAAACCCACATACCTGCGACACCTCACGCCTTGAGTCTGCATGAGCCGGTTCATGAACCGGTTTTCCATTACAAGGAGTGAGCCCATGATCGGTAGCGTCAGCAACTACACGAGCTATATCAGCACCAGCAGCACCTCCACGCAAAACGCCCGCAGCCAGCAACTGCAAAAGGAACTGTTCGCCAAACTCGACAGCAACGGCGACGGCAATGTGACGGCGAGCGAGTTGAGCAGCGCGTTGCAAGCCAGCGACAGCACCTCGTCCTCCAGCAGCGACACCAGCGCGGCGCTGCTCAAGGTGCTGGATAGCGACAGCAGTGGTGGCGTGAGCAGTGATGAGTTGAAAGCCGCGTTACAGGCGGGACGCCAGCGTCCAAACGATGAACAGACTGCCAGTACCACTCAAACCACGACCGAAGCGTTGAACCGGATGATTGCCAATCTGAGCAAGCAGTATTCGCTCGGTAATACGGCGTCGGTGGGTAAGTATTTGAATGTGGCGACTTGAGGTAGATACAAAAACAGGATGAGCGTTAGCTCGACAACGCTTTTGATCTTGATCCACCCGCCCCTTCGGAAGGCTGAGTGGAGGTGTTCATCCGGGGATTGGCACGTAGTGCCGTGCGGCGAAGCCGAACTCATCGACGAAGTCGATGCCCCCGGAGGGACACCGTAGCGAAGGAACCCGAGCCTGCGAGGGCCGAACGCCGGGGCGAGCGTTTTTTTGCTTACTTTTTTGAGGCGTTTGTCAAAAAAGTGAGTCGCCGTAAGGGCGAAACCATAAGCCGCCGTTACCGAAGAAACGGATATGTACACAGTAGACCCGGAGCCTGGCCGGCCCGAAGGCCGCCAAGGCTAACCTTCAACGCCGATCCTCAACCCGCCCCTGACTCTTGCTCCAATCCGTCAACAAACTATAAGCCACCGCCAAAAGCGTAGGCCCGATAAACAACCCGATAAACCCGAACGCGATCAACCCGCCAAACACCCCGAGCAACACAATCACCAACGGCAGATTCCCGCCACGGCTGATCAGATACGGCTTGAGCACGTTGTCCACGCCACTGATAATGAACGTCCCCCAGATCCCGAGAAACACCGCCATCCCGTACTCACCCTTCCAGGCCAGCCAGGCCGTGGCAGGAATCCACACCAGCGGCGGTCCCATCGGAATCAGACTGAGCAGGAACGTCACGATCCCCAGCACCAAAGCCCCCGGCACTCCGGCAATCAGGAACCCGATCAGTGCCAGGATCGCCTGCGCCGCCGCCGTACCGATCACCCCGTTCACCACCCGCTGCACCGTACCGGCCACCAGCTCGATGTAATACCCGGCACGATCACCGATCAACCGCTCCAGCAGGCTGTGCACGAACGCCGCCAGCCGCGGCCCGTCACGGTAGAAGAAGAACACGAAGACAATGCTCAGGGTCAGCTCGAGAATCCCGCCGCCGATCTGCGCACTGCGCGCCAGCAGCCAGTTGCCGACCTGCCCCAGATAAGGCTTGAGCGACACCATCAGCGCCGCCCCCTGCTGATCGACACTGTTCCAGAAACCGACCAGCCGCTCCCCCACCAGCGGAATCGTGCCGAGCCAGGCCGGCGCTTCCGGCAGGCCGTCGACCTGCACATCCTTGATGAACACCGTGGCATCGCGCACGTGATCGGCCAGGTTGAACCCCAGCCATACCAGCGGTGCCGCCACCAGCAGCATCCAGCCCAGGGTCAGGATACTTGCCGCCAGAGATTCGCGGCCGCCGAGCCAGCGCGTCAGCAGGCGCATCAACGGCCAACTGGCGAACGCCAGCACCGCGCCCCAGAACAGCGCCGACCAGAACGGCGCCATCACCCAGAAACTGGCACCGAACAACACCAGCAACAGGATCTGCACCAGCAGACGATCATTATTGGGCATGTGAAATCTCGAAAAAGTCAGTCAGGCAAAGAGTAGGCGAACACGCCGGGCGTGTCCGCCGCAGACACCTTACCGCAACAGATCGATGCGCAGGCCGGCACCTTCGACATTGCCGGTTTCCATCCGGGCCGCACGCACGCCCTGCGTGATCAACGCCTGACGCCAGGCTTCGGCCTTGAGCCCGGAAACCGTGACCCGCAACGTCGTGTCGAGGTTCAGGCCACGGGACAGCAGACGCAGCCAGGTGTCATCCGGATCGCCAGCCAGTTTCGGCAATTTCAGCTCGCCGGTGTCTTTCAACTGGCGCAACAGCGTCGCGGACGTCGGCAGCAGCTCCCCCAACGGCGTGGCGGCCTCGAACTGCTCGACATGCAGATAGGCTTTGCGATTGCCGCGAGTGATGCTGTACAGCGCCACCAGCGTGTTGTCGCGAGGTGCCGCCAGCCTCAGCAGCAGATAGGCCTGTTGCTCGTCGGCACCGTACAGCTTGGCGTTGCCGAACACTTCGTTGGCCCACAGGCTGCTTTCGCCGCAATCCCTGGCCTGACACCAGAACAACAGTTCGGCGTCCTGTTTTTGCAGGGCTTCGCGGGCGACGGTGAAGGCTTCGTTGGCGGAATGTTCCGGCGGCAATTCGTAGGTGACCGAGGTGGTCTGCCCACGGGCGCCGACCTGGCCGTCGAAACGCAGCTGGCCGCTGATCTTGCGGATCGAGCCCATCGGGTAAATCCGCTCCAGCGTCGCGGCCGGGCGATAGTCGACGATCTGCGCATCGGCCAGACGCGGCACGATCGGCAGATCCTGACTGCCCGGCAGGTCGGCAGCGAGCAACACGGGACTGAAACAGCACAGCGCCAGCAGACTGAAAGATCGCATGGACAAGCTCATCGGATCGGCATGGCCGGGGCGCCTTTCTGGCTATTCGGGTTCGCAGCGGTGTAGAAATCCATTGTGGTTGTCTCCCATTTCAACCCGCCCAGCCTCGACAGTTGCCCGGGGCAAGTCAAGGAATGGCGAAGAACCGATTGAAACAGTCTGCGACAAGGACCGCACCCGACTCGTCGTTCAGGTGCAGATGGTGCCCGCCCGGCAGCTGTTCCTGGCTAAAGGGTAGACGCTCCAGCAGCTCGGGGTGTTTGGCCAGCATGCCGTCGGCTGCCACCACCAATTGTGCAGGGCAGGCAATGCGCTGGATGAAGGCCATTGCCTGCTCATGAGTCAGACGCAGGGGCGATGGCAGGGTCAGACGGTTGTCGGTACGCCAGGTGTAACCGCCGGGCACCGGCATCAGGCCGCGTTGCGCCAGCAGCTCGGCGGCCTCACGACTGACTGCCACCAGGCCTTTCATGCGCACTTCGATGGCCCGGTCGAGAGTGTCATAGACCGGTTTGCGTTTTTCCCGCAAATCAAGCTGTGCCTGCAGCGCCATGCCCATGCGTTCGGCGGCGTTTTCGCCTTTATCCGTAGGAGGAATCACCCCGTCGATCAATGCCAGATGGGTGATGCGCTCCGGCAACGACCCCGCCAGCACCAGCGAAACAATCGCCCCCAGCGAATGCCCGAGCAGGCCGAAGCGCTGCCAGCCCAACTGCTCGGCGACTTGCAGCACGTCATGGGCGTAATCCCACAAGGCGTAACCCGCGCCGACCGGGCGATGCCCCGAATGACCATGACCGGCCATGTCCAGCGCAACAATGCGCAAGCCTTTGAGCTTCGGCGCCAGGCGAGCGAAGCTGTTGGCGTTATCCAGCCAGCCATGCAGGGCAATCACCGGCAACCCGTCTTCCGGGCCGAAAATGTGTGCCGCCAGCTCGATATGCGGCAGGCTCAGGCGCACTTCTTCGACCGACGGGCTCATGCGCAATCCTTGTGCTGGCGGTTTTCCCAGCGAGTGAACAGATTCTTCAGCAGTTGTGCAGTGTCCTGCGGCCGCTCAAGAGGAAACATGTGACCGCCAGGCACGGTCAGCGACTCGCCCTGAGGCAGACGGCCGACGAACCGGGTGTGATGGTTCATCACCACGCGACTCTTTTGCCCGCGCCCCACCGCCAGCGGCACCTGAAGCTGTCGGGTCCGCCCCGGACTGGTGTGCGGCACACCGCGATAGATGCTGATCTCGGTGGCCGGATCAAAGCGCAGGCGCAGCTTGTCGCCAACCTTGTGCAAACCGTGCTGCAAGTAGGCGTCGAAGCACTCGGGATCGAAGCCACGGAACAGAGTCTTGCCGGCAAAGTAGCTGCGGGCACTGTCGAGGTCGGCGAATTCTTCGCGTCGCCCCAATGTGCGACCGGCCGGGGTGAGTTTATCGATGAAGCCAAAACGCTTGGCAGCACGGATCACCCATCGGTCGGTGCGGGTCAGCACCGGCGAATCGAGCATCACGACTCCGCGATACAACTCGGGGCAACGCAGCGCGGCGTGCAGGTGCAGCATTCCGCCGAAGGAATGGCCAACGCCCCACACCGGCTCGTCCTGCTGTTGCAGGTGGTGAATCAGTTCGTCCACCAGGTGGTACCAGTTGTCACCCGCCGGAAAACGCGGATCGTGGGCATGCTGCTCCAGATGCGTCACCCGGAACTCCGGCGCCAACGCCGAGAACAGCTTGCCGTAGGTGCCGGAAGGGAAACCGTTGGCGTGGGCGAAGAAGATCGGTTGCGACATACGGGTAAATCCATGGGCGGTAAACGTGACGTTGATTGTCCGTAAGACCGCGCTTCACAGCAATGACCGTAACTGCCAGGAATGATGACAGTCCGGTCAAGGCTATGACGGATCGGTCAGCGTGCCGGCGGTTGCTCGCCCAGCGGCACCACGGCCATGGTCAGCCGCGACACGCAACTGGCCTTGCCCTCATCGCTGGTCAGGCGGATGTCCCAGACATGGGTGGTGCGGCCGATGTGAATCGGCTTGGCCACCGCCGTCACCCGTCCGCTGCGCAGGCCGCGCAAGTGGTTGGCGTTGATCTCCAGCCCCACGCAATAGAACTTGCTGGCATCGATGCACAGGTAACTGGCCATCGAGCCGACGGTCTCGGCCAGCACCACCGAGGCGCCGCCGTGCAGCAGGCCGTAAGGCTGATGGGTGCGATGATCGATGACCATGCTGGCCGTCAGCGACTCTTCGTCGAAGGACTCGAAGCGGATGTCCAGCACTTCGCCAATGGTGTTTTTCTGGATTGCGTTCAACTGCTCGATGTTCGGAGTGGTGCGCCACAAGGTCATCGCAGGCTTCCTTTGTTGTTTTGATCGTCGCTCAATCCTGCCACAGCACCGCCTCGCTGCGCTCGCTCCATTCTTCGAAGCGCGCGCCGTAGGTGTCTTCGATGACGTTGCGCTTGATCTTCAGGGTCGGCGTGAGAAAGCCGTTCTCCACCGCCCAACTGTCCTTGACCACCACCAGACGCCGCAGGCGTTCGTGCTTGTCGAGGACGGCGTTGACCTCCTCCAACAGCTTTTCCAGGCTCGAATGCAATTGCGGTCGTGCGTCTTCATGCCCGGCTGCCGAGATCACACATAACCCCAGCGGTGCGCTCAGACCATCGCCGACCACACAGACCTGTTCGATCCGGGTATGCACGGCGAGGCGGTTTTCAATCGGTGCCGGGGCGACGTATTTACCCTTGCTGGTCTTGAAGATTTCCTTGAGCCGCCCGGTCAGGCGCAAACGACCTTCGGCATCCTGTTCACCCTTGTCGCCGGTGCGCAGAAAGCTGTCGGCGGTCAGGGTCTCGGCGGTTTTCTGCGGTTCCTTGAAATAGCCCAGCATGTTGGCCTGGCTGCGCACCTGCACTTCGCCGGACTCGTCGATTCGCACCTCGACGTCAGGACATGGCCGGCCGATCCAGCCTTCCTTGTATTGCCCCGGCAGGCAGATGTGCGAATAGCCGCAGCTCTCGGTCATGCCGTAGACCTCCAGCACGTCGAGCCCGAGTTTCTGATACCAGCGCAACAACGTCAGCGGCACCGGCGCCGCACCGGACAACGCCACGCGCAGGGCATCCAGCCCCAATCCGGCCAGCACCTTGTGGCCGATCCGTTTGCCGATGAAGGGCAGACCGAGGAGGAAATCCAGGCGTTTCGCCGGAATCTTGCTGTAGACGCCCATCTGGAATTTGGTCCAGATCCGCGGCACGCCAAACATCGCCGTCGGCCGTGCCCGTCTCAGATCATCGAGAAAGGTATCGAGACTCTCGGCAAAGAACACCGTCTGCCCGGTATAGATCGACGCCAGTTCGACGAACATCCGTTCAGCCACATGGCACAGCGGCAGATAGGACAGCAGCCGGTCGTTTTCATTGAGGCCGAACAATTGCGTGCCGCGAGTCGTTGCGAACCCGAGGTTGGCAAAACTGTGCATCACGCCTTTGGGCAGGCCGGTGGTGCCGGAGGTGTAGATGATGGTCGCCAGTTGCTCGGCGGCGGGTCGCGGATCGTCCTGGATCGGTGAATAGCGTTGCAGGTCGCCCCAGTTGAAATCGAACTCGCCCGGCGGGTGCAGCGGCAGACTGATGGTTGGCAGATCCGTCGGCACACCCACCGACATCCCCGGCCAGTCATCCAGTTTGCCGACGAACGCCAATACGCTTTCGGAATGGGTGAGGACCTGATTGACCGAGTCGGCGGTGAGGTTGGGATAGAGCGGCACGGAAACATGGCCGGCCATCCAGATCGCCAGGTCGGCGATGATCCAGTGGGCGCAGTTTTTCGAGATCAGCGCGATGTGGCTGCCTTGGGGCAACTCCCGGGAGCGCAGCCAGTGTGCGGCGCAGCGGGCCTGAAGGCCGACGTCGGCCCAGGTCAGCGTCTCGACCTGCCCGCCGCCAATGGGCTGCACCAGAAAGCGTTGGCGCGGGTGCCGGGCCTCGCGTTCGTAGAACACGTCCAGCGGCAATCGAAAAGCAGCAGACATGCGACTCGCTCCTTTCTTTTTGGGATGGAGCAAGCGTAGTCAACCAAGCAAGTGCTTGGTTGACTATTTCATACAAAAAATTTCACGGATGCTTGAGGCTGTTGAGCGTCATCGAGCCGATCAGCAACTCGCTGTGCTCAAGCTCGGCCAGTCCGGCAGTGCTGACCTTTTCCGGCGGATAGCCGGCGCCGTGTTGCAGATAACTGAGCAGATGCCCGACCAGCGGATTGTGGCTGACCAGCAGCACATTGCTTACCGACACCAGTTGCTCGGCGACGCGGTCCGGATCGACTTCCGGTGTCAGCCATTCGACCGTGCGGATCTCCGGCTCGAAACCCAACGCCTCGCGCACCAGTTGCGCGGTCTGCTGTGCCCGCAAGTACGGACTGGCGTAGATCGCCGTCAGTGGCTGGCCCATCAACCGGGCGGCGCTGCTGAGCACTTCCTTGCGGCCGTGAGCGGTCAGTTCCCGCTCCGAATCGGGGCGCGAGCCATAGGGCTCGGCCTCGCCGTGACGCAATACCCAGAGTTTCATAGCTTGGGTTCCTCATCCCGGGCCGGATGCGGTGCCGGCGCGACGACGTGTGGCGCTTCACCTTCCGGGGTACGCGGCGCCGGCCAGTCGGCGAACGGCCAGGGTTTCTGGTCGCTGTGGAAACTGCCGAACCGACCGATCTGGGCCAGGAACTGGCTCAGGCTGTCACCGAAATTCATCAGACCGGCGCTCGGGGCGCCATAGATCAAACGATAGATCAACTGCACCAGCACCACCGCGCCGAGGATGAACTGCGCCACTTGCCAGACCACGATGTAGACGATCATCCACAACACCCGCAGCAGGATGGATTCGTACTTGGCTTCGGTTTTCGGATCGTTCATGTCTAGCTCCCCTGCCCTGAAATAAAAGGCAATCAGTTGAAACCACTGGTGGAAATGAAGTCGACGTCGGTCTTCGGCTCGGCGCGCATCAACAGGCCGATCACCTGTTCCAGCGTGCGCCCTTCGAACAGGATCGCGTGGAGCCCGGCGACCAGCGGCATGTACACGCCGACCTCCTGGGCCTTGGCCTTGAGCACTTTCAGGGTGTTGACCCCTTCGGCCACTTCACCGAGGCGCGATACCGCTTCGTCGAGGCTCAAACCCTGCCCCAGAGCGAAACCGACCTGATAGTTGCGGCTTTTCGGCGACGAGCAAGTGACGATCAGATCGCCGACCCCGGCCAGACCGAGGAAGGTCATCGGGTTGGCACCCTGATTCACCGCAAACCGGGTCATTTCGGCCAGGGCGCGAGTGATCAGCATGCTCTTGGTGTTCTCGCCCATCTCCAGCGCCACCGCCATGCCGGCAATGATCGCGTAGACGTTTTTCAGTGCACCGCCCAGCTCCACGCCGAAGCGGTCGGCACTGGCATAGACACGGAAAGTGCGACCATGCAGCGCGGCCTGCACTTCTTTGCACAGTTCTTCGTCCTCACTGGCGACCACCGTGGCAGTCAGCGCGTGCTCGGCGATTTCCCGCGCCAGGTTCGGCCCGGACAGCACGCCGATGCGCGCCTGCGGGGCGATTTCTTCGAGGATCTGGCTCATCAGTTTGAAGGTGTGGGCTTCGATGCCCTTGGTCAGGCTGACCAGCATCTTGCCGCTCAGGCGCTCGGCATGCGCCGCCAATACCGTGCGCAGTGCGCTCGATGGCAACGCGACGAAGCACAACTCGCAGGCATCGAGGGTTTCCTGCAGGTCGGTGACGGCCGTCACGCCCGGCAGAATCTTGATGCCTTTGAGATAACGCGGGTTCTCGCGATTGACCCGGATGGCCTCGGCCTGTTCGGGGTCACGCATCCACTGCCGGACTTGATGGCCGTTCTCGGCCAACAGATTGGCCACGGCGGTACCGAAACTTCCGCCTCCCAGGACCGCAATCGGGCGCTGTTCAGTCATATGTAATCCGTTAATCCATACCAGTTGCGATGCGGGCATTATACGGAGCGGCCCCTTCTCGGACAGCCCCGGCGTCAATTACCCGCACTTGTAGGAAGAAGACCAATAAAACCGAGGAAAATGCCCGCAACGTGACTGGAAAAGTCACTGTCCTCGGTTAACATGCGCGCCAATTCTTTGCTATCAAGGCTGCGTCGTGTTTTCTGGCACTCCCTCCCCCCGTTCGTCCCTGCTGCTGGCGCTGCTGTTCAGCCCGATGTTGCTGGCGGACGACCTGTTTCTCGACGGCGAGGCCTTGCCCCAGATCCTCACGGCCACGCGCCTGAAACAGTCACCGGCGGAAGTCCCCGGCAGCATGACCGTGATCGACAGCGAACTGATCAACGCCAGCGGTGCCCGGGACATCAGCGAACTGCTGCGCCTGGTGCCCGGGATGATGGTCGGCAACATCAGCGGCAATCAGGCGGTGGTGAACTATCACGGCACCAACGCCACCGAAGCACGGCGCATGCAAGTGCTGATCGATGGCCGCTCGGTGTACCGCGCCGGCCTGGCCACGGTGGACTGGAGCGACATCCCGGTGGCCATGGAAGACATCGAACGCATCGAGGTTTTTCGCGGGCCGAACACCGTCAGTTACGGCGCCAACGCGCTGATGGCGGTGGTCAACATCATCACCCGCAACCCGGCCGACAGCCACGGCACACGGCTGAAAATCACCCGTGGCCAACGGGGCATCAATGACTTCTATGCCAGTCAGGGAACGGGCTGGAATGGCGGCGACCTGCGTCTGTCGCTGTCCGGCCAGGAAGATGACGGCTTCGACAGCGACCGCACCGGCGCTGATTACCGTGACAGCCGCCGCTTGAACCGCTTCAGCCTTGCCGTGAGCCAGACCCTCAGCGACAACCAGAGCGTGGATTGGCAGCTCAATGCCAAGGACGGGACCAACCAGCGGCCCTATACCTACCGTCCGGTGTTCTCGGGGATTACCGCTGCCGGGAACAATTCCGACGTGATCGCCAAGGATTACGCCGGCTCGGTGCGCTGGAACCTGGACATCAACCCCGACCACAGCCTCTATGTACAAGGCTCGGCGCAACACTGGGATCGCCAGCAGACCTGGCGAGCCTGCGACGCCGAGGTGTCGTTCAGCCCGCAACTCACGGAGCTGTGGCAACTCAACCCGAACTACACCGAGCAACTGGCACGCAACATCACCCGCTACACCGGGCCCGGTGCTGCGCCCGGCAAGCCAACGGAAATGGCCCTGGCCAATCAGGTGCTCGATCAATGGCGTAACGGCGCCAGCCGGACCCTGTGCGGCGACATCGACCAGAGTACCCGGGAATCGCGCTATGACCTGGAATTGCAGGACACCCTCAGCCTGTCCGACAGTCTGCGTCTGGTCAGCGGCCTGAACTATCGTTACGACCGGGCCGATTCCGAGACCTATTTCAACGGAACCCTGGACGACACCACGTGGCGCGCCTTTGGCCAACTGGAATGGCGCGCCAGCGAACACTGGCTGTTGCAGGGCGGCGCCATGTTTGAAAACACGCAACTGATCGGCAGTTCGCTGACACCCAGGTTTGCCGTCAATTACCTGATCAACCCGCGCCACAGCCTGCGCGCGGTGTACTCGGAAGCGATCCGCTCGCCGGACATGTTCGAGAACAACGTCAACTGGAGTTATCAGGTGACCAACCTGCGCCCCTCCGCCTACGGCCAGTCTTCGGCCCGTTACTTCGTCAAGACCCGGGGCCCCGGCGATCTGGATCAGGAGCACATGCGCTCGCGGGAACTGGGTTACAACGGCTTTTTCCCGGAATGGGGCCTGGCGCTGGACGTGAAGCTGTTCTACGACGAAATCACCGGGATGATCAGCGAGCCGCTGCGCAACAATCAGTACATCGCCAGCAACGCCAACGACTCGCGCTTTCGCGGCACCGAAACCCAGCTGGACTGGCGCCTGAGCGCGGCCGATCGACTGCGCCTGACTTACGCCTACGTCGACGCCGAGGCGAGCAACCCGCTGGACCAGCAGTTCACCGCGCGCAACAGTGGCTCGGTCGGCTGGCTGCGCGATTGGGGCCAGGGCTGGAACAGCGCCCTCTTCTATTACGGTGACAACGCACTCAACGGTTATCGCTTCGAGCGGGTCGACACGCGCATCGCCAAACGCATCCCGCTGGGCAAGGCCCAACTGCAACTGGCCGGCGTGCTGCAACAGCGTCTGGACAATGAGCCGACCACGTTCGTCGACAACAATTACGACGAACGCCGAGTGATGTATTTCAGCGCCGAGCTGGAGTTCTAGATGCGTTACGCCCTGTCACGGAAGATGCCAACCGCCGGCCAATGGCTGGCCGGGTTGTGCCTGTTCCTGACAGCCTGGCTGCACGGCGTGGCGGTGCAGGCGGCCGACATTCTGCTGACCGGCGCCGAGGAAAGCCCCGGCGTGCAATCGTTCGTCCAGGCCCTGAGCGAGCTGCGCCCAACCGACCGCGTACATTTCCAGCCACTGGCGAGCCTGCCGACGCCGGGCAAGTTGCCCTCCAGCCTGCGCCTGATCCTGCTCGACCTGCCGAGCCTCGACTGGCGCATGCAGGAACCCCAGGGGCCAGCGACGCTGGTCCTGCGCATCAGCCGCCTGCAGGCCCGTCAACGCTTCGGCTCCGCGCAACCGCCGCACTTGAGCCTGCTGTGGAGCGATCCGCCACTGAGTCGTCAGTTGCAACTGATACGACGGATCCTGCCCCAGGCTCAGCGGGTCGGCGTGCTGTTCGATCAGCACAGCGAATTCCTGCTCAAGGAGCTGCAATCGGCCGCCCAGCCGCTGAATCTGCAAATCGTCCCGCAGCGCTGGGACAACACCCACGACAGTCGCCCCTTGCAGACCGTGCTGAAAAACAGCGATGTGCTGCTGGGCCTCGACGATCCCGACCTGTACAACCCGAGAACCGCGAAGAACCTGCTGCTCAGCAGCTATTCGCGGCAACTGGCGCTGATCGGTCCGAACGTTTCGTTCGTGCGCGCCGGCAGCCTCGCCAGTACTTACAGCGACCAGAGTGACTGGCTGACGGTGCTCGACGAATTGCTCGACCGCCCACCGGCCGCCTGGCCGAGAGCGCTCTATCCCGAGCGTTTTAAAGTTTCAAGCAATGCGCAGGTGGCTCGTTCATTAGGTATTGAACCGATGAACGAAGCGTCTGTTGCCGAAGAGCTGGCCGAAGGAGAGCGCCGCCCATGATTTTCCGCCGTTGGGACATCAATACCCGTACCCAGTTGATCAGCCTGGGCCCTGCGCTGCTGCTGACCTTGCTGCTGATCAGTTTTTTCACCTTCGTGCGCATCCAGGATTTGCGCCAGGAGCTGAATCACACCGGCCAACTGATCGCCAACCAGCTCGCGCCCGCTACCGAGTACGGAGTGATTTCCGGCAACAACGAGGTATTGGAAAGCCTGCTGAAAGCCACACTGGCCACGCCAAATGTGCGCTTTCTCGAAATCCAGGACAGCGCCAACCGGATTCTGGCGTATGTCGAACAACCATCGGATACGCACAAACGCCCGCATCAGGTCGAAGTGTTCCAGTCACCGGTGCGGCTGCAACGGATTGCCTTGCACAATGATTTCTTTCAGGACGGCAAGACCAATAACGGCGGTGCCAGCGAGGATTATCTGGGGCGGGTGATCGTCGGCCTGTCCAACGATGCGTTCAGTCAGCGCCAACAGGAGATCCTGCTCAAGGCCGGGATCCTGGCGCTGTTCGCCCTGCTCTTCACCTTCGTTCTGGCGCGGCGCCTGGCCGGCAGCCTGTCGCAGCCGATCCGCGACATTGGCGATGCGGTCAAGGCGATTCAGGACGGTGACTACAAGACGCCGTTGCCGATTGTCGATGACACCGAGCTGGGAGCCTTGTCGCAGCACATCAACAATCTGGCCCAGGCACTCGAACAGGCCAGTCGCGAACAGCACCAGGCCATGGCGCAACTGATCCAGACCCGTGAAGAGGCGGAAAAGGCCAACAATGCCAAGTCGGACTTCCTGGCCATGATGAGCCATGAACTGCGCACCCCGATGAACGGTGTCCTGGGCATGCTGCAATTGCTGGAAACCACGGAGATGACAGAGGAGCAGATCGAGTACGCGGCGCTGGCCTCCGAGTCCACCGAACATTTGCTCAAGGTGATCAACGACATTCTGGATTTCTCGCGCATCGAGCGCTCGGAACTGGAGCTGGAGCACATCCCGTTCAACCTCGCCGATCTGATCGGGGCGTGTGCGCAGTCATTCCAGCACAGCGCGGCGCAACGTGGGCTGGAGTTGCAACTGCGGATTCCCGAAGACCTGCGCGGTTTGCAGGTACAGGGTGACCCGACGCGGATCCGGCAGATTCTGGTCAATCTGGTGGGCAATGCGCTGAAGTTCACGGAACAGGGGCGCGTCAGCATCGAGGCGCAGTGGCAGTCGCTGGATCACGAATTGCTGTGGTTCACCTGCTCGGTGCGCGACAGCGGCATCGGGATTTCTTCGGAAAGCCTGGAATTGATGTTCAACGCGTTCCAGCAGGCTGACAGCTCGATTTCGCGTCGTTATGGCGGGACCGGTCTGGGCCTGCCGATTGCCCGCACCCTGGCCGAACGCATGGGCGGCACCTTGCGCGCGCAAAGCGAAGAAGGTCG
This sequence comes from Pseudomonas sp. 91RF, assembly GCF_003576265.1. NCBI lineage: Bacteria > Pseudomonadati > Pseudomonadota > Gammaproteobacteria > Pseudomonadales > Pseudomonadaceae > Pseudomonas > Pseudomonas sp. 91RF. Next base: position 329,831 of record NZ_QWFC01000048.1, read on the forward strand.
CGGCTCGGTGTTTACCCTGGAAATTCCACTGGCTTTATATAAGCAGGCATTGCCGATGCTGACGGCGCCTCGTGCAATCGATGGCAATGCTCACGGCGAAGGCCGCAATGTCCTGCTGGTGGAGGACAACCCGGTCAACCAGACCGTGATCGAGGCCATGCTGCGCAGCCTGGGCTTCACGGTGAGCGTTGCCACCGATGGCATGCAGGCTGTACGCAGTGCCGGAGGCAGTCGTTACGAAGCGATCCTGATGGACTGCCGTTTGCCGATCATCGACGGTTACGAAGCGACCCGACAGATACGCCGCCTGCCCGGCTGCGGCCATGTGCCGATCATCGCCCTGACGGCCAACGCCTTGCAGGGCGATCGGGAAAACTGCCTGTCGGCGGGCATGAACGATTACCTGGCCAAGCCATTCAAACGCAATGACCTGCAGCAGATTCTGCAGCGCTGGGTGCAGTAGAGAGGCCCTTTCGAGCATCTGCGACTGGCGTGAAAAGCGAAAGTGCGGCAGTCTTAGGCACCCGAACGAGCCTCAAAAGGGGCTTGAATAAAAATTTCAGTGCACAAGTGTACATTCATGTCCTTGGTGCTGTGACTTTCACCACAACGCAATAGTCTATGAGTAGGCTGCCGGTTCGAGGCATGAACGCGTCGATCGGTCGGGAAGATTTGCCCCACCTGCCGCATGGGATTATTGAGGAGCTCGCATGACCAAACAAAACGCCTTTACTCGGGAAGACCTGCTGCGCTGCAGTCGCGGTGAGCTGTTCGGCCCAGGTAACGCGCAACTGCCCGCCCCGAACATGCTGATGGTGGATCGCATCACCCTGATCAGCGAAGAAGGCGGCAAGTACGGCAAAGGTGAATTGGTCGCCGAGCTGGATATCAACCCTGACCTGTGGTTCTTCGCTTGCCACTTCGAGGGCGATCCGGTAATGCCGGGCTGCCTGGGTCTGGACGCCATGTGGCAACTGGTCGGTTTCTTCCTGGGCTGGCAAGGCCTGCCGGGCCGTGGCCGTGCGCTGGGTTCGGGCGAAGTGAAATTCTTCGGCCAGGTCCTGCCGACCGCCAAGAAAGTCACCTACAACATTCATATCAAACGCGTCCTGAAGGGCAAGCTGAACCTGGCCATCGCCGACGGTTCGGTGACTGTCGACGGTCGCGAAATCTACACCGCCGAAGGCCTTCGCGTCGGCGTGTTCACCTCCACTGACAACTTCTAAGGGTTATTCGCATGCGCCGCGTCGTTATCACTGGTCTGGGCATTGTTTCGTGCCTGGGCAATGACAAAGAGACCGTCTCCGCTAACCTGCGTGCAAGCCGCCCTGGCATCCGGTTCAACCCGGAATACGCCGAAATGGGTCTGCGTAGCCAGGTTTCCGGCTCCATCGACCTCAACCTTGAAGAACTGATCGATCGCAAGATCTATCGTTTCGTCGGCCACGCAGCGGCTTACGCCTACCTGGCCATGAAAGACGCCATCACCGATTCCGGTCTGACCGAAGAGCAGGTGTCCAACCCGCGTACCGGCCTGATCGCAGGTTCGGGCGGTGCGTCGACCCTGAACCAGATGGAAGCGCTGGATATCCTGCGCGAGAAAGGCGTCAAGCGCGTCGGCCCATACCGTGTAACACGGACCATGAGCAGCACCGTTTCGGCGTGCCTGGCCACTCCGTTCAAGATCAAGGGCCTGAACTACTCCATCGCGTCTGCCTGCGCCACCAGTGCTCACTGCATCGGTACCGCCATGGAACAGATCCAGATGGGCAAGCAGGACATCGTGTTCGCCGGTGGCGGTGAAGAGGAGCACTGGAGTCAGTCGTTCCTGTTCGACGCAATGGGCGCTCTGTCCAGCAAGCGCAACGACACCCCGGAAAAAGCCTCCCGCGCCTACGACGCCGACCGTGACGGTTTCGTCATCGCTGGCGGTGGCGGCATGGTCGTGGTCGAGGAGCTGGAACACGCTCTGGCCCGTGGCGCGAAGATCTACGCGGAAATCGTCGGCTACGGCGCGACTTCCGACGGTTACGACATGGTGGCTCCAAGCGGCGAAGGCGCCATCCGCTGCATGCAGCAGGCGCTGTCCACCGTCGACACCCCGATCGACTACCTGAACACCCACGGCACCTCGACTCCGGTCGGCGACGTCGCGGAAATGAAAGGCGTGCGTGAAGTGTTCGGCGACAAGGCCCCGGCCATCAGCTCCACCAAGAGCCTGTCGGGTCACTCCCTGGGCGCCGCCGGCGTTCACGAAGCGATCTACTGCATGCTGATGATGGAAGGCAACTTCATCGCCGGTTCCGCCAACATCGACGAGCTGGACCCTGAAGTGGCCGATCTGCCGGTGCTGACCAAGACCCGCGAGAACGCCACCATCAACACCGTGATGAGCAACAGTTTCGGCTTCGGTGGCACCAACGCCACCCTCGTGCTGAAGCGCTGGGAAGGCAAGTAATTCCCTTCCGCTGAGCCGCACATGAAAACGCCCCGACTGGTTCGGGGCGTTTTTTTTGCCTGCACAAAACTCTCCGGACAAACGCAAAACCTGTGGGAGCGAGCCTGCTCGCGATGACGGAGTGTCAGCCGTCCAAGACGCCAACCGGAATACCGCTATCGCGAGCAGGCTCGCTCCCACAAGGGCGGCGGTGCGCTACAAAGATGAAACTTCTGTCATGCAACTTACCGCCCTGCGACTGAATGTCGCGGATTCAGCGGGCTCCAGCGCTGTTGCAGATTTCGCAAGAATACATTGCACAAATCGAGCGTTTACTTAGCAGGCTAACAAATTTTATAAAAGAGTCCTGCACACGCCTTGCTGCAGATAACAGAGATTGGAGCTAGCAGATGACTGTAAAAGTAACTGAACGCGACGATTCACACATGTCCCATGAAGGCGTAGCCGCCGGCGTACGGATCTGGGATGTGCATCAACAAGACTTGCTGGTCGGCATGTTCCACAACGAGATCGATGCCCACAACTACAAGGCCGAACTGGAACTGCAAGAACGGCAGCGGGATCTGAAATCCGCCTGAACCGAAACCACAGCATTGAAAACGACAAACCCCGCCATTGGCGGGGTTTGTCGTTATCGGGCTTCATCAGGGCCGCTTTGCGGCCCGGCGGGAGCAAGCTCCTTCGCCACAGACGATTACCACATCAGATCGTCAGGGATCACATAGGCCGCGTACGGATCATCCTCGGCACTGACTTCTTCGACCTTCTCGTTGAGCTGCACGATGCGCTGTGGATCGCGCTCCTGAATCTTCAGGGCCGCCTCACGAGGAATCACCTCATAGCCGCCGGCATGGTGCACGATCGCCAGCGAACCGCTGCTGAGCTTGTTGCGCATCAGCGTGTTGACGGAGATGCGCTTGACCTTCTTGTCGTCGACGAAGTTGTAGTAGTCCTCGGTGGTCAGCTTCGGCAGACGCGAGACTTCGATCAACTGCTTGACCTGCGCCGCGCGGGCCTTGGCTTCCGCCTTCTCCTGCTGCTGACGGTTCAGCTCCTGGTCGCGCTTGACCTTCTCGGCCATGGCTTCCTGGGCAGCACGCTGCTGGGAGTCATCCAGTTCGATCTGGCCCTTGTGGGCCAGACGCTGTTGTTTCTGTTTGTCTTTGCTGACCTGCTTGGCCTGCTTTTGGTTGACCAGTCCTGCCTTGAGCAACTGGTCGCGAAGGGAAAGGCTCATTGATGCTTACTCACTTGGGCAACGGCTCAGCCGCAGCTGGGCAAATTCTTTTCCTGACGTTTGGCTTCACCCCACAGGGCGTCCAACTCTTCGAGGGTGCAATCTTCCATGGGGCGGTGGGTGTCGCGCAATGCCTGTTCGATAAAACGGAAGCGTCGTTCGAACTTGCCATTGGCGCCACGCAATGCGGTTTCCGGGTCGACCTTCAGATGCCGTGCCAGATTGACCACGGAAAACAGCAGGTCGCCGATTTCGTCCGCTACCGCTTGCGGGTCATTCTCGGACATGGCTTCGAGCACTTCATCGAGCTCTTCGCGCACCTTGTCCAGCACCGGCAACGCATCCGGCCAGTCGAAACCGACCTGCCCGGCGCGCTTCTGCAACTTGGCCGAACGGGACAAGGCCGGCAACGCAGCGGGCACATCGTCGAGCAGTGACAGTTGCTGCGGCTCGGCGGATTTCTCGGCGCGTTCTTCGGCCTTGATCTCCTCCCAGCGCTGCTTGACCTGCTCTTCGCTCAGGCGCGGCACGTCCAGCGGCGCATACAGATCGCCAGTCGGGAATACATGCGGGTGACGACGAATCAACTTGCGGGTGATGCTGTCGATCACCCCGGCAAATTCAAACCGCCCTTCTTCCCGGGCCAACTGGCTGTAATACACCACCTGAAACAGCAGATCGCCCAACTCGCCCTGCAAGTGATCGAAGTCGCCGCGCTCGATGGCGTCGGCGACTTCGTAGGCTTCCTCGAGGGTGTGCGGGACGATGGTCGCGTAGGTTTGCTTGATGTCCCACGGGCAACCGTACTGCGGATCCCGCAGACGGTTCATCAGGTGCAACAGGTCTTCAAGGCTGTAGGTCGGTTTCATGGAGTCCGGTTACGCCGCGTCTCGATGATGTTCGGCAACTGGGAAATCCGCCCCAGCAACCGGCCCAGTGCGTCCAGCCCCGGAATCTCGATGGTCAGGGACATCAGCGCGGTGTTGTCCTCCTTGTTCGAGCGGGTGTTGACCGCCAGCACGTTGATCCGTTCGTTGAGCAGCACTTGCGAGACGTCACGCAGCAGACCGGAACGGTCGTAGGCGCGGATGACGATGTCCACCGGATAGGTGAGCACCGGCACCGGGCCCCAGCTGACCTGGATGATCCGCTCCGGCTCGCGCCCGGCCAGTTGCAGCACCGAGGCGCAGTCCTGACGGTGAATGCTCACGCCGCGCCCTTGAGTGATGTAACCGACGATCGCATCGCCCGGCAACGGCTGGCAGCAGCCGGCCATCTGGGTCATCAGGTTGCCGACGCCCTGGATCTGGATGTCGCCGCGCTTGCCCGGCTTGTAGCCGGTGGCCTTGCGCGGAATCAGCTCCAGCTGTTCGTTGCCGCGCTCCGGCTCGACCAGTTGTTGCGCCAGGTTGACCAGTTGCGCCAGACGCAGGTCGCCTGCCCCGAGGGCGGCGAACATGTCTTCGGCGGTTTTCATGTTGGCCTTGTCGGCCAGCTTGTCGAAATCCACCGCCGGCAGACCAAGGCGATTGAGCTCGCGCTCGATCAGGGTCTTGCCCGCCGCGACATTCTGGTCGCGAGCCTGCAACTTGAACCAGTGAACGATCTTCGCCCGCGCCCGGGATGTGGTGACGTAACCGAGGTTCGGGTTCAGCCAGTCGCGGCTCGGCGTGCCGTGCTTGCTGGTGATGATCTCGACCTGCTCGCCGGTCTGCAGGCTGTAGTTGAGCGGCACGATGCGCCCGTTGATCTTCGCGCCACGGCAGTTGTGACCGATTTCGGTGTGAACCCGGTAGGCGAAGTCCAGCGGCGTCGCGCCTTTCGGCAAGTCGATGGCGTGACCGTCCGGGGTAAAGATGTAGACCCGGTCCGGTTCGATATCGACCCGCAGCTGTTCGGCCAGACCACCGATGTCACCCAGCTCTTCGTGCCACTCGAGCACCTGACGCAGCCAGGAGATTTTCTCTTCGTAGTGGTTCGAGCCGGATTTGACGTCAGTGCCCTTGTAGCGCCAGTGCGCGCAGACGCCAAGTTCGGCTTCTTCGTGCATCGAATGGGTACGGATCTGGACTTCCAGCACCTTGCCTTCCGGGCCGATCACCGCCGTGTGCAGCGAGCGGTAGCCGTTTTCTTTCGGGTTGGCGATGTAGTCGTCGAATTCTTTCGGGATGTGCCGCCACAGGGTGTGGACGATGCCGAGCGCGGTGTAGCAGTCGCGCATTTCCGGCACCAGCACGCGCACCGCACGCACGTCGTAGATCTGGCTGAACTCCAGACCCTTGCGCTGCATTTTGCGCCAGATCGAATAGATATGCTTGGCCCGGCCGCTGATGTCGGCATCGACGCCGGTGGCCTGCAATTCGTCCTTGAGCTGGGTCATCACGTCGGAGATGAAGCGCTCGCGGTCGAGCCGCCGCTCGTGCAGCAACTTGGCGATCTGTTTGTATTGATCAGGCTCAAGGTAACGGAAGGACAAGTCCTCCAGTTCCCATTTGATATGACCGATGCCGAGACGGTGGGCCAGCGGCGCATAGATGTCGAAGACTTCCCGGGCGACCCGGTTGCGCTTTTCGTCGTCGGCGGTTTTCACCGCACGGATCGCACAGGTGCGTTCGGCGAGTTTGATCAGCGCGACGCGTACGTCGTCGACCATCGCCACAAGCATCTTGCGCAGGTTTTCCACCTGGCCCTGGGTGCCCATCACCATCGACTGGCGCGGGCTGAGGCTGGCACTGATCGCAGCCATGCGCTGCACGCCGTCAATCAGTTTGGCGACCACCGGGCCGAAGCGCTGGCTGACCGCTGCCAGTTCGATCTGGCCTTCGCGCACGCCACGGTAAAGCACCGCCGCGACCAGCGAATCCTGATCGAGCTTGAGGTCGGCGAGAATCTCCGCGATCTCGAGGCCGGTGCTGAAACTGCCGCTGCCTTCGGACCAGAGATTCTTCGCCGCGTTGGACTGTTGCTCGGCCTGTCGAGCGTACTCACAGGCCTCCTTCAAGGCTTCGCGATCCAGTGCCAGATCGACACTGACCGCATGATCGAGCCAAGCCTCGAGATTGATACTGCCGTCGGTGTTGATCGGCTGGTGTGCTCTCACCTGTACCATCTTGCTTTACCTTCCCTACGACGCAGACTCAATGCGTCAAATCACTGACCTTGATTGCCCGTCCGCACTCGCGGGGCTAAGACGAGTGCTGCACGGGCCGATCAGTCGGATCAGACGAGCCATCCTAGCTCGCTTCAAATAACGCCATGGCCTCGACATGTGCCGTCTGAGGAAACATATCGAGAATCCCGGCACGTTTTAACCGGTAGCCCTGCTTGATCAATTCGACCGTATCGCGCGCCAGAGTTGCAGGGTTGCACGACACATACACCAACCGCTCGGCACCCAGGGTCGCGAGCTTGCGCACCACCTCGAAAGCACCGTCACGCGGTGGGTCCAAGAGTACCGCAGAAAAACCGTTTCCGATCCATTCGGCATCGGTCAAAGGCTGGGATAAATCGGCCTGAAAAAACTTTGTGTTATGCAAATTGTTACTGGCAGCGTTGGCGGCGGCACGATCGACCATGGTCTGCACGCCTTCGACCGCCACCACTTCGCGCACGGCTTTGGACAGCGGCAAGGCAAAATTGCCGAGACCGCAGAACAGGTCGAGCACGCGCTCATCAGCGGTCGGTTTCAACCAGTCCAGCGCCTGGGCGACCATCGCTTCGTTGACCCCGGCATTGACCTGAATGAAATCCCCCGGCCGCCAGGCCAGTTCCAGACCCCACTGCTCCAGGCGATAGCCCAAAGACTGTGTGGCATCGACCGGCTGCGGTTCACCTTCGCCGTGCAGCCACAACTGCGCCTCATGGAAGGCGCAGAAATCCTTGAGGATCGTCAGATCAGCTTCGGACAGCGGCGCCATGTGACGCAGCAGAACGGCCAGGGACGAGCCACTGAACAATTCCACATGCCCCAGCGCCTGCGGTTTGCTCAGGCGACGGAGCATCTCCGGCAAGCGGCTCATGATCGGCTGCAAGGGCTGTACCAGCACCGGGCATTCGTTGATCGCCACGATGTCCTGACTGCCGGCAGCGCGGAAACCGACTTCGAGTGTCTTGGCCTTGCTGTCCCAGCGCACGGCAATACGGGCGCGACGACGGTAGCCGAATTCCGGACCGGTCAAAGGTGCTGCCCATTCTTCAGGCTCGACACCGGCAACCCGCGACAACTGCTCGGCAAGCATGCGCTGTTTCAGGGCAAGCTGTTCGCCGTGGGGCAAATGCTGGACGCTGCAACCGCCGCAGCGACCGGCGTGCTGACAAGCTGCCGGGCGACGCAATTCGCTGGCGGTGAACACACGCTCGGTGCGCGCCTCGACCACTTTGCCGTGGGCGCCAAGCACTCGCGCTTCGACCTCTTCACCCGCCAGGGCGCCGAGGACGAACCAAGTTTTGCCTTCAAAAAACGCGATGCCGCGACCGTCATTGGCCAGGCGCTCGATCTTCAAGCGCTGCTTTTTGCCGATCGGGAGTTGCGGGGCCTTGCTGCCGCCGGTGGGCTGGAAGCGCAGGCCTCTATCGTGCTTGGCCATTAGTTGGCCGCGTCGAAAATGCCGGTCGACAGGTATCGGTCGCCACGGTCACAGATGATCGCGACGATCACCGCGTTTTCAACTTCTTTGGACAGGCGCAGCATCGCTGCCACCGCACCGCCCGAGGACACGCCGCAGAAGATGCCTTCTTCCCGGGCCAGGCGACGGGTAACGTCTTCGGCTTCGCTTTGCGCCATGTCGACGATGCGGTCGACACGATCAGCCTGATAAATCTTCGGCAGGTATTCCTGCGGCCAGCGGCGGATGCCGGGAATGGCCGAGCCTTCCATCGGTTGCAGGCCGATGATCTGCACGCTGTCGCTCTGCTCTTTCAGGTAGCGCGACACGCCCATGATGGTCCCGGTGGTCCCCATGGAGCTGACGAAATGGGTAATGGTGCCCTGGGTCTGACGCCAGATTTCCGGGCCGGTGGTGGTGTAGTGCGCTTCAGGGTTGTCGCCGTTGGCGAACTGATCCAGCACCTTGCCACGACCTTCGGCTTCCATCCGCTGGGCCAGATCGCGAGCGCCTTCCATGCCCTCTTCCTGGCTGACCAGTATCAGCTCCGCGCCGTAAGCGGTCATCGCCGCCTTGCGCTCGGCGCTGGAGTTGTCCGGCATGATCAGGATCATCTTGTAACCCTTGATCGCGGCAGCCATCGCCAGGGCGATCCCGGTGTTGCCCGAGGTCGCTTCGATCAGCGTATCGCCGGCGTGGATCTGCCCGCGCAGCTCGGCACGGGTGATCATCGACAGCGCCGGACGATCCTTCACCGAACCCGCAGGGTTGTTCCCTTCGAGCTTGAGCAATAGGGTGTTGCTGGTGACACCGGGCAGGCGCTGCAAACGCACCAGCGGCGTGTTGCCGACGCAATCGGCGATGGTTGGGTACTGCAAGGTCATGGCGTTTTTCGCAATCCGGACAGCGGGGGCGCCTATCATACCGGCAAACCTGCGCGGCCCATATCACGCAAAGTGCGGTGCTTATGGTTTCTTGGAATAAGCAGAAAAAGTCTCACCAGTGGTGAGACTTTTTAAAGAGTGTTAGCCGTGCTGACACTTTCTTGTGCCGTTCACACTATCTGCGTGCGACACACATCCACGGTGGGAGCTGGCTTGCCAGCGAAAGCGCCGGAACGGGCGACGCTGTCATCCGCCACCAACCGCAGATTCAATCGCAATCCCGACTGGCCGTTCTCGGCCCACAAAGTCCCGCCCTGGCGCTGCACCGCATTCCTCGCAATGCTCAGCCCAAGACCGAAACCACCGTCCCCCGGCCGCGAGCCGTCGAGCCGGGTGAACGGCGAGAAGATCCGCTCAAGATCCGCCTCGGCCACACCGCCGCCCTCGTCCTCCAGCCATAGATGCCAGTAATCCCCGTCACGCCGGCCATCCAGCCGCACGATGCCGCCCTTGGGCGAATGACGGATCGCATTGCGCAGGATGTTTTCCAGCGCCTGGGCCAGGGTATTGAGGTTGCCGCGCACCCAGCACGATGCATCCACCGCACATTGCAACTGCCCTGTCGGACAGCAACTTTCGTAACAGGCGTTTTCGGTGAGCATTTCCCACAGGGCCTGGATCTGGATCGCTTCGTCCGGCAGCGGTGCGCGCTCGGTTTCGAGCCAGGCCAGTTGCAGGGTGTCTTCGACCAGCCGTTGCATGCCATCGACTTCGCGGCCAATGCGTTCGCGCAACGGCAACAGCTCCTGCTCGCTTTCGCTGGCCACCCGTAGGCGGCTCAGAGGTGTGCGCAGTTCGTGGGACAGGTCGCGCAGCAATTGCTGTTGCAGGGCAACGGTCGATTGCAGGCGCTCGGACATCGAATCGAAGGCCCGGGCCAGTTCGCCGAGCTCATCCGGGCGCTGGGTGATGCCGCTCGACAGGCGCACATTCAATTGATCGGCGCGCCACGCGTTGGCTTGCTCGCGCAGGTTGTTCAGCGGCACTACCAGCAAGCGATACAGGCCCACGCACAGCAACAGGGTGAACAGACCGGGAATCACGCCATTGGTGATCACTCGCCAGAACACTCGGTACTTGCCCGGCAGGAAGCGTTCAGGCAGTTCGATGACCAGGCTGCCGGCGGCAGGCTCCGTGGGGAACGGCACGCGCAGCCACGGTCGGCCCTGCTTGTGAATCGGCCAGTCGAGGCCGCGCAGAAAGGTCAGATGCTGGATTTCCTGTGCGTTCAGCGGATCACTGCTCAGTGACTGCAGGTTGCCGCCAATCACGCCAACCCAGCCGGCCTCGCGCAACTCCATGCTCTGCAACCAGAGATCAATGCCAACACGCTGATCGCGCTGCCACGCCGCTTCGGCTTCGGCGGCATAACGGGCCAATGTGCCCCGCGCCTCGTCGGAGAGGAACTGGTTGCGCTCCTCCATATAGCGACCCCAGGACCAGCTCAACCAGATCATCAACAGACAGAACGCCACCAGCAGACACGCCAGTTTCCAGAACAGCGAATGCCGGCCCGGCAGGTCAGACACCTTCATCGACGGCGCTCAGAACATAGCCCTTGCCCCACACCGTGCGCACTTCCCGCTCGGTGTAGCCGATCGATTTGAGTTTGCGGCGGATCTGGCTGATGTGCATGTCGAGGCTGCGGTCATGGGCCGCGTAGCCGCGCTGAAGCACGTGCTGATAAAGGAAGGCCTTGCTCAGCACCTCGTCATCATTGCGATTGAGGGTTTCCAGCAAGCGGTATTCGCTGCGGGTCAGGCCGGCGGGCTGATTGTGGTAGGACACCTCGCACTGTTCTTCGTCGAAATGCAGACCGCCCGCCGCTACCGGCTCAACGCTGATTGCCGGGCGACGGTCGAGGGCGACCCGCCGCAGGATCGCTTCGATCCGCACATGCAGCTCGGCCATGCTGAACGGCTTGGGCAAATAGTCGTCGGCCCCCAGGCGAAAACCGCTGATGCGATCGGCCTCGGCCCCCAGCGCCGACATCAGCAGCACCGGCGTGGAATGGCTCTGACGCAGTTGCGTCAGCACATTCAGGCCGTCGAGCCCCGGCAACAGAATGTCCATCAGCACCACATCGAACGGCTGGCGCCGGGCGATGCTCAGGCCTTCGCTACCGCTCTGGCACCAGGTGACCTGGAAGCCGCTGCGACCCAGTTGTTCGTGAACATAGGCACCGAGGACGGGATCGTCCTCGATGGAAAGAATGCGTGGCTGGCCAACAGAGACAGGAGTCATGACTATCTGCAAATAATTCTCAGTTGGGCGATTATTCAAGATTGCCCGCCGCCCGGCAACCCAAGGTTGACCTGCCGGACAAATGACCGGCACCGAAACGACCGATCACGACATGATTTTTCCCGGGAATGCCCGCAAGCAAATCGCTACACTGCGCCCATGCCGCGTGCCGGAAGCACGCAAGAGTCAATGATCAGCGGGATGCAGGAGATAGGCGTGCTCAAGAAACTGGGAATCAAAGGTCGCGTGTTGTTGCTGACCCTGTTGCCAACCAGCCTGATGGCGCTGGTACTGGGCGGCTATTTCACCTGGACGCAGCAGTCCGACCTGCAGGCCCAATTGATGCAGCGCGGCGAAATGATCGCCGAGCAACTTGCTCCGCTGGTGGCGCCGGCCATGGGCCACGGCGATGCCGAACTGCTCGAGCGCATCGCCACCCAGTCCCTGGAACAACCGGACGTGCGCGCGGTGACCTTCCTCGCGCCCGACCGCTCGCCGCTGGCCCACGCCGGCCCGACCATGCTCAACCAGGCCCCCAGCGGCGACAGCACACAACTGCAGCGCCGCAGCGGCAACGACGCCACCCGCTATCTGATGCCGGTGTTCGGCAAGCATCGCAACCTTGCCGGCGAACTGATCCCTGAAGAGTCCGACCGCCTGCTCGGCTGGGTCGAACTGGAACTCTCGCACAACGGCATGTTGCTGCGCGGCTACCGCAGCCTGTTCGCCAGTCTGTTGCTGATAGCGGCGGGACTGGCCGGCGCCGCATTGCTGGCGCTGCGCATGGGCCGCACGATCAATCGACCGATCAGCCAGATCAAACAGGCGGTCGCGCAACTCAAGGACGGTCATCTGGAAACCCGCCTGCCGCCCCTCGGCAGCCAGGAACTCGACGAACTCGCGTCCGGCATCAACCGCATGGCCGGCACCCTGCAAAATGCCCGGGAAGAATTGCAGCACAGCGTCGATCAGGCCACCGAAGACGTGCGCCAGAACCTGGAGACCATCGAGATCCAGAACATCGAGCTGGACCTGGCCCGCAAAGAGGCCCTGGAAGCGAGCCGGATCAAATCCGAGTTCCTCGCCAACATGAGCCACGAAATCCGCACGCCGCTCAATGGCATTCTCGGTTTCACCCACCTGTTACAAAAAAGCGAGCTGACCCCGCGCCAGCTCGACTACCTGGGCACCATCGAAAAGTCCGCCGACAGCCTGCTGGGGATCATCAACGAAATTCTCGATTTCTCAAAGATTGAGGCCGGCAAACTGGTGCTCGACCATATTCCGTTCAACCTGCGCGACCTGTTGCAGGACACCCTGACCATCCTCGCTCCCGCTGCCCACGCCAAACAGCTGGAACTGGTGAGCCTGGTTTATCGCGACACGCCGCTGTCGCTGGTCGGTGATCCGCTGCGGCTCAAGCAGATCCTCACTAACCTGGTGAGCAACGCGATCAAGTTCACCCGCGAGGGCACCATCGTCGCCCGCGCCATGCTCGAAGAAGAACACGAAGACAGCGTGCAATTGCGCATCAGCATTCAGGACACCGGTATCGGCCTGTCGAACCAGGACGTGCGCGCGTTGTTCCAGGCGTTCAGCCAGGCTGACAACTCGCTGTCGCGCCAGCCCGGCGGCACCGGTCTCGGTCTGGTGATTTCCAAGCGCCTGATCGAACAGATGGGCGGCGAGATCGGCGTCGACAGTACCCCGGGCGAAGGTTCGGAATTCTGGATCAGCCTGAGTCTGCCCAAGACCCGCGACGATGCCGAAGACCTGCCCGCCGCGCCATTGCTCGGACGCCGGGTGGCGGTGCTGGAAAACCACGAATTGGCGCGTCAGGCGCTGCAGCATCAACTGGAAGACTGCGGGCTCGACGTCACGCCGTTCAATACCCTGGAAAGCCTGACCAATGGCGTCACCGGCGCCCATCAGACCGATCAGGCCATCGATCTGGCGGTGCTCGGCATCACCAGCAACGACATGCCGCCGGAACGCCTCAACCAGCACATCTGGGACCTCGAACACCTCGGCTGCCGGGTACTGGTGCTGTGCCCGACCACCGAACTGACGCTGTTCCATCTCTCGGTGCCCAACCCGCACAGCCAGCTCCAGTCCAAACCGGCCTGCACCCGCAAGCTGCGCCGGGCACTGTCCGACATGGTCAACCCGCGCCAGACGCGCAGCGAACCCGGCGAACCGCTGTCGAGCCGCGCGCCGAAAGTGCTGTGTGTCGACGACAACCCGGCCAACCTGTTGCTGGTGCAGACGCTGCTTGAAGACATGGGCGCCAAGGTACTGGCCGTCGAAAGCGGCTACGCGGCGGTCAAGGCCGTGCAGAGCGAAACCTTCGATCTGGTACTGATGGACGTGCAGATGCCGGGCATGGACGGGCGCCAGAGCACCGAGACGATCCGTCAGTGGGAAAGCGAACGGCATTGCACGCCGCTGCCGATCGTCGCCCTTACCGCCCACGCCATGGCCAACGAAAAACGCGCACTGCTGCAAAGCGGCATGGACGACTACCTGACCAAACCGATCAGCGAACGGCAACTGGCGCAGGTGGTACTGAAATGGACGGGACTGGCACTGCGCAATCAGGCACCGGACCGTGGCGGTGAAAGCCTCGTGGGGCATCAGGACCTGCCGGTACTGGATCACGAGGAAGGCTTGCGCCTGGCCGCCGGCAAGGCGGATCTGGCGGCGGACATGCTGGCCATGTTGCTGGCTTCGCTCGAGGCCGACCGTGAAGCCATTCGCACGGCCCGCGACAATCAGGATCAGAACGGTCTGCTCGAACGGGTGCATCGTCTGCACGGTGCCACCCGCTACTGCGGCGTTCCGCAATTGCGTGCGGCATGCCAGCGCAGTGAAACCCTGCTCAAGCAGGAAGACCCCAAGGCTGCCACCGCTCTGGATGAACTGGAGCGGGCGATCAATCGTCTGGCGGCGCAGGCGAAGATCAGCGCCTGATCCACGGCAATGCCGGTCAACGCCGACGCGGCTAAAGTGGTCGCGGGTGATTCACGCCCGCGTCGATGCTTCAGGAGGATTGCATGCGCACGATCGTTTTCAGCAGCCAGACCTACGACCGCGACAGTTTCCTTGCCGTCGACTGCCCGGCCGGCATCGAACTGCACTTTCAACCGGCCCGACTGAGTCTCGACACGGCACCGCTGGCCGACCGGCACGAAGTAGTCTGCGCCTTCATCAACGACGACCTCGGCGCTCCCGTGCTGGAACGTCTGGCGGCCGGCGGAACCCGGCTGATCGCCTTGCGCTCGGCGGGTTACAACCATGTCGACCTGAACGCCGCCAAACGCCTGGGGCTGGTGGTCGTGCGCGTTCCGGCCTACTCGCCCCACGCGGTGGCCGAACATGCAGTGGCACTGATTCTTGCGCTCAACCGCCGACTGCACCGGGCCTACAACCGCACCCGCGAAGGCGATTTCAGCCTGCACGGCCTGACCGGATTCGATCTGGTCGGCAAGACTGTCGGCATTGTCGGCACCGGCCAGATCGGCGCCACATTCGCGAAAATCATGCACGGTTTCGGCTGTGAGCTGCTGGCTTTCGACCCGTATCCGAACCCGGCCGTCGAAGCCCTGGGCGCGCGCTACCTGAGCCTGCCACAACTGCTGGAGCAATCGCAGATCATCAGCCTGCACTGCCCGCTCAACGAGCAGAGCAAGCACCTGATCAACCGTGATTCGCTGGCGCACATGCAGCCGGGCGCGATGCTGATCAACACCGGCCGCGGTGGCCTGGTGGACACGCCGGCGCTGATCGACGCCCTGAAGGACGGTCAGCTGGGTTATCTGGGGCTGGATGTTTACGAAGAAGAGGCGCAGCTGTTTTTCGAAGACCGCTCCGACCTGCCGTTACAGGACGACGTACTGGCGCGACTGCTGACCTTTCCCAACGTGATCATTACCGCGCATCAGGCGTTCCTGACCCGCGAAGCATTGGGCGCGATTGCCGCGACTACCCTGCATAACATCGCGACCTGGGCGGCGGGATCACCGCAGAACCAGGTCGAGGGTTGAAGCATCGGTTTATTCAGGACGGGGACAGGGAAGACGCGAGGATCAGCAGCCCCAGCCAGCCGAACCCGAAAAGCCGCTGCTTGAGGGAATGACCGCTGCGCAGCAGGAACCAGACAAAGATCATCGGCATCAGGAACGCCATGATCTTCAACCAGCCCTCGACCGGACGCACACCGTCGGCATTCAACCGAGGTTCTGCCGCTCGCCCGGCCTGTTGCCGGCGCCGGCGACCGGCTGCAGCGGGCATGATCTTGGGTTCCGGGGCAGGCGCGGGGGTTGCGACGAAAGCTTCGGGAACCGCCTTGTTCCGGGGCAGACTGCCAAAGGAAATCGTTGATCCACCGGAGTTCGCCCTGGCCGGCGCCTGCGCCTCCGTCAACGGAGCCCCGCAATGAATGCACGCCGTCGCTTCGGAGCTCACGCTCCGCTTGCATTCATAACATTCGATCAGCGCCATGTTCCGTTCCTTAGAGATGAAGGCGGCAGTTTGCCACGACTGTGGTGTCGATTTGAACCGGATCGAAGGTCGCACGTGCGCGTTAATCTGCAATCAAGCCCGTGCTAGCATGTCGCGCATATTTGGAGGACCCATGGTCGAACACGATTTCCGCTATACCCTGATGAACCCGCAACACACCCTCACCGAATGCCGCGCGCTCGTACCGGGCCGTTATCAGGTCACCGGCAACGGTGGCTCGATCCGTATCGGTGACGTGCTGGTCGTGACCCTCAAAGGCAGCAAGGACCTGTCCATGCGCCTGACCGTCGACACCGTCCGCCATCTGATCAACCCGCCAGGTCAATGGACCGCGATGACCACCGGCCCGGTGTTCGGCGAACTGGCAATCCACACCTGGCAGGTCAACTGCGACAGTTGCGCCAGGGAACTGAGCTTCGAATTCGCCGTGGACGCCAAACTGGGCAAGCCTGCGGAAAAACCGGCTGCCACCGCACGCATCGCAGAACTGGGCTGGAAAGCCGTCGGTGACAAGCACCTGTGCCCGAAATGCCAGGAGCCTGCATGATGAAACACCTGGCCCTGACCGCCGCTGTCGGCGCCGGCCTGATGGGCTGCGCCGCGGAGCCCGTGCAACTGCAACAGGACCGCAGCTACATTCTGGAATGGATCGGCGAGCGGCCACTGATGGATTACAGCCACCTGACCGTGACCCTCGGCGAAGATGGCCGGGCCTATGGCAATGGCGGCTGCAACCACTGGTTCGCGCCCTACACCCTCGATGGCGACAAGCTCAGCTTCGGCAAGATCGGCAAGACCCGCAAACTCTGCGCTCCCGCGCTGATGGAGCAGGAACAGCGTTTCCTGCAGGCTCTGGAGAAAGTCGAGCGCTGGGACGTTTCGCCCATCGAGCAGATGCGCTTCTGGCCTGCCGAAGGCAAGCCGTTGCGTTGGTGGCTGGAAGAAGGCTGAGCCTTCTGATCGTTCCCGCGCACCGCGTGGGAACGATCCTCAATTGGTTGCCTTCAACGCCTCAAGCTTCGCCATCACCCCCGCCGCCGTCTGCTCACCCATCAACTGTTCCCGTACCTTGCCCTTGTTGTCGATGATGTAGGTCACCGGCAAGGCCTCGCTGCGCGGCAGTTCGAACAGATCCGCCGGATCCTGCGCCAGCACGGTGAACTTGATGCCGAGCTTCTCGCTGGCACCTTTCAGTTCTTCACCCTGCACATTGTCGAAGTTGACCCCGAACACCCCGATTTTCTTGCCCTTGAGCTCTTCAGCCAGATGATTGAGTTCCGGGATTTCCGTGCGGCACGGACCGCACCATTCAGCCCAGTAATTGAGTACCACCCATTGCTTGTCCAGGCGCTCGGACGCGACTTTCTGCCCGTTCTGATCGATGCCGTAGTCGTTACCGCAGCCCCCCAGCATCAACGCCCCGATGATCGTCAATGCTGCTGCCAGTCGCCGTGTCATGTCGTGTTCCTTGTGAAAAATTGAATGCGCCTGCGACCCATCGCCTCCCAAGGTTCTGGATTGCGCGCTGCACAGTTAGAATAGCCGCCACTCTACGCAAGAAGCGACCCGCCCATGACCGATCTGACGCTTTATCACAACCCGCGCTGCTCGAAATCCCGCGGTGCGCTCGAACTGCTCGAAGCCCGTGGCCTGACGCCGAACGTGGTGCGCTACCTCGAAACGCCGCTGGACGCCGCGCAAATCAAGGCGTTGCTCGGCAAGCTGGGGATCAGCGCCCGGCAACTGCTGCGCACCGGCGAAGACGAATACAAGACTCTGAACCTGGCCGATGTCAGTCTCACCGAGAAACAATTGATCGAAGCCATCGCCGCACATCCGAAGCTGATGGAGCGCCCGATTCTCGAAGCCGGCGACAAGGCCGTGATCGGCCGCCCACCGGAGCAGATCCTGGAGCTGTTGCCGTGAGTGCGCCGTACATTCTGGTTCTGTATTACAGCCGCAGCGGTTCAACCAACGAGATGGCCCGGCAGATTGCCCGGGGTGTCGAACAGGCCGGCCTCGAAGCGCGCCTGCGTACCGTGCCAGCGATTTCGACCGAGTGCGAAGCCGTGTCGCCGGACATTCCGGATGAAGGCGCGCTGTACGCCACGCTGGATGACCTGAAGAACTGCGCCGGCCTGGCCCTCGGCAGTCCGACCCGTTTCGGCAACATGGCCGCGCCGCTCAAGTACTTCCTCGACGGCACCAGCAACCTGTGGCTGACCGGCGCGCTGGTCGGCAAACCGGCCGGCGTGTTCACGTCCACCGCCAGCCTGCACGGCGGTCAGGAGACCACCCTGCTGTCGATGATGCTGCCGCTGCTGCACCACGGCATGTTGATCACCGGCCTGCCCTACAGCGAATCGGCGCTGCTGGAAACCCAGGGCGGCGGCACGCCGTACGGCGCCAGCCATCACGCCGGGGCCGACGGCAAAAGCGGTCTCGATCAGCACGAAGTGGCGCTGTGCCGCGCACTGGGCGCACGCTTGGCCAGGACGGCCCAGAAGCTGGGGAACTGAGATGGCCAGAAAGCCGAAAGTCCTGCCCGCCGTCGAATGGCTGGAGCCCCGGGTGCGGGCAATGCGGGTGATCAGTCTGCTGTGCTTTTTCGGCCTGGCCGGACTGCTCGCCGCGTATTACCTGGTGTTCGCCGACCTGCATGGCGCACGGCCGTGGGTAATTCTGCTGATCGAGCTGATCCCGTGGCTGGTGCTGGCACCGGGCATGATCATGGGCAGCGCCCGCGGGCATTCGTGGATGTGCTTTGTGGTGAACCTGTATTTCATCAAGGGCGCACTGGCGGCGTATGACCCGAGCCGCCAGTTGTTCGGCGTGCTGGAGATGATCGCCAGTCTGGCGGTGTTCTGCTCGGCGCTGCTGTATGTGCGCTGGCGGTATCAGTTGAACCGCAAGCTGGCCGGCGAAGGCGAAGTCTCCGTCGCCTGACAGACCGCTATCGCCAGCAGGCTGGCTCCCACACTGGATCTGCGACGTTCACAAATCTTCTGTGGGAGCTAGCCTGCTAGCGATGCGGGCGACACGGTCTTAGTGATTGACGGTGTAGGCCAGCATCATCGAAATCTGGCTCATCGGCCGTCCGCCGCTTTCTTCATGCCACTGGTTGAACGCGTTCTGCACCGTCGCCAGATCCCGCAGACTGCTCGGCACCTTTTCGACGATCTTCTGTGCATTCAACGCCGCGACCACATCGTAACTCGGCACGAACGTGTCCTTGCCGACCATGCGCAGGAAGCGTGGCGCCGACAGCCCACCCAATTGATGGCCGTGCTTTTTCAGGTAGGTCCACAGGCCGACGATATCGGTCACCGGCCAGTCCGCCAGCAATGCGCCGAAACTGCCCTTCTCTTTCTCGACATCCAGAATGAACTGCGCATTGCGCGGCACGCTTTTGAGTTTGCCCAGGTGGCGGATGATCCGCGCGTCCTGCATCAACCGCTCAAGGTGTTCGGCGCTCATCAGCACGACTTTTTCCGGGTCGAACTTGAAGAACACTTCCTCGAAGGCCGGCCACTTGGCGTCCACCAGACTGTGCTTGAGCCCGGCCCGGAAAACCCGCAGGGCCATGGTCGAGAGATAACGGTCGTCGCTGATCTGGCGCAGTTGCGCCGGGGTCTTGGGAACGGGCAGATGGGCTTCCAGTTCAGCCGCCGAACCGAAGCGGTTCAGACAGTATTCGTGCAGCCACTTGTAATCGCGCATGCCCTCTCCTTTTGAATGAAACGAAAAACCAATGTGGGAGCCAGCCTGCTGGCGATAGCACAGTGTCAGTCACCCCTGTAGGGGCTGGCACACCGCAATCGCCAGCAGGCTGGCTCCCACAATGGGTACGACTTACAGGTTTACGACGTTGACGAAACGCGAAGCGGCGGTTTCATCAATCTTCAGGCTGGTGAAGTCGAACAGATTACGGTCAGCCAGTTGCGACGGGATCACGTTCTGCAGGCTGCGGAAAATGCTCTCGGTACGGCCCGGGGTCTTGCGTTCCCAGTCCACCAGCATTTCCTTGACCACCTGACGCTGCAGGTTTTCCTGGGAGCCGCAGAGGTTGCACGGGATGATCGGGAATTGCTTGAAGTCCGAGTAGGCCTGAATGTCTTTCTCGTTGCAGTAGGCCAGCGGACGGATCACCACGTTGCGTCCGTCGTCGGCGCGCAGCTTCGGTGGCATGGCCTTGAGGCTGCCGTTGAAGAACATGTTGAGGAAGAACGTCTCGACGATGTCGTCGCGGTGATGACCGAGGGCCATTTTGGTCGCACCGATTTCGTCGGCGAAGGTGTACAGCGTGCCGCGACGCAGGCGCGAGCACAGCGAGCAGGTGGTCTTGCCTTCCGGGATCAGTTCCTTGACCACCGAGTAGGTGTCTTTCTCGACAATGTGGTACTCGATGCCCAGCTCTTTCAGGTAGGCCGGCAGCACGTGCTCGGGGAAGCCCGGCTGCTTCTGGTCCATGTTCACGGCGACGATCTCGAACTTGATCGGTGCAACCTTCTGCAGGTGCATCAGCACGTCGAGCATGGTGTAGCTGTCCTTGCCTCCGGACAGGCAGACCATGACCTTGTCGCCGTCTTCGATCATGTTGAAGTCGGTGACTGCTTCGCCGGCCAGGCGGCGCAGGCGCTTTTGCAGTTTGTTCTGGTTGACCGTAAGAGTGCCCATGACGCGAAATCCGTGAGGTGTGACGAAAGGCGGGCATTTTACGCAAAAACACCGGGGTTGTGGCCACAGGTTGTCGCCCCCTCGAATGCCCGCCTGCACAGACCCCGACGCGATTACCCCGCCGGTTTACAGCGCGATTTGCTCTAAGACCCCAATACCTGTGCGGTTAAGACCTTCCTATACTGCGACATAAGGTCGCACGCAATCTGAAGACCTGTATTTGCTCGGCCACATTGGCCCGTAGGCGCTCCGCTGGGGGGCGATGGCAATAACGAGAGGAGTGACTGGCATGATCCATCACGTAGTGGGACTTTTTACCCACCCCGATCAGGAATGGAAGGAAATCCGTGGCGACCAAGAGGAAAGCATCAGCCACATGTACCTGACGCACACGCTGATTCTGGCGGCGATCCCCGCTGTTTCGGCGTTTATCGGTACGACTCAGGTCGGCTGGGTGATCGGCAGCCGCGCCCCGGTGATGCTCACCGTCGAAAGCGCGTTGTGGATGACCATCATGTCGTACCTGGCGATGCTCGGCGGGGTCGCGGTCATGGGTGCCTTCGTGCACTGGATGGCCCGCACCTATGACGCCAACCCGAGCCTGGCCCGATGCGTGGCGTTTGCCACCTATACCGCGACACCGTTGTTCGTCGGCGGGCTGGCAGCGCTGTATCCGCACATGTGGCTGGGGATGATCGTCGGCACGGCGGCCATCTGCTACACGGTGTACCTGTTGTATGTGGGCTTGCCGACCTTCATGAACATTCCGTCTGACGAGGGATTCCTGTTTTCCAGCTCGGTGCTGGCGGTGGGCCTGGTGGTGCTGGTGGCCATCATGGCGTTTACCGTGATTGTCTGGGGACTGGGCGTGGGGCCCGTCTACACAAACTAGCTGGCTGCAACGCCGAGAAGAACAAGATCCGCCAACACAGGCCGCCGCAAGGCGGCCTTCTCATGCCAGGGAAAAGCGCCACGACCATTCGGCAGTTCGGCGATACGCAAGGCCGGACGGTTGCGGCATACTCCGACTCTCTGGAGATCCATCAAGCATGCCCGAGCAACTCAATACCCGCGTCGAAGACTGTTTCCAACTCGCTGAATCCTTTTTCAAACGTCCTTTCAAACGCCCCGTGGTGAGCCTCAAGCTGCGCGGGCAAAAAGCCGGGGTCGCGCATCTGCACGAGAACCTGCTGCGCTTCAACCCGCAGCTGTACCGGGAGAACACCGAACATTTCCTCAAGCAGACCGTGGCCCACGAAGTCGCGCACCTGATCGCCCATCAACTGTTCGGCGACCGCATCCAGCCCCATGGCGAGGAATGGCAACTGATCATGCGCGGCGTCTACGAGCTGCCGCCGGATCGCTGCCACACCTACGAAGTCAAACGCCGCAGCGTGACCCGCTATATCTACAAATGCCCGTGTGCCGACAGCGATTTTCCGTTTTCGGCCCAGCGCCATAGTCTGGTGCGGCAAGGCCGGCGCTATTTGTGCCGACGCTGTCGCAACACCCTGGTGTTCAGTGGCGAGATGCGGGTCGAGTGAGTCAGGCGATCACTTTGGCCCGTCGCAATTCGGCAATGCGCTCAAAACTCAAGCCCAACTCCCCCAACACCTGATCCGTATGCTGCCCCAGCGCCGCGCCGATATGTCGCGGCGCCGGCAAGGCTTCGGAAAATTTCAGCGGGCAGGCAATCTGCGCCTGCGCCGAGCCATCCCCACGGGGCACCTGAGTCACCAGTTCCCGCGCCTGCAACTGCGGATGCTGCACCGCTTCGCTCAGGCTCAATACCGGTTCGACACAGGCATCGATCCCGGCGAACAGCTCGCACAGTTCGGCAAAGTCATGCTTCTCGAACTCGACCTTCAACGCGTCCTTGAGCCCACGTTGCTGCTCAGGCTTGGGTGACAAACCCTGGGCCGCCAGTTCCGGCCGCCCCAGCGCCGCACACAGTTGCTGCATGAAGGCCGGCTCCAGACTGCCCACCGACATCCAGCGCCCGTCGCGGGAACGGTAGCAGTCGTAGAAGCTGCCGCCATTGAGCATCTGATCCTCCCAGCCCGGCTCCTCGCCGCAGGCCAGATACCCGGCGCCAGCCATGGCGTTCAGGCTGAAGGCGCAGTCGGTCATGCTCACGTCCAGGTGCGTGCCTTGCCCGGTTTGCTGGCGAGAAATTACCGCTGCCAACAGGCCGATCACCCCGTGCAGCGAGCCGCCCGCGATATCCGCCACCTGCATGCCCAGCGGCAACGGCCCGCTGTCGGCGCGCCCGGTGTAACTGGAGAGACCGGCCAGCGCCAGATAGTTGATGTCGTGTCCGGCGCGATCCTTGTACGGCCCGGTCTGGCCGTAACCGGTGATCGACACATAAATCAGCTTCGGATTGACCGCCTTCAGCGCCTCGTAGCCCAGCCCAAGCCGCTCCATCACGCCGGGGCGGAACTGCTCCAGCACGATGTCGTAGTCCGCCAGCAACTGCTTCACCAGCTCCAGCGCCTCGGGCTGCTTGAGGTCCAGCGCCAGACTGCGTTTATTGCGATTCAGGTAGGCGTGGCTGGCCGAGATCCCGTGATCATGGGGCGGCAACACCCGCAGCAGATCGAGGCGGGTCGGCGATTCAATGCGCAGCACCTCGGCGCCCATGTCCGCCAGCAACAGCGAGGCGAACGGCCCCGGCAGCAGGGTCGAGAAATCCAGAATCTTCAGTGAGGCCAACGGTGCAGACATGGGCGATCTCCATCAACGATGCATGCAGCCTAGGCAGCCATGAACGATGGGGCAATTACCGGATGCGCCAGTTGCGCTGACCGTTGTGCTCAAATCGTGCACTTAAATCGCAGACATGAAAAAACCCGCCGAAGCGGGTTTTTCCATTCAAGCGATGCTTACTTCACATTGCTCGGGGTCGGGCCTTCGGCCACACCCAGGTCGTCTTCGTGACGCTGGTCGACAATACCGCGACCGCCCGAGGCCAGCTCGGCGTCCAGTACGTCGGTGTCCAGTTCCTTGACCCACTTGGCCACAACGATGGTCGCAACGGCGTTGCCGACCAGGTTGGTCAGGGCGCGGGCTTCGGACATGAAGCGGTCGATACCCAGGATCAGTGCCAGACCGGCCACCGGCAGGTGACCTACCGCCGACAGGGTGGCGGCCAGCACGATGAAGCCCGAACCGGTCACACCGGCGGCGCCTTTGGAGGACAGCAGCAACACCACCAGCAGGGTGATCTGGTGAGTGATGTCCATGTGGGTGTCGGTCGCCTGAGCGATGAACACGGCCGCCATGGTCAGGTAGATCGCGGTACCGTCGAGGTTGAACGAGTAACCGGTCGGGATCACCAGACCCACTACCGATTTCTTCGCGCCCAGACGCTCCATCTTGATCAGCATGCGTGGCAGTACCGACTCCGACGAGGAAGTGCCCAGCACGATCAGCAGCTCTTCACGGATGTAGCGGATCATCTTCAGCACGCTGAAGCCGTGCATGCGGGCGATGGCACCCAGCACGATCAGGATGAACGCCAGGCAAGTGATGTAGAAGCACGCCATCAGTTGACCCAGCTGCACCAGCGAGCCGACACCGTAGGCGCCGATGGTGAAGGCCATCGCACCGAAGGCACCGATCGGCGCGAGCTTCATGATCATGTTGATGATGTTGAACATCACGTGGGCGAAGCGATCGATGAAGTCCAGGATCGGCTTGCCGTAGGCACCCAGGCGGTGCAGGGCGAAACCGAAGATCACCGAGAACATCAGCACTTGCAGGATGTCACCGGTGGCGAACGCGCCGACGATGGTGGTCGGGATCACGTTGAGCAGGAAGCCGACAACGCTCTGGTCAGCGCCTTGCTGCACGTAGGTGGCGACTTTCGAGGCGTCGAGGGTGGCGACGTCGATGTGCATGCCATTGCCCGGCTGCACGATGTTGACCACGATCAGGCCGACCAGCAGGGCGATGGTCGAAACGATTTCGAAGTACAGGAGTGCATAACCGCCGGTCTTGCCGACCGACTTCATGCTCTGCATGCCGGCGATACCGCTGACCACGGTGCAGAAGATGATCGGAGCGATGATCATTTTGATCAGTTTGATGAACCCGTCACCCAGTGGCTTTACGGCCACGCCGAACTGCGGGTAGTAGTGGCCGAGCGCAATACCGATACAGATTGCGACGATCACCTGGAAATACAGGGATTTGTACAGTGGCTGACGAGTCGTCATTGCAAAGTTCCTCAAGAGTCCCGCGTGGCAACATCCATCTGTTGAACGCGACACTTGAATTGCGAACCCTCCTGCACTGGAGGGATTTGTTGTGTCGAACGGCGCTTGCCCGGACCGGCTCGGCGCACGCTTCTGTCGCTCTTATCGCAAACGCCGTGCCACTTTGGTGCAAATCGCTGCAAGCCTTTTGATATCAGGGGATGCAGGTTTTTCTGTGTCACCATTCGGTTACCCAAGTGTGGCGGATTTCCGCCAACGCACCTGCTCTCGTCCTACAATTTGGCGGAAATCCGCCTTGTTGCCGATCGGAGCCGCCGGCTACCATCGGTCGCCAGAGGAAGGATTTGCCACCCATGCGCGAACGCACCATCGCCAGTCACTTCGCCCGTGCCGCCCTCGTCGGCGCACACCGTCGCGGGTTCGATTATTCGGGCCTGCTGCTGCAACTGGGCATCAGTCCCGAACTGCTCGACGAGCCCCGGGCGCGGATCGCCCCCGAACTGTTCACCCGACTGATCCAGAACCTGTGGCTGGCCCTGGACGACGAATGCCTGGGTTTCGGCAACGCGCCCAGCAAGACCGGCAGTTTCGCCATGATGTGCCACGCCATCATTCATTGCCGCAACCTGGAAAAGGCTCTGCAACGCGGCTTATTGTTTTATAGCCTATTCCCCGAGGCCCCGCGCCTGAGCCTGAGCCATGAAGACGAATGGGTGCGCCTGAGCCTCGACGATTTGCAATTGTGGGACCCGGATCACTTTCTTTCCGAGAGCCTGCTGGTGATCTGGCATCGCCTCGGCAGTTGGTTGATCGGTCAGCGGATTCGCCTGGAACAAGCGACGTTCAGCTACCCGAAACCAGCGCACGGGGCGGAGTACGATTTGTTGTTCTCGTGTCCGCTGGAGTTTTCTGCATCACAAAGCAGTCTGGTGTTTCACAGTCGCTATCTGCACATGCCGCTGTTGCAGGACGAGCGCACCCTCAAGCACTTTCTCGAACGTTCCCCCGCCGACCTGCTGTCTCGCCCGGACGACGGCAACAGCCTCAGCAGCCGATTGCGCCGCCTGCTCAGTCACGACAGCGCGCGCTGGCCGGACCTGGAAGCCGTGGCGGCGCACCTGCACATCAGCCCGCAAACCCTGCGCCGGCATTTGCGCGAGGAAGGCACCAGTTTTCAGGAATTGAAGGATCAGTTGCGCCGGGACATTGCGATCTATCACCTGGGGCGGGCCGATCTGTCGTTGCAACAGATCGCCGAACAGCTCGGGTTTTCCGAGCCATCGGCGTTTCACCGGGCGTTCAAGAAGTGGACGGGGCTGACGCCGGGGGCTTATCGGGCGCAGGAACAGTAGGCGATCACAGCGCCGGAAAATGAATCCTGAACGCCGCCCCGCCCATCGGCGAATCGCCCAGGGTCAATTTGGCGTTGTAGCTCTCGATGATGTCCTTGACCACCGCCAGACCGATCCCCTGCCCAGGGTGCTGGCGATCCAGACGCTCACCGCGCTCAAGAATCCGCGCCCGCTGATGCTGCGGGACACCGGGGCCGTCGTCTTCGATGCACAACTCGCTCCCGGCCAGGGTTTCGCGCACGCTGATGCGCACTTCGCCCAGGCACAGGCGATAGGCGTTTTCCAGCAGGTTGCCCAGCATTTCCAGCAAGGCCCCCTGCTCGATCGGCAGGTAGCAGTGTTCCGGCAGGTCGAATGCCACCCGCACGCGCTTGTCGCGGTAGACCTTGTCGAGGGTGTCGCACAGGCTTTTGAGCACCGGGCGCAGTCGCACTTGATGGCGCACCAGACCGCTTTTGCGCAAGCTGGCGCGTTGTAACTGGTAGCTGATCTGCTGGCTCATGCGTTCAATCTGGGCTTGCAGCACCCAGGCCTGATCGCGATCTTCTGGACGCTGGGCCATGTCTTCACTGACGCCCTGCAACACCGCCAGCGGGGTTTTCAGGCTGTGGGCCAGATCGTCGAGGGAATCGCGATAGCGGCTGCGTTGCTGACGCTCGCTGTGCAGCAAGCGGTTGAGCGAGCCGGTCAGTCGCAACAGTTCACGGGGGTGTTGTTCGGTGAGGCTTTCGCGGGTGCCGCTTTCGATTTCGTCCAGCTCCTGGCTCAGCCGGCGCAGGGCTTTCAGGCCCCAGGTCAGGCCGATCCACAGCAGCGAGAGCAGCACCAGCAACGCAGCGCCGAAGCCGAGGTAGAGGTTTTCCCGCAGGCCTTCGAGGGTGGTTTCGTATTCGCGTACCGGTTGCAGCGCGACGATGCTGAACGCCGCATTCTTGCCGCCGAGCAGTTTGACTTCGACGTCGTAGACGAAGAACTCCTGACCGCTGGCTTCGCGAATCCGCGCAAACTCGCTGCCCATCCCGTCGTAACGCGGTTTGTAGTTGATCTGCTCTTCCTGGGTCGCTTTCGAGCGCCAGACCAGATGACCTTCGCGGTCGTAGATGTAGCCGAGCAGACGGAAGTCGGCGAGGTTGAAACGCTCGTCCGGCAACTGCACCGGCATCACCAGCCGACCGTTTTCAATCCGTGCAGCAGAAATCAGTGTGGTGACATCCGAGGCCAGGCGCTGCTCGATGGAATCCTGCAGTGCCAGGCTGAACGCCCCTTGCATCGCCGGAAGCAAGGCGAGCATGAACAACACCGCCAGCGTCGTGGCGGCCAACATCAAGCGAACACGAAGCGAACGGATCAAGTGCAGCGCTCATTGAACAGATAGCCCAGCCCACGCACCGTGTCGATCGGCTTGAACCCGGCCGGGCCTTCGAGCTTGCGCCGCAGACGCCCGACCAGCACTTCGATCACGTTCGGATCACGCTCGTCGTCGTCCGGGTACAGCTGTTCCATCAGGCGATCCTTGGGCACCACTTGCTGGTGGTGGCGCATCAGGTACTCGAGAATCCGGTATTCGTAGGCGGTCAGCGCCAGCGGCTGTTCATCGAGGGTCGCCTGCTTGCGATTGAGGTCGAGCAGCAGCGGCCCGGCAACGATAGACGACTGGGTAAAACCGCTGGAGCGACGCAGCAGCGCATTGAGCCGTGCTTCCAGCTCTTCGAACTGGAACGGCTTGACCAGGTAATCGTCGGCGCCGGCGGCCAGGCCTTCGACCTTGTCCTGCCAGTTGCCACGGGCGGTGAGGATCAGGATCGGAAAGCTCTTGCCGTCCTGGCGCAGCTGGCGGATCAGATCGAGCCCGCCCATGCCCGGCAGGCCGAGGTCGATCACCGCCAGGTCAAAATTGAATTGCCCGGTCTGGTACAGCGCCTCTTCGGCATTGGCCACGGACTCGACCACGTGACCGCTTTCCGTCAGGCGGGTTTGCAGGTGATGGCGCAACAGCGCTTCATCTTCGACGACCAACAGTTTCATGACACTCTCCCGGGCCAATCAGCATCTCCAACAGCATACCTGCGACAACGGTGTACTGCCGCTTTTGAGGGTCCTGTTCATTTCATCCCTCGGACGTGGTTCAAGATTACTGAACCCGGCCTGTACCTGCCCTGAACGCACCCTGAACCCGGGCGCAATCAAATGAACTAGGCTGTCTTGACCTTTTATTGTCAGGAGACCCCGATCATGCGCCTGTTCCTTGCCCTCACCCTGCTCGCCTTCAGCAGCCTCAGCGCGGCTGCGATCAAAACCGAGGAAATACCTTACCAGAGCGCCGACGGCACGAAACTGATCGGTTATTACGCCTATGACGACGCAATCAAGGGACCTCGCCCCGGTGTGGTGGTGGTCCATGAATGGTGGGGCCTGAACGACTACGCCAAGCGCCGCGCACGGGATCTCGCCGGCCTCGGCTACAGCGCCCTGGCGATCGACATGTACGGTGACGGCAAAAACACCGAGCACCCGAAAGATGCGATGGCGTTCATGCAGGCGGCCACGCAGAACGCCGATGCCGCCAGCAAACGCTTCGAGGCCGGCCTCGCCCTGCTGAAAAAACAGCCACAGACCGACACCGGCAAACTGGCCGCCATCGGTTACTGCTTCGGCGGCGGCGTGGTGTTGAATGCGGCGCGTCAGGGTGTGCCACTGGCCGGCGTGGTGAGTTTCCACGGCGCACTCGCCACCAAGACCCCGGCGACGCCCGGCAGCGTCAAGGCGAAGATCCTCGTCGAGCACGGCGCGCTGGACAGCATGGTCACCGCCGACAACGTCACGGCGTTCAAGTCTGAAATGGACAAGGCCGGCGCCGACTATAAATTCGTCAGCCTCGACGGCGCCAAGCATGGTTTCACCAACCCCGATGCGGATCGTCTGAGCCACGGCGATCACGGCGGCCCGGACATCGGCTACAACAAGGCTGCGGATGAAAAATCCTGGGCGGACATGCAGGCCTTCTTCAAGAAGATCTTTGGCTGAACCCACTCGTTCCCGCGCCCTGCGCGGGAACGTTCCACACCTGCGCACTATCCAGCCTCAAAGCAACCCGGCAAAATGCCCGCCATGAATTCCAGCCCCCTCCTCCCAGCTTGCTGCACCCCGCTCGATGCCCACTGGCCATTGCCGAACGTGCTGCCGGACACCGTGCTGCTGAGCACCCACTTCGATCCGTCGCAACTGCTCGGCGATGACTTCCGTCGCAGCGCCATCGAGCCGCCGCCGAGCATCCAGCGTTCAGTGGCCAAGCGTCAGGCGGAGTTTCTCGCCGGGCGGATTTGCGCCCGGGCCGCGCTGCAACAGCTGGAAGGTTCAAGCAGTGTCCCGGCGATTGGCGAGGATCGCGCACCGGTGTGGCCGGCCCATATTTGCGGCTCGATCACCCACAGCACCGGCCGGGCAGCGGCGATTGTCGCCAACAAGCAACACTGGCGCGGGCTGGGCATGGACCTGGAAAACCTGCTCAACGCCGAACGGGCCGAACGCCTGGCCGGGGAAATCCTCACGCCAGCGGAGATGCAGCGCATGGCCGCCGGCGCCCGCGATCAACTGGCGTTGTGGGTGACGCTGACTTTTTCGGTGAAGGAAAGCCTGTTCAAGGCGTTGTACCCGATCGTCCAGAAACGCTTCTATTTCGAGCACGCCGAAGTACTCGAATGGACCGAGCAAGGTCATGTAAGGCTGCGCCTGCTGACGGACCTGTCCAGCGAATGGCGCAACGGGACCGAACTGGATGCACAGTTCGGGGTGCACGACGGGCAGTTATTGAGCTTGGTCAGCATCCAGGCTTGAGCGGCTTCAGCGCCGCTCCTGATTCCTCGGCCAGCTCAGGCTGAAACACGCCCCGCCCAGACTCTTGCTCTTGCCGATCAGCGCCCGGCCGTCATGCCAGTGAATGATCCGCCGCACAATCGACAATCCCAACCCGTGTCCGCCAGATGCCCGGGTACGGCTGTCGTCCAGCCGCAGGAAGGGCGTGAAGATTTTCTCCCAGGCACTTTCCGGCACGCCGGGGCCATCGTCTTCGACATCCACCCGACAACGCATCTGCCCGACCTGATAACTGACCGTGACCCTGGAGCGCGCATGGCGCATGGCGTTGCCCACCAGATTCTGCAAGGCGCGATGCAGGTAGCGCGGTTCGGCCTCGACCCAGGCATCGTCGCAATCAGCCGCCGACAAGCACAAACCACGTTGCACCGTGACGTCGGCGCGCAGTGGCGCCAGTTCTTCGATCACCTGATTGACCAGTGCATCGAGGTCGATGCGCTGGAAGGTCAGCGCCGGCGAGCCTTGCTCCAACCGCGCGTAGGTGAGCATTTCGTCCACCAGCTTATCGAGGTCCTCGATGTCGTGGTCCATGCCCTCGCGGTACTTTTCCAGTGCTTGCGGGGTGGTGGCCGAGCCGATCATTTCCAGACCGAATCGCAGGCGCGCCACCGGCGTGCGCAACTCATGGGACACCGCGCGCACCAACTCACGCTGGATCGCCAGCAACTGTTGCAGGTGCTCGGCCATACCGTTGAACGCCGCCGCCAGTTTGCCCACCGAGTCGGCACCGCGTGCCGGAACACGGGTTTCCAGGCTGCCCTTGGCGATGCGCGTGGCTGCCGCTTCGAGGCCGCGCAATCGCCGTTCGAGCTGACGCACCAATAAATAGACGATGAGGCCGATCAGGGTCAGACCCAACGCGGCAATCAGTACCAGCCATTGCGGCGGGTACGGATTCATCTGATAGAGCGGACCGATTTCCAGCACCCACGGCGTGCCAACCATCCCGGCGAACACCCGGATCGAATCGCCGCCCTTGCCCAGCGCCATCACCGTATCGCCTTCCGACACGCGACGGCTCTGGTCTTCATCCATGTCGGCCTCGTTCACGGTGACCAACCGCAGATCGAAGCCGAATCCCTTCTCTTCCTTCAATTGCGCGAGGCGTTTGGGCTGCTCGCCCACCGGCACCCGCACCAGTTCATCGGCCAGCAGGTAGATGGTCGCCCGGGCCAGTTGCTCGCTGATCTGCTGCACCTCGCCCACCAGCACCAACTGCTCCTTGTCGCTGACCAGACGGTAGACCTTTGCCGCGTGCGGCCCGGTCTGCTCGACCAAGGCCTGGCCGCGCTGCACGCGGGTGCGCTGGGTCAGATCGAGATCGGTCTGAGTGAACGTCTGCAACGTCAGCGGAATCCCCAGCAGCCGTTCCCAGACCAGCAAGGCGCGGTGGCGCTCGGTCTCGTTCATCGGTTGCAGGTTGTCGGCCATCAGGGAAAACGTGCCGTGGGCCAGGCGCTCGCGGTATTGCTCGCTGCGCACCTGGTTGAGCAGGTGCAGCGCCAGCACGCCGAGCACCGCCACCAGAATCAGCGCCGCGCACATGCCGCCATAGATGCGCAGGAAGATCGAGTTCACAGCGGCAGTTCTACGCAGGCTTCAGGCACGAACAGATAACCTTTGCTGCGCACGGTCTTGATCAGACGCGGGTGATCGGGGTCATCGCCGATCTTCGGGCGGATGCGCGAGATGCGCACATCGATCGAGCGGTCCTGACCGTCGTAGCCGATCCCGCGCAGTGCAGTGAAAATTTCTTCCCGCGACAGGATCCGTCCGGCGTTGGACACCAGCAGCCACAGCAGATCGAATTCGGCGCTGGTCAATTCGATGCCGCTGTCGCTCAGCCAGGCTTCGCGCAAGGCGTTGTCCACCACCAGCGGGCCGAATTGCAGACGGCGTGGTTTGCCCGCCGCCGGCTCCGGTGCGTCACTGCGTCGCAACAACGCCTGGATGCGCGCCAGCAACAGTCGTGGGCGAACCGGTTTGCACACGTAATCATCGGCGCCGATGTCGAGGCCGAGGATCTGGTCGGCGTCGTCGGTGCGCGCGGTCAGCATGAGGATCGGCCCGTCGTACTGGTCGCGCACCTTGCGGCAGATGCTCAGGCCATCTTCACCGGGGAGCATCAGGTCGAGGATCACCAGGTCCGGCTGTTCCTTGATGATCCGCGCCGCCGCCAGCGCCCCGTTGCCTTCGATCTCCACGCGCAATCCGTTGGCTTGCAGGTATTCGCGGGTCAGTTCGGCCAGACGCTGGTCGTCCTCGACTATCAATACCTGCCAGGCTTCTTGCTCCACGGGTGACCTCTGCTTGCCGATGCTGCGAATAAAGGAAGGATCCTCCCGTCTTTTTGTCATCTTTAAGGAGGATAAGAATGCGTGCGTCAGGGCCGATTGTATAAACGGCGTACAGCGAGAACACAAGTCGGTAAATGCGTTCGGACAAGGCCGTTTTTTGTGATAGGGTTCGCGCCCTTAAAAATCCGCTGAAGCGTTTTTCCCGGCGAAAAAACAGTGACAAACGGTCTAGCTCAGCAGGTTCACGGCCTACAAAGGTTTTCCCTGTTTCGCACACAATTTACGCACAGGGTTATCCACAGGCTGTCCGTTGCAATCGCCCCCCAAAACGCATTATCTTGTAGCCCGCGCTCAAAAAAACCCTACATGTAGGGGTTCGCGCCAAAAACCAAACACAAACCGGACAGTGAATTCAAGGCTTTTTATTGCCATTGTCGGGTTGAACCAAACGTATTTTCAGAAGCCCAAACCGCGCCTGCGGATGGCTACCGTTTTTCAGCCGATCACGGCGTAAACGGTACGGGTGTTGCAGTCCGAAACTGCTCCCCGAAAGGAATGCGGTTTCACGCGTATCGCGCGAACCGAAGACTTCGGCATGGAAGCGGCGCCCACAAGGCCCACTTCCTGAACTGTCCCGAAGTCGTTACCCGGCGCTGGCCGGTCGTAGTGCTTCAGGACGGAACGGTGGGCACCGTGATGGTGCCCAAACAAACATAGAGAACGTGGAGACACCCATGCAAACCGACACAACTCGCGAGAACCCGCAGGGCACCTTGCCGCAGGCCGCCGATTCGAATTCGGATCTGGCTGCCACCGCGCCTGGTCAACTGCGTGTGATCAAGCGTAATGGCACTGTCGTTCCTTACACCGATGACAAGATCACCGTCGCTATCACCAAAGCGTTTCTCGCAGTTGAGGGCGGCACCGCTGCCGCTTCGTCGCGAATCCACGACACCGTTGCCCGCCTGACCGAACAGGTCACCGCAACCTTCAAGCGTCGCATGCCTTCGGGCGGCACCATCCACATCGAAGAAATCCAGGACCAGGTCGAACTGGCCCTGATGCGTGCCGGCGAGCAGAAAGTGGCTCGCGACTACGTGATCTACCGCGACGCCCGTTCCAAGGAACGCGCCACCCGCACCACCGCCGACGCACCGGTACAAGCGCACCCGTCGATCCGCATCACCCGCGCCGACGGCAGCCTCGCGCCGCTGGACATGGGCCGCCTGAACACCATCGTCACCGAAGCCTGCGAAGGCCTGGCCGAAGTCGACGGCGACCTGATCCAGCGCGAAACCCTGAAGAACCTGTACGACGGCGTGGCCCTGAACGACGTCAACACCGCTCTGGTAATGACCGCCCGTACCCTGGTCGAGCGCGAGCCGAACTACTCGTTCGTGACCGCCCGCCTGCTGATGGACACCCTGCGTGCCGAAGGCCTGGGCTTCCTGGGCGTCGCCGAGAGCGCGACCCACCACGAAATGGCCGACCTGTACGCCAAGGCACTGCCGGCCTACGTCGCCAAAGGTATCGAGTTCGAACTGCTGAACCCTGTGTTGGCCGACTTCGACCTGGAAAAACTGGGCAAGGCGATCAACCACGAGCGCGACCAGCAATTCACCTACCTGGGCCTGCAGACCCTGTACGACCGTTACTTCATCCACAAGGATGGCGTGCGCTTCGAACTGCCACAGATCTTCTTTATGCGTGTGGCCATGGGCCTGGCGATCGAAGAGAAGCAGAAAGAAGACCGTGCGATCGAGTTCTACAACCTGCTGTCCTCGTTCGACTACATGGCTTCGACCCCGACCCTGTTCAACGCCGGTACCCTGCGTCCACAGCTGTCGAGCTGCTACCTGACCACCGTTCCGGATGACCTGTCGGGCATCTACCACGCGATCCACGACAACGCCATGCTGTCGAAATTCGCCGGCGGCCTGGGCAACGACTGGACCCCGGTTCGTGCACTGGGTTCGTACATCAAGGGCACCAACGGCAAGTCCCAGGGCGTGGTTCCGTTCCTGAAAGTGGTGAACGACACCGCCGTTGCCGTTAACCAGGGTGGCAAGCGCAAAGGCGCTGTGTGTGCCTACCTGGAAACCTGGCACATGGACATCGAAGAGTTCATCGAACTCCGTAAGAACACCGGTGATGACCGTCGTCGTACCCACGACATGAACACCGCCAACTGGATCCCTGACCTGTTCATGAAGCGTGTCTTCGATGACGGCAAGTGGACCCTGTTCTCGCCGTCCGAAGTACCGGACCTGCACGACCTGACCGGCAAGGCCTTCGAAGAGCGCTACGAGTACTACGAAGCCCTGACCGAGTACCCGGGCAAGGTCAAGCTGTTCAAGACCATCCAGGCCAAAGACCTGTGGCGCAAGATGCTGTCGATGCTGTTCGAAACCGGCCACCCATGGCTGACCTTCAAGGACCCGTGCAACCTGCGCAGCCCGCAGCAGCACGTCGGCGTGGTCCACAGCTCGAACCTGTGCACCGAGATCACCCTGAACACCAACAAGGACGAGATCGCGGTCTGCAACCTGGGCTCGATCAACCTGCCGAACCACATCGTCGACGGCAAGCTGGACACCGCCAAGCTCAAGCGCACCATCGACGTCGCCGTGCGCATGCTCGACAACGTGATCGACATCAACTACTACTCGGTACCGCAGGCGAAGAACTCCAACTTCCGCCACCGTCCGGTCGGCCTGGGCATCATGGGCTTCCAGGACGCGCTGTACCTGCAACACATCCCTTACGGTTCCGACGCTGCCGTCGAGTTCGCCGACAAGTCGATGGAAGCGGTCAGCTACTACGCGATCCAGGCTTCCTGCGACCTGGCTGACGAGCGCGGTTCGTACGAGACATTCCAGGGTTCGCTGTGGTCCAAGGGCGTACTGCCACTGGATTCGCAACAGATCCTGATCCAGGCCCGCGGCGAGAAGTACATCGACGTCGACCTGACCGAGTCCCTGGACTGGGCACCGGTTCGCGCCCGTGTACAGAAAGGCATCCGTAACTCGAACATCATGGCCATCGCACCGACCGCAACCATCGCCAACATCACCGGCGTATCGCAGTCGATCGAACCGACCTACCAGAACCTGTATGTGAAATCGAACCTGTCGGGCGAATTCACCGTGATCAACCCGTACCTGGTTCGCGACCTGAAAGCTCGCGGTCTGTGGGACTCGGTCATGATCAACGACCTGAAGTACTACGACGGTTCGGTTCAGCAGATCGAGCGCATCCCGCAAGAACTCAAAGAGCTCTACGCGACCGCGTTCGAAGTGGACACCAAGTGGATCGTTGACGCCGCCAGCCGTCGTCAGAAATGGATCGACCAGGCCCAGTCGCTGAACCTGTACATCGCCGGCGCATCGGGCAAGAAGCTGGACGTGACCTACCGCATGGCCTGGTACCGTGGCCTGAAAACCACCTACTACCTCCGTGCCCTGGCCGCAACCAGCACCGAGAAGTCGACCATCAACACCGGCAAGCTGAACGCTGTTTCCAGCGGCGGCAACCACGGTGACGATTCGGTCCTGGCAGCGCCAGCCGGCCCTGCTCCAGTACCGAAGGCTTGCGCCATCGACGAGCCGGATTGCGAAGCTTGCCAATAAGCTGAGCTGAATCAGGCGTTGCGAAACGCCTGATCCGAGAGCCCCCGACAGGCTTCTGGTTTGTCGGGGGTTTTCTTTTGCCCGCGACAAAAAATCAAAAGCCCCCTCACCCTAGCCCTCTCCCCTAGGGAGAAGGAACCGACCGAGTTGTTTGGTAGAGGTACGCCGACGTGAAATACCGAGGTGAACTCGGGGTTTAAAACACATGCCATGCAACTCAGCTTCTTCTGCCTCCTACTCCTACTCCTACTCCTACTCCTACTCCTACTCCTACTCCTACTCCTACTCCTGCCTCGGCTTTGGCTTTGGCTTTGCCTTTGGCTTTCGCTCTCCACCACTCAACACGATGAGCGTTAGCTCGAGTACCGCTTTTGATCGCAGGGCCCGTCGGCAGGCTGAGTGGAGGGATTGATCCGGGGGTGGGAGCGCAGCGACCGTGCGGCGCAGCCGCATGCATCGAGAGGAGGTGCAGCGAAGCAAACCGTAGGCGATGCTCCCGGATCAATCCCGGAGCGAAGGAACCCGAGCCACAGCGAGGGCCGAACGTCAGGGTAAAGACTTTTTGGTTACTTTTGAGGCGTTTGTCAAAAGTGACTCGCAGTAAGGGCGAAACCGCCAGCCGCAACACCCGAAGCAACGGATATTCACCCAATCAACCAAAGCATGGTCGTCTCCAAGGACGCCACGCCAAACAAAAAAAGCCCCTCAAAAGAGGGGCTCCTTGAACAACCAAAAATCAGGTCATCTGAATGATGGTCTGCATGATGGTGCTCTGGGTCGAGATGGTCTTGGCGTTCGCCTGATAGTTGCTTTGGCCCTTGATCAGATCCACCAGCTCGTTGGTCAGGTTAACGTTCGACTCTTCCAGCGAGTTGGATACGACCGAACCCAGGGTACCGGTTTCCGGCGCATCGTAGCCCGGGATACCCGAAGCGAAGGTTTCTTTCCAGGCAGTACCGCCTACAGGCTGCAGACCCTGTTCGTTGGTAAAGCTGGCCAGAGCAACCTGGCCGATGGCCTTGCTCTGGTTGTTGCTGAAGTTGGCGAACAGGGTACCGGTACCGTCGATGGTCAGGTTGGTGATCTGGCCGGTGGCATAACCATCCTGGGTCGGAATCGAACGCGCAGTATCGGCGTTGTACTGAGTGGTCTTGGCCATGGAGATGGTGATGCCGGCCGGGTTCGCCGAAGCACCGTTGGCAGCCCAGACACCATTGGTCACAGTCCCGGGCACCCAGCCAGTGAGCTTCAGGTCACTGCTGATCGTGGCTGGTGGAGTGCTGACCTGAGTCAGCTTGCCAGTGGAGTCGAAGGTCATGGTGGAAGCCACTGGCGCGGTGACCTTTGGATCACTGCCGGTAGCATCCGGGTTACGACCGTCCACCAGGGTGTAGACCTTCCAGGTGTTGGCACCGGTCTTGACCATGTATTGATCCATGGTGTGCTGGTTGCCCTGGCTGTCATAGATCGGAGTACTGAACGACTTGGTGTAGGTCGCCGTGTTGGTCGGGTCGAATTTACCGGCTGCCACAGTATCGTCGATCACCGGAGCGGTCGAGTTCAGGTTGATGGTCGAAGTGACCAGCGAGGTGGACTTCGGCGCCAGGTTCGAGGTATCGATCTTCAGGTCGGTCAACACGCCGTTGATGATCTTGCCGTTGGAATCCACACCATAGCCCTGCAGACGCGAGGTGTAGTCGGTGTTGGTGATGAAGCCGTCCTTGTCGACCTTGAACGTACCGGCACGGGTGTAGGTGATCGAACCATTGTCGCTCAGGGTGAAGAAGCCCGAGCCGTTGATACCCATGTCGAGCACGTTGCCGGTGTTGTTGATGTCGCCCTGGGTGAACTGCTGGGACACGTTGGCCAGGCGCACACCGTTACCGATGACCTTGCTGCCGCTGCCCAGGCGAGTCGCCGAATAGACGTCCGCAAACTCGGCACGGGACGATTTGAAACCGGCTGTCGCGACGTTGGCGATGTTGTTGCCGGTCACGTCCAGTTGCTTGTTGGCTGCATAGAGACCGCTAAGGCCGATATTGAAAGACATATTCCACTCCTTTGTGCCGGTTAGTCGGCTCTATATACCAATGGTTTGTACTTTGGACAGGGCGACGGTGCCCTTGCCGGACAGGTTGAGCATCAGCTCGCCACCGGTCTGGCTGATCGTCACGCTGGTGACGGTGGCCGGCAGATAAGTTGCCAGGTCGGTCGCGGTGCCATTGATCGAGGCGTTGGCCTTGACGGTATAGGTACCGGTCTTCACCAGGTTGCCGTCCTTGTCCTTGCCGTCCCAGGTGAAGCTCGCATTGCCGGCGGCGCGACTGCCCAGATCGATGGTGCGAACGACCGTGCCGCTGCTGTCGGTGATGCTGACGGTGCCGCCGGCAATCGACGACGGAACGGTGACCGAACCGGTCATGCCTTTGCTCGGATCGTCGAGCTGGACCGAGTTGGTCTGCACGATCACGTTGCGGCCGACCAGCGACGAAGCCTGCAGGGCTTGCGACGAGTTGTAGTTGCCGGCCAGCGAACTCACGGTGCTGTTGAGGGTGGTGATCCCCTCGAGGCTGCTGAACTGCGCGAGCTGGGCAACGAATGCACTGTTGTCCTGCGGGTCGAGCGGGTTCTGGTTTTTCAGCTGGGTCACCAGCAGTTGCAGGAACGCATCCTTGCCCAGGGCCTGGCCGCCGGTGGCGCTGTTGGTAGCCGAAGCGATGCCGCCGGTGGTCGTGCTACTGGTCTTCTTCGAAGAGTTGGCCAGTATGTCGTTCATCGTCAGGCTGCTGGTGGTATCGGTAACACTCATGGCAGTCGCCCCTTATTACTGACCGAGGGTCAGTACCTTCTGCATCATGGTTTTGGCGGTGTTCATCATTTCGGCGTTGGTCTGGAAGGACCGGCTCGCGGAAATCATGTCGGCCATTTCTTCCACCACGTTGACGTTCGGGTAGTAGACGTAGCCCTTGGCGTCGGCGGCCGGATGGTTCGGCTCATAGCGCGCTTCGAGGTTGCTCTGGTCTTCGACCACGCCGAGCACCTGCACGCCCTGGCCTGCGGCGTCCTGGTTCTGGAACAGCGAGTTGCTGCCGCCGCTCTGGCCGCCCTGGAACATGGTGGCGAACACCGGGTGACGGGCGCGATAGGTCTGGTCGATGCTCGACGAGACGGTTTCGGCGTTGGCGATGTTCGAAGCCACGGTGTTCAAACGCGTGGTCTGGGCGCTCATGCCGCTGCCGGCAATGTTGAAAACGCTGGACAGGGACATGGATTACTCTCCGCGCAGGGCTGACACCAGCCCTTTGAATTTGCTGTTGAGCAGCGTGAAGCTGGCCTGGAAGCCGACGGCGTTTTCCGCGTAGTTCGACTGTTCAAGCTGAGCGTCAACGGTGTTCTGGTCGATCGACGGCTGCATCGGCGTGCGATACATCAGCGACTCGTCGCCATTGCCCAGGCCTTCAGCTTCGATGTGACGGCTGTTGGTCATGTTCAGGGCGATGGTGCCGTTGGCGTTCTTCTGGCTCTGTGCTTCGAGCACCTTGGAGAAATCCAGATCCCGAGCCTTGTAGTTCGGGGTGTCGGCGTTGGCGATGTTGTTGGCCAGGACTTCGGCACGCTGGGCGCGGAAGCCCAGGGCTTTTTCGTGAATTCCGAGCGCTTTATCGAAGCTGATGCTCATGTCGGGAACCTTCAGGTGACCGGGTTTTTCGTAACAGGGTTATAGCAAGCGTCGTGCCAGTTTTAAAAAGCCCCGGTTTCCGGGGCTTTGCAGGGGGTCGGCAAGGCGGCAATGCCAGAAAAGCGGCAACGGGTTTCCGCCGGATGCCGCTTTTCTGCCGCTTGCCGCCACCGCAAAAAACCTCAGGCATAAAAAAACGGGAGCCCCCGAGGACTCCCGTTTTTTTGTGTTGCCGGTGCCGGTCACTTCGCCTGGTAAATGATCCCCGGGCTGCACTGGACCATCTGGTAATGGTCCGGCAAACCGTTCAGCGCTTCGGAAGCGCCGAGGAACAGATAACCGCCCGGCTTCAGCGTGCTGTGAATGCGCAACAGGATGTCTTTCTTCACCTCGGCAGAGAAGTAGATCAGCACGTTGCGGCAGAACACGATGTCGAACTTGCCAAGACTGGCGTAGCTGTCGAGCAGGTTGAACGAGCGGAATTCCACCCGGTTCTTGATCGGCGCCTTGATCACCCAGCGCCCCGGCCCTTTCGGGTCGAAGTAGCGCTGCAGACGATCGGCGGACAGACCGCGACCGATCGCCAGGCTGTCGTACTCGCCGGTCTTGCAGTTGGTCAGCATGCTGCCGGACAGATCGGTGGCAACGATCTGCACGCCCATCTTCAACTGACCGATGTTGGTCCGCTCGAACTCGTCGATCGACATCGACAGCGAATAGGGTTCCTGACCCGACGAGCAGGCCGCCGACCAGATCCGCAGACGCTGGTTGGGAGCGGCCTTGATCGCCTCGGGCAGCACCTTGTTCTTCAAGACTTCAAACGGATAGGTGTCGCGAAACCACAGGGTTTCGTTGGTCGTCATGGCATCGACCACCTGCTCGCGCAAACCGCTGCGCGGCTGGGTCTGGATGCGCTGTACCAGCTCACCCAGGGACTTGATGCCTTGCTGCTCCATCAGTTTGTTGAGACGGCTCGACACCAGGTACTGCTTGTTTTCACCGAGCAAAATGCCACAGGCTTTTTCCAGGAAGACCCGGAACTGTTCGAAATCCAAATTACCCGTAGACAAATGATGCCGCCTCTTAAATCGTGTTGAACGCCAGGGGCAGAAGGCCCTTAGCTGATATCTGCTGCTTTGATCCGGTCGACTACCCGGGATGCCAGGTCATCAGGACGGAATTTGGCCAGGAAGTCATCGGCACCGACCTTCTTGACCATCGCCTGGTTGAACACACCCGACAACGAAGTATGCAGGATGATATGAAGCTTTTGCATGCGAGGATCGCCGCGGATTTCCGCCGTCAGGGTGTACCCGTCCATCTCCGGCATCTCGATGTCGGAGATCATCATCAGGAACTCTTCTTCCGGCTTCTTGCCCTCGTCGACCAGCTTGCGCAGGTAATCCAGCGCCTGCTTGCCGTCGTTCAGCGCCACCACTTCGACACCGACCGTCTGCAGGCAACGCGTCACCTGCTTGCGCGCCACCGACGAGTCATCGACCGTCAGCACACGCAATGACAATGCCTTGCTCTGGGTCTCGACATCCACCACGCCGACCGAAATCGCTTCCGGTGTCGGTGCGACTTCCGCCAGCACCTTCTCCACGTCGATGATTTCGACTAACTGATTGTCCACCCGAGTCACAGCAGTCAGGTAATGATCGCGACCGGTCCCCTTGGGTGGCGGATGGATCTCTTCCCAGTTCATGTTGACGATACGTTCCACCGAGCGCACCAGGAAACCCTGGGTCTTGGTGTTGTATTCCGTGATGATCACGAACGGACTGTTCTTGTCTTTCAACGCCCCGGAGCCGGTCGCCATTGCCAGATCGAGGATCGGAATGGTCGCCCCCCGGATATTCGCCACCCCGCACACGACAGGACTGGACTTGGGCATCAACGTCAGTTGCGGGCACTGCAGCACTTCCCGAACCTTGAACACGTTGATCCCGTAGAGCTGCTGGCCGTCGAGACGGAACAACAACAGCTCCAGGCGATTCTGCCCCACCAGTTGCGTGCGCTGGTTCACCGAATCCATTACACCAGCCATGCCCAGACTCCTACACCAACGCCAAGTGTTGTTGCGACGCACATTCATTGCTAAACGGCACGGCGCTTGCTTTTTAACTCGTATGAACATTCAAACGACATTTTTCCGACGCCTGACATCCCCTATCCGCAGAGGACTTTGCGCGGTGTCTGCCGCTTGCCTGTTTTTCGCGGGCAGCCCTGCCAGTGCTGATGCGGTTACCTTGCCTGACATGCTTATCGGCGTCACTCAGGGCTTTCTTGAATTCACCGTAGAAGACTATCTGGCTACCAGTCAAACAGAAGGGCGTTATGAAATCGAGGTCAAGCAGCTCGATCCGCGCATGCGCATGCCTATGTGCGACAAGGAATTGACAGCGTCCCTGGAGAGTCCCGGGCGTCCTTTGGGTCGTGTGACCGTCAAGGTCCGCTGTGAAGGCGCCTCCCCCTGGACCGTGTTCGTACCCGCTCAAGTCCGCCTGTTTCGCCCGGTCGTGACCACCACTCGCCCGCTCAAGCGCGCCGGCATCATCGAGCCCCAGGACGTGACCCTGCGCGAGCATGATGTCAGCCTGATCAACCAGGGCTTTCTGACGTCGGTGGATGAGGCGATCGGGCAGAAATTGACCCGACCAACGGTCGCCGATCAGGTGATTACCCTTGTGCATCTGGAACAGGCGGAAGTCGTTCGCAAAGGTGATCAAGTGGTGATTACCGCCCGCAGCGGCACGCTGTCCGTGCGCATGCCGGGCGAGGCGCTGTCCAACGGCGGCCTGAAAGAACAGATCCGAGTGAAAAACCTCAATTCCCAGCGGGTCATCAAGGCGCAGGTCATGGCGCCGGGCCAGGTGGAAGTGGCAATGTGAGCAGCGACTGGAGCAATGACAGGAAAGCCTCGTGAGTGATCGCGCAGAAAACTGGCGCCAACCTGAGCTGTTCCCTAAACTGTGCCGCAGCAGGATCTGTGCGGCGCATGCAGGCTCATTGGTAAAAGAGCCTAAAGTTTTCCAGGGGATGGCCGAGAACATGGCAAGCGTCCAAATTCCCAGAGGTTTTTAACATGGTCATCGATTTCAGCCGTTTGAACAGCTCCTCGTCACTTACGGGCAGTACACGTACCAGCGCGCCCAAGGAAACCGCCGAAACCGGCACCTCCGCGCCGCTGAATACCCCGGCCGAACAGGCCAGTACCGCAAAAAGCGGGGAATCGGTACACCTCAGCAATGAGGCTCAACAGTTGCAGAAGGTCACTGACAAGCTGCGCGATCAGCCTGCCGTCGACAAAGCCCGCGTGGCCGAGTTGAAAGCAGCGATTGCCGA
Organism: Pseudomonas sp. 91RF; assembly: GCF_003576265.1. NCBI lineage: Bacteria > Pseudomonadati > Pseudomonadota > Gammaproteobacteria > Pseudomonadales > Pseudomonadaceae > Pseudomonas > Pseudomonas sp. 91RF. Next base: position 372,914 of record NZ_QWFC01000048.1, read on the forward strand.
TGGCAGCTACAAAGTCGACAGCAACCGTGTAGCCAGCAAACTGCTCAACTTCGAAGCCCAGCGCTAGGCCTCGGCCTGCGCCAGGCTTTTGGACGCTTAAAACCCAAGGCCAGCCATGCACGACACTACTTTATTGCAACTGATCACCGACGACTTTGCTCCAGCTCAACAACTGCTGGAGTTACTGCATACCGAGTCCCTCGCCTTGCACGGTCGCGACATGCCCCTGCTGGAAGAAATTCTGGCGCGCAAACAGGCATTGATCATTCTGCTCGAGCAGCATGGCCGCAAGCGCAGCGAAATCCTCGCCAGCCTCAATCTGTCGCTCGACCGCCAGGGCCTTGAACAACTGGCCAGCCAGTCGAGCATCGGCGATCAGTTGCTGAGCCAGAGCGATGTCCTGACTGACCTGATCGCCCAGTGCCAGGCGGCCAACGTCAAGAATGGCCAGTCGATCGTTATGCAGCAGGCCGCCACGGCCAATCAGCTGAAAATCCTCACCGGTGGCGAGCCTCCCGCGCTCTACGATGCCAGCGGCACCTTCTCCAAACTGCAGAAACCGCGCGCGCTCAGCCAGGCGTGATGCTTTCTTCCATGCTTGCGCCCTATCAACGCGCGATACATGCTGGCAAAATACTGGCCAGCCGTAGTCAAAATTTGTCTGGAGATTGATTTAACGTGTCCAATGATGACGCTCCGCAGCCCCCAAAGGTGCTTACCACGCCCCTGGAGATCTCCAGCAATCTGCGCCAGCTGCAAGAGAGCCACGATCCGCTGATCATCACCTTTCACGAGCGCAGCCAGCGCTTCCAGAGCTACCTGATCAAGGTCGACCGGGAAACCGCGACCATTGCCCTGGACGAAATGATCCCGCGCGATGGCGAGCGCTTCCTGCTGGCTGGCGAACCCTTCAAGGTCGAAGGCTTCCACGAAGGCGTGCGCATCGCCTGGGAATACAACGGCACGCTGGAAATCAAGGAATCTGACGGTGATCGCTTCTATGTCGGCGAGATGCCCACCGAAGTGGTCTATCACCAGCGCCGCAACGCCTTCCGCGCCGCACTGAAGCTGACCGATCTGGTGAGCGTCGAACTGGGCGGCGAAAAGCTCAAGTCGCCGATCGGTGGCAAACTGCTGGATATCTCCGCCACTGGCTGCAAGCTGCGTTTCGAAGGCGACATCACCGACCGCCTGCAACTGGGCCAGGTCTACGATCGCCTGATCGCCCCGCCGCTGTTCGGCAACCAGCCAGCGGCAGTCGAGCTGCGCTACCTGCACTTCGAAGAAAAACTCAACATCACCTTCGCCGGCCTGCGCTTTCACAACATCAGCGGCCCGGCAGCGCGCAACGTCGAGCGTTTCGTCTATCAGTTGCAACGTGAAGCACGGCGCTTCGACAAAGACGATCTCTGATTCGTACGCACCCTGAATAACGGGCAGTCCCTTGCGGTGACTGCCCGTTTTTTTATGCCTGGTGTTTTTAAAGGATCAAGGCCTGGCGCCACTGATGTCCGGCGCAGGATTGTCCTTGCCAACATCCGGCTCCACAGGTGATTCAGGTTCAGTGGCAGGCTCGGGTGCCGGTTCAGGTGCGACCGTGGTCTGCATCTGCTCCTGCACCACTTGCTCGTCGACCCGTGGATCGAGCGCCGCCACCAGCGGCGAACTGGACATGCTGTCCGGCATCGCCACGTGATGCAGCGGTGCGTCGTCGACCTGGTGCAGGTTGGTCACGGCTTTCGGCCGGATGCGCCACACCAGCACCAGCGCGAAAAAGGTGAAGAACGCATACAGGCTCTGGCTGCCGAACATTTTCATCAACACACCGGCCAGCAGCGGCCCGATGCTGGCACCGACCCCGTAGGTCACCAGCAGCATCGCCGTCAGCGACACCCGCCGATCACCTTCGACATGGTCGTTGGAGAACGCCACGGCCAGCGGGTACAGGCAGAACTGCACCAGCGAACACAGGAAGCCGACGACGAATAAAATCTCCAGCGGCACCTGCGGCATGATCGCCAGCGGCAACGCGGCCACGGCCAGAAACCCGGCAAAGCAACGGATCAGCAGGGCCCGGTCATAACGGTCGGACAACCAGCCCAGCGGCCACTGCACCAACAGCCCGGCAAAAATGCAGGTACCCATGAACAGACCGACCTGCTCGGTGGACAGCCCCTGCTGCGACGCATACAGCGGTGCCAGACCGTAGAACGAGCCGATGATCAGCCCTGCCCCGAGCACCGTACTCAACGACTGCGGCACGCGCTTGATAAAGAAGCGCGGCTCCATCGGCGCCGGATGCAACGGTGCCGGGTGAATCCGCCGGGTCAGCGCCACCGGCACCAGACACAGGGCAAAACACAGGGCGACCAGCATCAGCAGTTCCAGGCCCAGGCCCGGGTGCATGACCAGAATCAGCTGACCGAGCACCAGCCCCAGATACGAGGCAATCATGTAGCCGCTGAACACCACGCCGCGCTGGTTGGCGTCGGCCTGCTCGTTCAGCCAGCTCTCGATCACCATGTACTGGCACATCATGCCGAGGCCGACGATGGTCCGCAGCACCAGCCAGGCCGGCAGCCAGTCCACCAGACCATGACCGAGCACCGCCGCGCCGACGATCCCGGCACACGCCGAGTAGGCGCGGATATGTCCGACCCGGGCAATCAGGCGGTGCCCGATCTTGCCGCCCAGAACCAGACCGAAATAGTTGGCCGCCATCAACGCACCGACCCACAGTCCGTCGACATGGTCGGCCGCCAGGCGCAAAGCCAGATAAGTGGAAAGAAGGCCCGAGCCGATCAACATCATCAGCGAGGCGAAATACAGCGCTCGAAAGGATTTCCAGATTTGGCGCATCGGCGTTCCGAGCGGCTCCTTGCGGTGAGTGTCGGGCTATCGAACGATAGCCCGATGACGACATTTCGTCAGGCCTGGGCTGCCAGAACGCGCCGTTCCCAGGGAGTGATCTCATCAAAGAAACTGGTCAGCTCCATGGACTTCGAAGCGATGTAGCCTTCGACGAACTCCTTGCCGAACAGTTCCTTGGCCAACTGGCTGCGTTTCAGACGCTCGAGCGCGGCGTGCAACGTACACGGCAGCGAAAGATTGTCTGGCACTTCGAATTCACCCTGGATCGGCGCAGTCGGCTCCAGCTCATGCTCGATACCGTGCAGGCCGGCCGCCAGGCTCGCGGCAATCGCCAGGTAGGGGTTGGCATCGGCGCCCGGCAAACGGTTCTCGACCCGACGGGCGACCGACGAACTGGCAGGAATCCGCAGACCCGCCGCGCGATTGTCGTGGGACCAGCAAGCATTGTTCGGCGAGGCAAACGGATGGCACAGGCGCTGGTAGGAATTGACGTTCGGCGCAAACAGCGCGGTGAAGTCCGCCATGCCCGCCTGCTGCCCGCCGATGAAGTGGCGGAACATCGCGGTTGGCTGACCGTTCTCGTCGCTGAATACATTCTTGCCGCTGCCGATCTCGACGATGCTCTGATGGATGTGCATCGAACTGCCCGGCGTGTGCGCCAAAGGCTTGGCCATGCAGACCACGGTCAGGCCATGCTTGAGCGCGACTTCCTTGAGCAGGTGCTTGAACAGGAATGTCTGGTCGGCGAGCAACAGTGGATCACCGTGCAACAGGTTGATCTCGAACTGGCTGACGCCCATTTCGTGCATGAAGGTATCGCGCGGCAGGCCCAGGGCCGCCATGCATTTATAGACTTCACTGAAGAACGGTCGCAGACCGTTGTTGGAGCTGACGCTGAACGCCGAGTGACCGTCCTCGCGACGACCGTCAAGGCCGACCGGTGGCTGGAACGGTTGCGTCGGATCGGTGTTCGGGGCGAACACAAAGAATTCGAGTTCGGTTGCCACTACCGGCGCCAGGCCGAGGGCGGCGTAGCGGGCGATGACTTTTTTGAGCTGGCCACGGGTCGACAGGTTGGAGCTCTCGCCGGTCAGCTCATCGGCATCACAGATGGCCAGCGCGCGCGGCTCCTGGCTCCACGGTAGAGGATGGATCTGCGCAGGATCGGCCACCAGCGCGAGGTCGCCGTCATCGCTGCCGTAGAACCGTGCAGCGGGATAGCCCCCCATGATGCATTGCAGCAGCACCCCCCGGGCCATCTGCAAACGCCGCCCTTCGAGGAAACCCTCGGCGGTCATTACCTTGCCCCGTGGCACGCCGTTCAAATCCGGCGTGACACATTCAATTTCATCAATGCCCGTCAATCGCTGCGCGAGTGAACGCTGGCCATCGGTTGTCATGACGCAATCCTTGTTATTGTGCGAGCCGCGAACGGCGACCCGGACAAAATAGGCTTCAGCTGTTCGGAATATCAAGCAGCGGCCAACAAAAAGAATGTCAGTCGATGAATTGGTGAATCAGGGCAGGTAAATACTGAACACACCGCCACCCAATGGCCCGCCATTGCGGATCTCGGTACGACCGCCGACACCGTTGCGCTGATGCAATGCCGCGATGCGCCCGGCGAAGTACAGACCGAGGCCGGTACTGCCACTGCTGTGATTGATGCCCTGCACATAATCGGCCTGACGCTCGAGCATCTCGACCGGGTAACCGTCACCGTCGTCGTTGATGCTCAACACCAGTTGCCCGGCCTCATCGCTGACGGTGATCAGCATCGATTCACGGGCGTAGCGGATCGCGTTGTTGATGCAATTGCCGAGCACCGAGGCGATCAGTTCACGATCGAAGAACCCCAATGGACTGAGCGGGTCGACTTCGTAAGTAGCGACGATGCCGCGACTGGCGAAAACCTCTTGATGAGCCGCCAGTTGCGCCTCGATGAAATCGTCCAGTTCATGATAGGCCGGCTGCAACGGCATCTGGTTGACGCCGAGCTTGTACAGCCCGAGCAACTGCACCAGCATGCCGTTGAGGTGGGCGAACTCGAAGTCGATCACGCCCTGCTCCGGCACCTGACGCTGGTCCTCGGGCAGGCGCGCCAGCCATTGGCTGTGGGCCTGCATCAGCATGGCCAGAGAGTTCTTCATGTCGTGCACGGTGGAGGCGATCACCGTGGAAAAATCCAGTGCCTGCTCGTCTTGGTTCATTCGCCAAACGCCTTGCTTTTCAGCTTCTGATAACGCGGATAACGCGCGTCGGTGTCGGGCATCAGGCCAACCATTTTCAGGCAGGCCCGACATTCTTCCAGCTCCGCTGACGGCACACTGGTGTCGGTGCCGTGCAGCAGCGACTGCGCCATGTTCAGTGCAATGCTGATGTTCTTCGGTTGCATCTTCAGTGCCTTGCGGAACACTTCGCGGGCCTCCACCAGGTTGCCGGTCTTGTACACGCGCACGCCCTGACGGTTGAGGTCGGCGGCGGCATTACTGGAGCTGAGAATAGTCGGGTCGTCGGTGAGCTTGGCGATGTCTTTCATCACCGTCGGGTCATCGCCGTAGATTTCCGCACAGCTCTTGAGCATCGACGTGCCCGCCTCGGCCTGCCCCAGCATCTGCAATTGCTTGGCGACCAGCAGCGCGGCCTCGGGGCTCATGAACTGCTCCATACCGTCGAGACGCATCAGCGCTTGCTCAGTGAGCTTCTCTGCGGTCTCGGCGTCGTTGAGCAACAGACTGGTAGCTTTCATCAGGCGCGCTCGAATCTGCAGGCCCGGATCGGTCGGGTTTTCCTTGGCCACGGCACTGAGGGTGGTATTGATCTCCAGCCGCGTGCGGGTATCGAGGCCCTTTTCGCTGCCCTTGCTGATCAGCGCATGGGCAAGACCCAGGTTGCTTTCCGGATCCTTGAAGCGCGACTGCGCCCCCTGCGCCACAGCCTGACGGTAAGCCCGCGACGCCGTGTCGAAATCCTCGTTGGCCATTGCCAGTTTGCCGAGCAACGCTTGCCGGCGTACCGCCAGTGGCGACAGGCGAATCGCCTCTTCCAGCGTCCGCTGTGCGCCTTTGGTATCACCTTCGGCCACAAGAACATCTGCCATGCCGTCGTACAGCGCCGGCATCATCGGAAACACTTTCAGGGCTTTTTCATACACGCCTTTGGCCTGGGCCACCTGACCGCGCTTGAACAGCAACTTGCCCAGTCCGGCAAAGGCCCACGGCAACGGCCGGTCGGCGATGATGCTGTCATACAGACGCTCAAGCGCTTCATTCTGATTCATGTCGCGCAAGGCATCGGCGCGGTAGCGCAGGCACAGCGGCGAATAGCGGATATCCTGCTTGCACAGGGCGATACAGGCGTTGAGCACCTCGACCGGTTTGCCACGATCAAGGGCCTGCAGAATCGGCTTGAGCAGGGTTTTGCGCTGCTCCAGACGCTCCAGACGTTGAGCCAGGCCAATCCGGTTGAACGGTTTGGTCAGATAGGCGTCCGGCTCATGCTCCAGGGCACTGAGTACCATCGCCTGGCTAGTCTCGGCGGTGACCATCACAAACACGGCTTCGTGGCTGATCAGCTTTTCCATCATCAGGTCTTCCAGCACCTGCTGACCGTTTTTCTTGCCGTCACCCAGGTGGAAATCCTGAAGGATGAAATCGTAGGACTTCTGCGCGCACATTTTCAGCGCCTGCTCACCGGTGTCAGCGGTGTCCACGTCCTTGACGCCCAACTCGCGCAACATCGAGCGTACGGAACTGCGGAAATCCGAGAAATCATCGACGATCAGAAAACTCTTTTGGTGATACGACAGCATCGAGGATTTCCAGACAATTGAAGTAGAAGAACCGAGGGCTTTCACAAGCGCGCAGATGATAACTGGAGGCTAAATGCTATCAAGCGATTTCATGCACAGCCGATGAGATTGCAAGTGCCGATCGGGTTATCGGCCAGAAGTGACGTTCTCTGAAGCAGACACTTCAAGATTCCTTATGCAACAGCTGACCTGTTCGGCTGCTCACTCCCTCATAAAAGGCTTGGATCGTGTACATCAAAGGACGCTACATCGTGTCCGCCGGCGTTCTGCTGTTTCTCCAGCAGGCAATGGCGACCGGAATGGACTGCACAAAAGCGGTAAACATCGTCGAAAACACTATTTGCGCCGATAAAGGGCTATATGAACTGGATGCGCAGATGGGAGTGGTTTATCGGGGATTGATGAAGAGCCCCACTGATAGACTGCCGGACCTCAAGCGTACTCAACGGCTTTGGCTGAAAGCACGGAGCGAGTGTGCCGACGACATTTCGTGCCTCGGGCAAAGCTATCGCGAACGCTTGCAGTTGTTGCAGGCGCAGTGGAAGGAAGCTGTTGTCTACAAACCGAGTGAGATCGACCAAGAGGTTCTGGAGGATCTGCAAAAGAACATCCGTGCGACAAGCAAAACTGATCCGGAGTTTGCGCTGGAGCGAACACTCGACGCCCTGACGATCAAAAATGGCCAGACCTCATTTTCTGCTGAGCCTGATGATGATCAATACTCCGAAAAAACGCACTTCCCCAAGACCACTCCCAAAGGCGTTAGCCAGAGTGAATGGAGCGCCTTGCAAGCCTCGAACCTTGATGCCGACACCGAACTCGGTCAAACCTCGTTTACCTTGCTTGATCTGGATGGCGACGGTCATCGCGATCTGATTGTTCAGATTTATACAGGCGGTACGGGGCTGTTCACCTTCATCGAAACCTACCGCCGTAATGGCGATAGATTTATCCGCAGAACAGCCGCGCGCGGTCAGGAATCAGTTGCCGGCAGATGGATGAAGAGCCGCCCGTTTCCGGGCAGGAGAGACAGCCCATTTGTCCTGTTCCTCCATCAGTCAACGACAGTGAGGAGTATTACAGCTATGGCGCGGGCTATTACGCCATAGAGTCAGTGACCGACTTCCCGGTCATTATTGACACAGAATGCTTTATTGCTCGATTGAACAATTGGTTCGGAACCTACAGCGAAAAACGTGGCTTGTTTGCGCAACTGACCTTGCGTAAGCCAGGCGGGGGAGACGAGGAGCGTAGCTACGAGGTCAATGGCCGACGACGCATTATCGAGATCAGTACTTCGATTGGCGAAGTCGGAGGCCGCGCCGCAGAATAATCTGTGAAACGCACAATAAAAAGCCCCGCCAGGTCACCCTGCGCGGGGCTTTTTTAAGGTTCTTCACGGAATCCCGGGAAACACAGAAACAAGAACGCCGATTTGATTGATGATGTTCGTGCGAGCAAACACATCTAACAAACCGGCGTTCTTATGCACGATATTAATACTTTCCTTCCTTTTTGGGAGGGCTTTTCTGTCGTCAACATCAAGCCTGATGGTGACGCCCTCCAGATTGATCTAACACCCCACGCCACCCGATTCCCTTCCTGTGGCGGCTGCAAAAAAACCTGTTCAACCACTCATGAGTATTGCGAGCGAGTCGTTCGTGATTTGCCCATTGTTGGCCGTGCGGTACGCCTCAACGTTTTGCTCAGGCGAGTTGGCTGCCGCGATTGTGGCAAACGCATGGAGGCCGTCAGTTGGCTGGATCGCTATGCGCGTATGACGCGCCGCCTGGCCGATGCGGTTATTCGGGCTTGCGAGCGCCTTCCCACCCTGCACGTGGCCCAAATGTTTGGCCTGCATTGGGACACGGTTAGACTGCTGGAACGTCGCGCTTTGCAGGCGTTATTGAGCGAACTGCCAAAGGCGCAACCACGACGTTTGGTGATGGATGAGTTCGCGTTGTTCAAAGGCCATCGCTACGCCAGCGTTGTGCTGGATGCCGACACACGACGGTTTCTGTGGATCGGCGAAGGCCGCAGCCCGGCGGCGATCAGGCCGTTCTTTGAAGAGCTTGGGCCAGAAGGTTGCGCCAAAATCGAAGCGGTGGCGATGGACATGAACACCGCTTTTGACCTGGAAGTTCGTCAGCACTGCCTGAAAGCACGAGTGGTCTACGACCTGTTTCACGTAGTGGCCAAATACGGCCGAGAGGTCATTGACCGGGTCCGCGTCGACGAAGCCAACCGGCTACGTCACGATAAGCCGTCTCGCAAGGTCATCAAGCAAGCGCGATGGCTGTTGCTGCGCAATCCGCAGAATCTGAAAACACCTGAACAAGAGGTTCACCTGCAGGATTTATTGGCAGCCAACCAATCACTGATGACGGTCTATTTGATGAAGGCTGAACTCAAAACACTCTGGGCACCGAGTACCGCCTGGGCCTGGAGATCGGCCTGGAAGCAATGGCTGCGCCATGCTCATGAAAGCGAAATTCCGGCCCTGATCCAGTTTGCCAAACGGCTAAAGGGTTACTGGCGGGGAATCGTGAGTCGGGTTCGCTGGCCGATGCACACCGGTCAGTTGGAAGGAATAAACAATCGAATAAAGGTCATCAAACGGATGACGTACGGTTACCGGGATAGCGAATTCTTTTTCATGAAGATCAAGAGCGTCTTTCCCGGTAATCCGTGAAGAACCTTTTTTAAGCGAGCAAACTTTAGCCAGGTCTTGCGTGCTCAATGGATAAGCAGAAATAGAAACTTTCCTGCGGGCAAAACAAAACCCCAACTGCTTTCGCAATTGGGGTTTCGGAATTTAATCTTGACGATGACCTACTCTCACATGGGGAAACCCCACACTACCATCGGCGATGCATCGTTTCACTTCTGAGTTCGGGATGGGATCAGGTGGTTCCAACGCTCTATGGTCGTCAAGAAATTCGGGTACTGACTCGTGGCCGGATGGCCTCGCTTCAGCAAATTGGGTATGGATAGTTTTCGGTGTTTTGTAAGCGTCGAACTTTCGGTTCTTTCGTCTTCACACACCGCAATCTGGTCTCTTTCGAGTCTACAGATTGCTTGGGTGTTATATGGTCAAGCCTCACGGGCAATTAGTATTGGTTAGCTCAACGCCTCACAGCGCTTACACACCCAACCTATCAACGTCGTAGTCTTCGACGGCCCTTCAGGGAACTCAAGGT
>NZ_QWFC01000045.1:0-74504 GCF_003576265.1 Pseudomonas sp. 91RF
AGACAGAGGCTGAGTTGGCCGGTTGAATCCCAAGGCAGGTTTGCGATTGCACGATGACGCGATCGCGAACCTGCACCTACAATGCCGGCACCTCAACCTCCGGCCCGCCCATGGACATCGACCTCGCCCGCACCTTTCTGGAAATCGTCCGCCACGGCAGCCTCGCTGCGGCGGCGGAAAAGCTGTTTGTCACCCAGACTGCGATCACCGCCCGCGTACAAAAACTCGAAAGCCAGTTGGGCAGCACGCTGTTCGTGCGCAACCGCGCCGGTGCGCGGCTGACTGCCAATGGCGAGGCGTTCGTGGTCTACGCCAATCAACTGGTGCAGACCTGGGAAGCCGCCCGCCGTGACTTGCCGCTGCCAGAAGGCTACGACAACGTGCTGCACATCGGTGGCGAAGTCAGCCTGTGCAACCCGTTGATGCTCAGCTGGGCCACCGAACTGCGTGCGAAGATCCCCAGCCATGCCCTGCGCATGGACATCCGCGACGGCGAGAACCTGTTGCGTCAACTGGAACTCGGTGTGCTCGACGCCGCGCTGGTCTATCAGCCGGAATACTGGCCGGGCCTGCAGGTCGAGCAAGTGCTGGAAGAGAAGCTGATTCTGGTCCGGACACCCAACCGCCCCGCTCCCTACGTGTACATCGACTGGGGCACCGACTTCCGCCGCCAGCACGATGCTGCACTGCCGGAAAAAGCCAAGGCCGCCCTGAGCTTCAACCTCGGCCCGCTGGCCCTGCAATACATTCTGGAGAACGGCGGCAGCGGCTACTTTCGCACCCGTGTCGTTCGCACCTACCTGGAAAGCGGCGCCCTGGAAGTCGTGACCAAAGCCCCGGAATTCGGCTATCCGACCTATCTCGTCTATTCCCGCGACCGTGATTCGGCGACCCTGCAACAGGCGTTCGATCTGCTGCGCGAAGTGATCAAGGCCGATGACGACTGGTCCCAGCGCTGGAACCCGTTGAGCTGACGACCGCTATGCACCGGAGCATGGCAGTTGTGACCTCAAGGTAGACCCTGCACAAACGGCGGGATCGGCTAATCTGCCGGGATAACGACAATATCCGCAGGTGACCGCAGTGAGGCAGACCACCGAGGCATTTCGCAGCCGCTATCGTGCGGCGATTCATCCGCTGTACAACCCGTGGCTGCACGGTGTCTTCGTGCTGCTGTTCGGCGTATTGGCCATCGGCGCGTTCTGGAGCAGCGTGCAGCAGGTGCGTCCGCTGGAATGGCTGGCGGTGCCGCTGACCTTGCTGTTCTTCAACTTTGGCGTGTACGTGGTGCACCGCCATCTCGGGCATCACAAAAAAGCCTTTGCCAAAATGTTCTACGCCCGCCATGCCGGCGACCATCACAGCTTCTTCACCCCCGGCCACATGACCTGGGACAGCGCCCGCGACTGGCGGGTGATCCTGTTTCCGGCGTGGCTGATCGTGGTGCACACGCTGGTGATAACCCTGCCCCTGTGGTGGCTGTTCGCACAGGTCAACGCCAATATCGCCGGGCTGTTCGGCGGCTGCATGGTGCTGGGATATTTGACCTATGAGGTGTTTCACGCCTGCGAGCACTTGCCGGAAAAGCATCCGCTGAGCCGTCTGCCGTGGATTCGCCAGATGCGCCGTCTGCACGAATTGCATCATCGGCGTGAACGCATGCAGGAGCGCAATTTCAACATCGTCCTGCCATTGATGGATTACCTGTTCGGCACCCTCTATTGGGAGCCGGAGCCCGTCCCCCTCACCGATTCGAGAACGCCCATGACCCGCATGCAGCATCCGATCGACATTGCCGGCGAGCCGATTGCCGTACTCGCCTACGCCGCCACCGTCAGCCGCTGGCCCGAGTGGCATCCGTCCTCGCTGAGAATCGACGGCCCCGCCGGCCCGCTGCATGCCGGCGCCCGTTTCGAGGAAGACATTCATGCCGGTGGCCGCGAGGGGCATTTGAGCTGGGAAGTCACCGAGTACCTGCCGGGCCGGCGCTGGTGTGCCCGGGCCCAGGGCGATCACGGTCTGTCCCTGCTGCTGACCTATGAATGCTCGGCCCATAACGACGGCACGCGTTTCGTGCGCACGCTGGATTACCGGTTCGAGAGCCTGGGTATGCGCATCGCCAATCAGCTGTTGCTCAAACGCCGCATCGAACGTGAATCGGCCGCTTCGATGCTGGCCCTGCGCGACAGGGCGACCGAGCATCTGGCACTCGCGGGAGCCCACGTGTGAAGCTGCGCCATCTGATACTACTGCTGGTGATTTTGATTCTAGCCTTCCTGTTGCTGATGCCGACCAAAGTCCAGCCCGTGGCGTGGAAGCCGCAAGCAGCCCCCTCATTGACTGAAGGGGTCTACGCGGACAATCAACGCCTCAAAAGCGCGAAGCAGGTCGGCCCGGGCGATATCGAAGGCCCCGAAGCGCTGCTGCTGGAAGACGGCTTTCTGATCACCGGCCTGCATGACGGGCGCCTGCTGCGCACCAGCCTCGACGGCCAAAAGCGACAGGTACTCGCCGATACCGGCGGGCGTCCACTGGGCCTGGCGCGGCACCCCAACGGTTTGCTGGTGATTGCCGACGGGGTCAAGGGCTTGCTGTCCCTTGATGCTCAAGGACGGCTGACCGCGCTGACCACTGAAGCCAATGGCCTGAAGTTCGGTTTCACTGATGACGTGGCCATCGACAAGCCCGGGCATTACGCCTACTTCAGCGATGCCAGCAGTCGCTGGGGCTACGGTCATGACGGCGAGGCGATCATTGAGCATGGCGGTGACGGTCGCCTGCTGCGTTACGACTTCCAGACCGGCAAGACGAGCGTCCTGCTCGACAAGCTGGAGTTCGCCAACGGCGTCACCCTCGGCCCGGATGACGCCTATGTGCTGGTCAATGAAACCGGCGCTTATCGCATCAGCCGCTACTGGCTGACCGGGCCGAAGGCCGGCACCCATGACTTGTTCATCGACAACCTGCCGGGGCTGCCGGACAACCTTGCTTTCAATGGCCGGGATCGTTTCTGGGTGGCGCTGTACACGCCGCGCAATCCGCTGCTCGATGGCACCGCCGGACACCCGTTCGTGCGCAAGATGATCGTGCGGGCGATGACCGTCGTACCCAAACCGGTGGAGAAACGCGGGTTTGTACTGGGGCTGGATCTGGACGGCAAGGTCATCGCGAACTTGCAGGATGCGAGCGACGGCAATTACTCGCCGATCACCACCGCGCGCGAGTATGGCGACTGGTTGTATTTCGGCTCGCTGAAGGCGACCCATATGGCGCGGATGCCGCTGGAGGCGGCCTTGAAGTGAAGCCCGGGGTTCTGTACTGAATCGAATGGCCCTATCGCCAGCAGGCTGGCTCCCACAGTGGACTACATTGCAAATTGGCTCCCACAGTGGGATTGAATTCCAAATGTGGGAGCCAGCCTGCTGGCGATGGCGGGTAGTCAGTTGCTGGATCGGTCGAATTTGTCCGGATCTTCATCCTCCGGCACCTCGTCGTCCTTCCGTTTTTCTTCCGGATGGCGGACCGTATGCGCCGGACTGTTGGGCTCGGGATGGGTGGGAACCGGGTCGAATGCACCCTGCTCTTCACTGGGGAATTTGGGTTTGTTCATAAGGCACCTCGCAAAGATTCGCTAAGTGAAGACTCTGTACATTCGAGGTGCCGGTCGTGGCTGTCGTTCCAGTCGTGCCACCCCCGAAGGTCGATGGCGCGACTGACGGTCAGGTTCGAGCCTGCAATTGCTCGACGATCTTGTCTTTGACCTGCAAGCGTTTCTCTTTGAGTTTCTTCAGTGCGTCATCGCTGGGCGCATCCGAGGCAGCCGTCTCGGCCTTGACGACCTCGGCGTCCGCCTGGGAATACTTGTTGATCAGTGCGTCCAGATGTGGATCCTCGGTGCGTCGTTGCTGGATCTCTTCCTTCGTAAGCTTCAAGTCCTGATACAGGTCATGGGTCACCGGCATGGAACACCTCCGTCAATTGATCGGCAGCCGACGCGACCGATTGCGTCAGCCATTACCAGAATGGCCTCGGTTGTACCCTTCTGTCGACCACCTGTCAGACCAGCGGTGGCCGTTCGTCGCCCTGAGGCAAATACGATAAAACCTTGTGCCGCAGGCTTCCCTCCATTGAGTAACACCCCAAAACATCTGCGTGGAGAAACACCAATGGACGGATTCAACCTGCGTCATCTCGCCCTGGCGATCGCCTTGAGTACCGGCATGGGCAGCGCCTTCGCCGCCACCTCCAACAGTTTTGTCGATAACGCGGCGGCCGGCGGCATCGCCGAAATCGAAACCAGCCGCCTGGCCCTGGAAAAAAGCCAGTCGGCGGACATCAAGGATTTCGCCAACATGATGATCACCGACCACGGCAAGGCCAACGATGAACTGGCGGCCATTGCCCAGGCCCACGACATCAAGGTTCCGGACTCCACCACCCTGGTGAAACAGGCCAAGGAGAAGATCCTCGACATGCGCGATGAGTCCTTCGACGCGGCCTACGCCAACAACCAGGTGAAAGCCCACGAAGAAGCCATCGAGCTGTTCAAGAAAGAAGCCAACACCGTGACCGACGACAAGGTCAAAGGCGCCACCGAACTCAAGGGCTTCGCCCAGAAAATGCTGCCCGGTCTGGAAAAACACTTGGCAGCCGCCAAGGAGCTGCAGGCCAAACACCCGAGCAAATAAACGCCAACCGCGCCAAAGGGCCGCATTCAGAGGGTGCGGCCCTTTCATTTCTGCCCCCCGAAATCCGTCAAAAGACCTCCGCCGCCCCCCATGCCGACTAGAGTTACCGGAACGTTCCTTGCTGCACAGCAAAAATATCCGTGCGGGAACGAACAACTATTTCATACGGCAAATGTCATTGATTTCGCGCCGGTCGTTTTCCCGCACACCGGCCCCCACTTCGCGACGGAGCAACAGACACATGGCAGCACTGCAGAACAGCACACTAGATGCGATGAAGAACAAACAGGCACAGCTGCTGGGTGAATGGATACAAAACATGGAAGACAGCGGTGCCACTCGCCAACTTAAAGAACAGGAAGTGCGGCAACAGGCCTCAGAGTTCCTGCAGTTGGTGGTCGATGGCATGGCCAAAAACAGCGGCACCGACATTTCCGCTACCGGCTGGGAAACCACTCGTCACTTCCTCGAACGGCTGTCCCACAGTCGCGCCCTGCTCGGCCAGGACTCGCAACAGACCGCCACGTTCATCTTTGCCCTCAAGGGCCCGATTTTCTCTTTGCTCCAAAGTCACTACCGGGAACAACCGGCGCTGCTGGCCGAACAGCTCTGGGAAATCTCCGAACTGCTCGACGCTTTCGGCCTGCACACCATCCGCACCTTCCAGAAATCCCGTGAAGCAGTGATCAAGCGTCAGCAAGAGGAACTGCTGGAGCTGTCCACCCCGGTGGTCAAGTTGTGGGACGGCGTACTGGCGCTGCCAATGATCGGCACCCTCGACTCGCAACGCACCCAGGTCGTCATGGAGTCGCTGCTGCAACGCATTGTCGACACCGGTTCGGAAATCGCCATCATCGACATTACCGGCGTGCCGACCGTCGACACCCTCGTCGCCCAACACCTGCTCAAGACCGTCACCGCGATCCGTCTGATGGGCGCCGACTGCATCATCAGCGGCGTGCGTCCGCAGATTGCCCAGACCATCGTGCACCTGGGCCTCGACCTGCAAGGCGTGGTGACCAAGGCCAACCTGGCCGACGCCTTGAAGCTGGCCCTGACCCGCCTGGGCATCACCCTGAACAAGACGGTTTGAGTATGGAACGTATCCCGATTCTCCAGATGGGCGACTTCCTGCTGGTGACCATCCAGGTCGACATGCATGACCAGCTCGCCCTCACCCTGCAGGACGATCTGTCCGAGCGCATCAGCAAGACCTCCGCCCGCGGGGTGCTGATCGACATCTCGGCGCTGGACATGGTCGATTCGTTCATCGGCCGGATGATCGGCACCATCTCCGGTCTGTCGAAAATCATGGACGCCGAAACCATGCTGGTGGGCATGCAGCCGGCGGTGGCGATCACTCTGGTCGAGCTCGGCCTCAACCTGCCCGGCGTCAGCACCGCGCTGAATGTCGAGCGCGGCATGAAACTGCTTCAGGAACGAGTACGCCAGCAATGACGGTGCGCAGCAGCGGTACGCAACCGATCAACATCGAGCAGGACGTGGTGCTCGCCCGGCAACAGGCGCGCAAACTGGCCACCGAGTGCGGCATGCGCCTGATCGACCTGACCAAACTGGTGACCGCCGTCAGCGAGCTGGCGCGCAACACCATGGTGTATGGCGGGGGCGGCGACATGGACTGGCAGATCCTCGATGACAACCACAAGGTCGGCCTGCGCCTGACCTTCCGCGATGAAGGCCCGGGCATTCCCGACATCAAACTGGCGATGACCGATGGCTGGACGTCCGGCAGCGGTCTGGGTCTGGGCCTGACCGGCGCCAAGCGGCTGGTGGACGAATTCGAACTGGACACAGCACCCGGCAAAGGCACTCGCATAACGATCACACGATGGACATGAATATCAGCGGGTCACTGACCCAGGTGTTGTTGATCGAAGAGAACAGTCAGATCGGTCACGCCCGGCGCATCGCGCAGAAACTTGCCGAGCAGCACGGCTTCGACGAGCACGACGCCGGACGTGTAGCGTTGGTGGCCACGGAACTCGCCAGCAATGTGCTCAAGCACGCCGGACGCGGCGAACTGCACCTGCGTGCCCTGCCCCGAGCCGGCGGGGGTGGCATCGAGATGCTGGCGGTCGACAGGGCCAATGGCTTCGATCTGCAGGACTGTCTGACCGACGGCTTTTCCACGGGAGGCACCCATGGTATCGGCCTCGGCGCAATATCCCGACAGGCTGAAGTCTTCGACGTCTACTCCGACGCTCGGGGCGCCGTATTGCTGGCACGCCTCTACTCGCGCGACGACAGCCAGCCCGACATGCGTTTCGGAGTCAGCCAGCATTCACTGCACAACGATCCCGCGTGCGGTGATGTCTGGCATCTGGCGTTCAACGGGCAGGACTTCAGCGCACTGATCGTCGATGGTCTAGGCCACGGCGAAGAGGCGGAACGGGCTGGACGGGCCGGTGAAAAAGCCTTCGCCCTGACCCCGTTCGCCGCCCCGGTGCAGCTGATGGAAGACCTGCACCGGGAAATGATCGGCAGCCGCGGTGGCGCGGTGGCATTTGCCCAGTTCCATGGTGAACGCGACAGCCTGAGCTTCGCCGGTATCGGCAACATCGGCGCCAGCCTCGTCACCGCCGACAAATCCCGTGGACTGGCCTCGCACCCGGGGATCGTCGGCGCCCAATACCGGAAAGCCCGGCCCTTTGACTATGCTCACGTGAATGGACATCTATTGATCATGTACAGCGACGGCTTGCAGTCCCGTTGGAACCTTCAAGACTACCCCGGCCTGGTGCATCGCCATCCCGCCGTGATAGCCACCGTCCTGCACCGCGACTTCTGTCGCGGCCGCGACGATGTAACGGTGCTGGTCGTTGCCCTGGAGGCCACCCATGGCTGAGTCCACGACCTTGAGCAGCGCAGAACAGAGCGCATTGATCGCCCAGTTGCAGAGCGAAACCGCCGCGCTGCGCGAAGAACTCGACGAGACCAATCAGGGCGTCCTCGCCCTGTACGCCGAGCTCGACACCCAGGCCGAACAACTGCGCCAGGCCTCGGACCTGAAAAGCCGCTTTCTGTCGTACATGAGTCACGAATTCCGCACCCCGCTGGGTTCGATCCTGAGCATCAACAGCCTGCTGGCCGATGAGCTCGACGGCCCGCTCAGTCCCGAACAGCACAAGCAGGTTGCGTTCGTCAGCAGCGCCGCCCGCGAACTCAGCGACATGGTCGATGACCTGCTCGATCTGGCGAAGATCGAGGCCGGGCGCATCACCATCTCCCCGGCGTGGTTCGACATGTTCGACCTGTTCGCGGCATTGCGCGGGATGTTCCGGCCGATTGTCGACGCCACGGCGGTGGACCTGATTTTCGAAGAACCGGTGGGCCTGCCGCGCCTGTACACCGACGACAAGAAGCTCGCGCAGATCCTGCGCAATTTCATTTCCAACTCGCTGAAGTTCACCACTCGCGGCGAAGTCCGGGTCTCGGCACGGTTTGAAGGCCAGGACAAGGTGCGTTTCGCCGTCAGCGACACCGGCATCGGCATCGCTGCGGAGTTGCACGGCACCCTGTTCGAAGACTTCTCCCAGGTCGATTCACCGCTGCAAAAACGCCTGCGCGGCACCGGGCTCGGGTTGTCCCTGTGCAAGCGCTTTGCGGCGCTGCTGGGCGGCGAAGTCGGGGTGGAAAGCGCACCTGGGGTCGGCTCGACCTTTTTCGTGATCATCCCGTTGGCGATCGCTCTGGAGAACGTCGATGAAACATGACATCCGCCTGTTGATCGTCGACGACAACGTCGCCACCCGCTACGCCCTGCGCCGGCGCCTGGAGCGCCACGGCTACGAAGTGCTGGAGGCCGGCACCGGCGGCGAAGGCCTGGCGCTGATCGCCGGCGAGGCACTGGATGCGCTGATTCTCGACGTCAACCTGCCGGACATGAGCGGCTTCGATATTGTCCGCGAACTGCGCGCCGACCCCGGTACCGCCCTGCTCCCGGTGATTCATGTATCGGCAGCATCGATCCAGACCGGCGACATCATCACCGGCCTCGACGCCGGGGCCGACGCCTACCTGATTCACCCGGTGGACCCGGACGTGCTGCTGGCAACCCTGCGCACCCTGCTGCGGGTGCGCGATACGGAAAATGCCCTGCGCGAAAGCGAGGCGAGCTTCCGGGAGATCTTCGTCAATGTTTCGGCGCCGATTGCGGTCATCGATGCAACCCTGAAAGTCCACGAGTGCAACCACGCCTTTGCCCAACTGATCCAGGACAACCGCGAAGCGCAGATCCTCGACGAGTGCTTTGCCGAAGATCAGGGCGCAATCCTCAAGGAATTGCGTCTGCGACTGGTGGACGGCGAACGCTGGAAAGGCACGCTGAACATGCGCGTGCAGGGCGAAATCCGCGAAACCCAGTGGCAGATTTCCCCGTACCGTACGCCGGAACTGAGCCTGGTGTTCGTCGAAGACGTCACCGAACACCGTCACCGCGAGCGCTCGCACCTGGCGCGGCTGGACGACACCACCACGCAACTGGCCAAGGAAGTCGCCGACCGGGTACGCGCCGAAGCGCAACTGCTGCAAGTGCAGAAAATGGACGCGCTGGGCAAGCTCACCGGCGGCATCGCCCATGACTTCAACAACCTGCTGACCGGGATCATCACCAGTCTGGAACTGATCCAGAAACGCGTCGCCGATGCCCGTCTCGACAAAGTGCAGTTCTACGCCGACGCCGCGCTGAATTCGGCGATGAGCGCCGCGTCACTCACCCATCGCCTGCTCGCCTTCGCCCGACAACAGCCGCTGGACACCCGGCCGGTGGACATCAACGATCACGTGCGTTCGCTCGAAGAATTGCTGGTGCGCACCATTGGCGAACGCATCGCCCTCAAGCTAGAGCTGACCAGCAAACCGGCCATCGCCCTGGTCGATCCGATTCAACTGGAAAGCGCCGTGCTCAACCTGGTCATCAATGCCCGGGATGCGTTGCCTCAGGGCGGCAATATCTGGGTCAGCACCTATGCGGCGTACTCCCATGGCGACCCGAACCTGACCGATGGCTCTTACGTTGCGCTGTCGGTGCGCGACGACGGCACCGGCATCGAGCACAGCCTGATCGACAAGGTGTTCGACCCGTTTTTCACCACCAAGCCATTGGGCCAGGGCACCGGTCTGGGGTTGTCGACGATTTACGGTTTCGCCCGTCAGTCCGGCGGCGATGCGCACATCCGCAGCGTCGCCCGGCGCGGCACCGAAGTGACCATCATGCTGCCGGCCACCAGCGACCCGACGGCCGTCGATCTGGTGCCACCAGCGGTGGATCCGCAAGGTTCCGGCGAGCATGTGCTGATCGTCGAGGACATGCCGTCGGTACGGCTGTTCGTCACCGAAGTGCTGGAGGATGCCGGTTATCGCTGCACCCAGGCCGGCGATGTCGAAACCGCGCTGGAACGCCTGCAGAACGATCCGTCAATCAACCTGCTGCTGACCGACGTCGGCCTGCCGCGCATGAGCGGTCGCGAACTGGCGGACGTGGCCCGGGGCTGGCGCGACGGGTTGCCGATCCTGTTCATGACCGGTTACGCGGAAACCGCGATCAACCGTCAGGTGTTTCTCGGCGCGGGCATGGAGATGCTGGTCAAGCCATTCCAGATCAGCGAACTGCTGGACAAGGTGCGCCGTACGCTCGACGGTGCCTGATATACCGCTATCGCCAGCAGGCTGGCTCCCACATGAAGCACCAGAAACCTGTGGGAGCCAGCCTGCTGGCGATGACAATATTCTAGGCGCTACGCCTGGCGGCTGAGGGCACGGGCAAGGAACGGCGCAGTCCGGCTCTTCTTGCTCGATGCCACTTTCTGCGGCGTGCCGGCCACGACAATTTTGCCACCCTGATCCCCTGCCCCCGGGCCGATATCGATCACCCAGTCGCTCTGCGCCACCACGCGCATTTCGTGCTCGACCACAATCACCGTGTGCCCCGCCGTCACCAGCGTGTCCAGTTGTTCGAGCAAGCGGTCGACGTCTCGCGGGTGCAGCCCGGTAGTGGGCTCGTCCAGCACATACAACGTCGCACCACGCTGTTTGCGCTGCAATTCGGTCGCCAGTTTGATCCGCTGGGCTTCGCCGCCGGACAACTCGGTCGCCGGTTGCCCGAGACGCAAGTAACCGAGGCCGATGTCGCGCAGCACCTCCAGTGAACGGCGGATCGCCGGTTGCTCGGCAAACACCGTCACCGCCTCGTCCACGGTCAATTGCAGCACCTGAGCAATGCTCAACCCCTGCCACTGAATCGCAAGCGTCTCGGGGTTGTAACGTGCGCCATGGCAGGTCGGGCACGGCGCATAAACGCTGGGCATGAACAACAACTCTACGCTGACAAACCCCTCACCCTCGCAGGTGGGGCAACGACCCTTAACGACGTTAAAGGAAAACTGCCCGGCGTCGTAGCCCGCCGCTCTTGCCTCAACAGTGGCGGCGAACAGCTTGCGTACGTTATCGAACAGCCCGGTGTAGGTCGCCAGATTGGAACGCGGCGTGCGGCCGATAGGCTTCTGATCGACCTGCACCAGACGCTTGATCGACTCCAGCCCTGCGCTGACCTGGCCGGTGCTGGCAGTCGGGGTATCGTCTTCCAGATTGAGCTCTTCCGGCTCGGCGTCACTGCTGCGACCGAGCTGCGCCCCGACCAGCTCCAGCAGCGCCTGACTGACCAGACTCGACTTGCCCGAACCCGAGACCCCGGTCACCGAGGTAAAGCATCCCAGCGGAAACTCGACGCTGAGGTTGTTCAGGTTGTTGCGCGTGACGCCTTCCAGCCTCAACCAGCCCGAAGATTTGCGCGCAGTTCGCGGTGACCGCTGTTGCTCGGCGAACAGATAGGCGCGGGTCTGGGATTGCTCGATGGCTGAAAGCCCGGCAGGCGGGCCGCTGTAGAGAATCTGCCCGCCCTTTTCACCTGCCGCCGGGCCGACATCGATCAACCAGTCGGCGCGGCGCATGGTTTCCAGATCGTGCTCGACCACAAACACACTGTTGCCGTCAGCCTTGAGCCGCTGCAAAGCTTCAAACAACGCCTCGCCGTCAGCCGGGTGCAAACCGGCGGAGGGTTCATCAAGCACGTAAATCACACCAAACAGTTGCGAGCCCAGTTGCGTGGCCAGGCGCAGACGCTGCAACTCCCCGGACGAGAGAGTCGGCGTACTGCGTTCCAGCGCCAGATAACCGAGGCCGAGATCGGTCAGGGTGCTGACCCGCTCCAGCAAGTCCTCGGCAATGCGCTGAGCCGCCAAACGTTTTTCAAGCGACAGGTTGGGCGTGTGGCGCACGTCCGGCGCGTTGGCGTGGCCGCTGGCGCCATGGGCCACGCGCTGCTGTCGGGCTTCGCGGGTCTGGCTGTGGGTCAGGGTTTCGCCGGTTTCATCGGCGTGTTCCAGCCAGCTCGCGTCCGCCACCGGTTTCAAGACTTCGGCGACTTGCAGCAGCGGCATCCGCGACAGCTCGCCGATGTCATGCCCGGCAAACGTCACCGACAGAGCCTCGCGTTTGAGGCGCTTGCCATCGCACAACGGGCAGAGGCTCCCGAGCATGAATTGCGATACGCGCTTCTTCATCAGCGCACTTTGCGAATGGGTGAAGGTGTGCAGGATGTAGCGCCGGGCCCCGGTGAACGTGCCCTGATAGCTCGGCTCCATCTTGCGTTCGAGGGCGACGCGGGTTTCTTCCGGCGTCAACCCGGCGTACACCGGCACCGTCGGCGTTTCCTCGGTGAACAAAATCCAGTCGCGCTGCTTTTTCGGCAGCTTGCGCCAAGGAATATCGACATCGATGCCCATGGTCACCAGGATGTCGCGCAGGTTCTGCCCCTGCCAGGCCAGCGGCCAGGATGCCACGGCGCGCTCGCGGATGGTCAGCTCCGGATCGGGCACCATCAAGGCTTCGGTCACTTCATAGACCCGACCCAATCCGTGGCATTCCGGGCAGGCACCTTGCGGTGTGTTCGGTGAAAAATCCTCGGCGTACAGCATCGGCTGGCCTGGCGGGTAACTCCCGGCGCGGGAATACAGCATGCGGATCAGACTCGACAGCGTAGTCACGCTGCCCACCGACGAGCGCGTACTCGGTGTGCCGCGTTGCTGTTGCAGCGCCACTGCCGGTGGCAGACCGTCGATGGAGTCAACGTCCGGGACGCCGACCTGATCGATCAGCCGTCGCGCGTAAGGTGCTACCGATTCGAAGTAGCGCCGCTGCGCTTCGGCATACAAGGTGGAGAACGCCAGCGACGACTTGCCGGAACCCGACACGCCGGTGAACACCACCAGCGCATCCCGGGGGATGTCGACATCAACGTTCTTCAGGTTGTGTTCACGGGCGCCGCGCACGCGAACCATGCCGGCGGCGGAATTTGAGCTGCGCTTGGAAGTCATTGGCCAGCCTTGGTCAGGGGATTCGGAACTCAGGCTCTGAGCACGGAGCGGATCATCTGCAACAACGCTTCGGGGCCGTAAGGCTTGCCGAGCAAATGGGTGTCGGGGCTGAGCTGGTGATTGCGCGAGATGATGTCGCGGGTGTGGCCGGAGGTGAACAGCACAGCCACCGGTGGCATTTGCACCTTGGCCCAAGCCGCCAGATCGGAGCTTTTGATCAGCCCGGGCATGACCACGTCGGTGAAGATCAGGTCGACCCGGGCACCCTCCAGCAGCATCTGCATGGCCGCGTCGCCATTGCCGGCGATCAGCACGCGGTAGCCTTCTTCGCGCAACAGTTCGACCGCCGAGGTGCGCACGGCTTCGTTGTCTTCGACCACCAGAATGGTTTCGTTGCCACCGGCCTGCTGACGGCGCACGTCAGGCGTCTCATCGATCAGCGGCCGCAAACTGCGCGGGAAATACAACTGCACCCGCGTACCCTCGCCGATCTGGCTGTCGATCTCGACATGCCCGCCGCTCTGTTTGACGAAACCGAACACCATGCTCAAGCCCAGGCCCGTGCCCTGCCCGTCGGCCTTGGTGGTGAAGAACGGCTCGAACACCTGTTCCAGCATGTGCGGGGCAATGCCCACGCCGCTGTCGCTGACCGAGACCCGCACGAAATCCCCCGGCACGATGCCCTTGCCGGCGCAGAACGCCCGATCCAGTGAAGTATTGGTGGCGCCGAGGATGATGGTGCCCTCGCCCTTCATGGCATCCCGGGCATTGATCGCCAGATTGAGAATGGCGTTTTCAAGTTGATTGCGATCGACGTTGATGTGCCATGGCTCTTCGGGCAGCTGCACGTCGATCTGAATGGTTTCCCCCAGTGCCCGTTGCAGCAATTCGCCGACGCCTTCGAAGATCTGCCGTGGATCGCACACCGCCGGCGACAGCGGCTGACGCCGGGCGAACGCCAGCAGTTGCGAGGACAGCTTGGCGCCGCGCTCCACCGCCGCCAGCGAAGCGCTGACCCGGCGTTGCACATTGGCATTGTTCGGCTCGTGCCGCGCCAGCAGGTGCAGGTTGCCGGCGATCACTTGCAGCAGATTGTTGAAGTCGTGAGCAACGCCGCCGGTGAGACCGCCGATGGCTTCGAGTTTCTGCGACTGGCGCAATTGCTCTTCGGCGTTGAGGCGTGCTTCCACTTCATCAGCCACGCGCTGCTCAAGGTTTCGGGTGAATTTAAGCAGGGATTCTTCAGCGGTCTTGCGTTCATGGATGTCGATCAGTACCCCGGGGAAACGGAACGGCTGGCCCTGTGCATCGAACTCACAACAGCCGCTTGCCAGCACCCATAAATGGCTGCCGTCAGCGCGGATCACTCGGTATTCGGCGTTGTAGGGCTCGCCGGTGCGTACCGAGTTTTCGACGCACTCCTGCACCCAGACGCGGTCATCGGGGTGAATGTGCGCTTCAGCAATGTGCTGCGGCAGGTTGGTCAAGTCCTGATCCGGCGGGAAGGAAAAGGTCCGGGCGAAGCGCTCGTCCGCCGACAGCACGTTGTTTCTCACGTCCCAGACAAACGAACCGAGCAATGCCCCGGCATTCAATGCCAGGCGCACTCGCTCGTTGTCGGCGCGATAGGCGTCTTCGGCAGCCTGGCGCAGGCGTTCTGACAACACCAGTTCGGTGGTTTCCACCACCATCGCCATCACGCCGGAAGTTACTCCCGCATCGTCAGCGACCGGACTGTAATAAAGGTCCATCCAGACATCTTCGGGAACGCCGGCGCGTAGCAGGACCAGTTCTTTGTTGCGATAGGACAGCGTACCGCCAGCCAGGCACGTGTCGACCACATGCCGGTTGAAGTCGGCGACTTCCGGCCAGCCCAGTTCCACCGGCACACCCAGCAGATACGGGTGCCGGCCGCCGGCGAACCGCGAGTAAGCGTCGTTGTAGATCATGTAACCGGCATGGCCCCAGAGCATGACCATCGGCAACGGCGAGGCGAGCATCAACTGCACCGTGCTGCACAGGCTGGCCGGCCAGGTTTCGAGGGGGCCCAGATCCGTACCGCTCCAGTCGAACGCACGGATACGCCCGGCCATTTCGCCCTGCCAGCCGTCACACCCGTGACTATCGGATAAGAACTGCATCGTTTGATCCAACGCCTTATGGTTTGTCCGATATGTCGCTACGCCCAGTGACGTCACGCCCGTCTGTTTCGAGCCTTGCGGGGGGCAATGGTTTCATTAGAGGTATAGCTGATTTCACTGGTGACCGGAATTCACACCTCGATCAAGTGCTTGAGCGGGTGATAACCGGTTTTCAGCTTGGCAGCGACGTCGAGAATCGCCTTCTGGATGCCGTCCAGATGCATGCACGTCAGTTCGATGGCGGCGCTTTGGTTACCGGCCTCGATGTACTCGATCAATCGCAAGTGTTCATCGTCGCGACAGGCTTCGTGGCTGTCGTCATCCAGCGCGGCGGCGTACAGCGAGGCGCGGGAAATCAGCTTCTGGAACCAGTCGAGCAGCACCGGGTTGTTCAGGCTGCGGGCCAGTTTGAGGTGGAACTCGCCGAGCAGGTGAATCAGCCGCTCGTGATCGCCGGCCGCATGGGCTTCATCTTCCAGCAGCAAATGCTCGCGCAGGTCCTGCATCGCGGCGGAGTCCTTGCGCCGGCACAGCTCGGTGACGATGCCGATCTCGATCAGACGCCGGGTTTCGAACAGCGAACGGATCTCTTCATCGCTGGGCAGCGACACCGACGCACCTTTATTGGGCTCGGTGGTGACCAGTCCGTCGGCCTCCAGCTGCTTGAGCGCCGCGCGAACCGACGTGCGGCTGACATTGAACAATTCCGCCAGCGACGCCTCACCCAGTTTCATTCCCGGACGCAGCGAGCGCTTGCTGATCGCCTCGTAAACCCCTTGGTAGACGCGGTCGACCGTGGTTTCCGTTTTCTTTTCGGTCATTTGAAAGCTCCTTCGATGCTGGCAACGCGACCCGGCGAAAGACTCAGCCAGGGAAATGGGGGTTGCACAAGCAGATTAATCCGGGTATTTCTAAATTGCATTCATATATTGCATACAATAATTAGAGGATTGCACCATTATGGGTCAACCAATAGCAATTGAAGTGCGTAATGTCTCCAAACGGTACTCCGACGATCCCGGCCTCGCGCCAGCCCTCGACAATGTCTCGGTGAACATCGCCGATAATGAGTTCTTCACCCTGCTCGGCCCCTCGGGCTGCGGCAAAACCACCTTGCTGCGCACCATCGCCGGATTCGAACACGTTAGCGACGGCGAGATCCGTCTGGCGGGCGAAACGGTCAATCACCTGCCGCCGTTCAAGCGCCGGGTCAATACAGTGTTCCAGAGTTACGCGCTGTTTCCGCACATGAGTGTCGCGCAGAATATCGCCTTCGGCCTCGAGATGCAGGGTCTTGATCGCAAGACGATCCCCGGACGGGTCGACGAGATGCTCGCGCTGGTGCAAATGGAGCACCTGGCCGGGCGCAAACCGGCGGAATTGTCCGGTGGCCAGCAACAGCGCGTGGCTCTGGCCCGGGCCCTGGCGCCAAAACCGAAAGTGTTGTTGCTGGATGAACCGCTGTCGGCGCTGGACCTGAAGCTGCGCAAGGAAATGCAGGTCGAACTCAAGCGCGTGCAGCAGGAAGCCGGAATCACCTTCATTTTCGTCACCCACGATCAGGAAGAAGCCCTGACCCTGTCCGACCGGATTGCGGTGATGTCCGCCGGCAAGATCCTGCAGATCGGCACACCCACCGACATCTATGAACGTCCGCAGCACCGGTTCGTCGCCCAGTTCATCGGCGACATCAATTTCCTCCCCGGCCAGCTCAAGCGTGGTGAGCACAACCAGAACCTGTTCGTGCCCAACGGCATGCCGGTGGAAATCCCCTGCCCGCCTCAGGGCGTCAATGGCAGCAGCGTGCAACTGGCGTTTCGTCCCGAGCGCTCGCAACTGGTCGCAGCAGATCAACCCCATCATCTGCGCGGGGTGATCGAGGCCGTGCTGTATGTCGGCACCGCGACCCTGTACCAGTGCCGTTTGAACAACGACATCAAAGTCATGCTGCGGGAAAACAACGAAGGCCTGAGCGCTTGTCGCTCGGTCGGCGAGCCCGTGGCGGTGCACCTGCCGCCCCAGGCCTGCCTGTTGATGGAGGCCTGAGATGAGCGTCAGCAGCACTTCCCCCTCCCTCAACCGCGCGCTGTTGCTCAGCCCGGTGGTGTTGACCCTGCTCGCCCTGATCGCCATTCCGCTGGGGATCATGGGTTACATCAGCCTGCTGCCGCGCAACACCTACGGCGGCGTCGACTGGCAGGCCCAATGGCAACTGCAGAGTTACGTGCAGCTGTTTTTCCAGGAAGGTTTCGACGGCGAACTGGAGCTGAACTGGGTCTACGCCCAGGCGCTGTTGCGCTCAGTGTTCCAGGCCGGCGGCACCACGCTGTTGTGCTTGCTGTTCGGCTTTCCGGTGGCGTTGTGGATGTCGAGCCTGACCCCGCGTCGACGCAATCTGATGGTGTTGCTCATCACCATTCCGTTCTGGACCAACCTGCTGATCCGCAACTACGCGTGGCTGATCATCCTGCGCGAACAGGGCTGGGTTGCCCAGAGCCTCAACGCGCTGTTCCCGAGCGCCGGCGGCATCACCCTGCTGTACAACGACTTCGCGGTCAGCGTCGGTCTGGTCTACAGCTTCCTGCCGTTCATGATTCTGCCGATCTACTCGACCCTGGAAAAACTCGACTGGCGTCTGGTGGAAGCCGCCTATGACCTGGGCGCCAACCGCTGGCACGCGCTGCGGCGGATCATCCTGCCGCTGTCGATGCCCGGGGTGATTGCCGGTGCGTTGCTGGTGTTCGTGCCGAGCCTCGGCGCCTTCATCACCCCGGCGATCCTTGGCGGCGGCAAGACCCTGATGATCGGCAACCTGATCCAGCAGCAATTCGGCACCGCGCGCAACTGGCCGCTGGGCAGCTCGCTGTCGTTCCTGCTGCTGGGGATTCTGCTGTTGTCCCTGGTGCTCTACGCCCTCTACAGCCGCAGTGCGGCGAAAACCCTGAACCGGGGAGCGAAAGCATGATCTCTCTGCACCTGAAAAAACTCCCGGCCACCCGGGAAGTCAGCCTGCTGATCCTCGCCTATCTGTACGTGCCGATCCTGGTGTTGATCGTCTACAGCTTCAACGCCAACCGCTCGGCGACGGTGTGGACCGAGTTCTCGCTCGCCTGGTACGGGCGAATCCTGGCCAACCCGTCGATCCAGACGGCGGCGCTGAATTCGATCATCGTCGCGACCATCGCCACCGTGTGCGCCACGGCGATTGCGCTGCTGGCGGCACTGGCGACGTACCGGCCGTTCTACGGACAGAAAATGGTCGAGGGCGGGATCAACCTGCCGCTGATCCTGCCGGAGATCGTCACCGCCGTGGCCACCCTGCTGCTGTTCATGGCGCTGGGGATCAAGCTCGGGCTGATAACGGTGATCGTTGCACACATCGGCTTCTGCATTCCGTTCGCCTACCTGCCGATCCGCGCACGGCTCAACGATCTGGACAAGAGCCTGCTGGAAGCCGCCAACGACCTGTACGCCAACCCGTGGCAAGTATTTCGCCGCGTCACCTTGCCGTTGTTGTGGCCTGCAGTGCTGTCCGGCTCGGTGCTGGCGTTCGTGGTCAGCCTCGACGATTTCATCATGACCTTCTTCGTCGCCGGCCCCGGCTCGACCACGTTGCCGGTGTACATCTTCTCGGCGATCAAGGCCGGTGTGACACCGGAGATCAACGCGATCTCGACGCTGATGCTGGTGATTTCCATCGTTCTCGTGGTGCTGGCCTTCTGGCTCGGCCAACGCGGCAAACAACAATAAACCTGGAGCGCGCTCATGAAAGTCAAAAACATGCGTCTGGCAGTATCCGGTCTGGCCCTGAGTTGTTTCACCGCGTTCGGCGCCCACGCCGCCGAGCCCAAGGAGTTGTTTTTCTACAACTGGACCGATTACTACCCGGTCGATCTGCTCGCCAAGTTCGAAAAGGAGACCGGGATCAAGGTCACCATGGACGGCTACGACAGCAACGAAACCCTGCTCGCCAAGTTGCAGGCCGGCGGCGCGGCGTATGACGTGATCGTGCCGTCGCAGTCGATCATGCAGACGCTGATCAAACAGGACCTGCTGCTGGAAATCGACACCCCGACCCTGAGCAACTTCCAGTACGTCAAAGGCCCGTTCCGCGATCCGAGCTTCGATCCGGGCCGCAAATATTCGGCGCCGTACCTGTGGGGCACCACCGGGTTCTCCTATGACAGTGCCCGGGTGCCGGGCGGCAAGCTCGACGATTCGTGGAAAGAGTTCTTCGAACCGCGCAAGGAACTGCAAGGCCAGCTCGCCGCCCTCGACACCTCCAGCAGCGTGATCAATGCCGCCAGCCATTACCTGAATGTCGACGAATGCACGGAAAACCCGCAGGACGCCAAGCGCATCCTCGAGCTGCTGCAAAAGCAGAAACCGTTTTTGAAGATGTACAGCTCCGACAACACCGTCGACCGCATGGCCTCGGGCGAAGTGATCATGATGCAGAACTGGAACGGCTCGACGGCCCGCGCCACCTTGCAGAAGAACACCATCAAGTACGTTTACCCGAAAGAAGGCGTGGCGATGTTCCAGGACAACTTCGCCGTACCGAAAAGCGCCCCGCATCCGGGCAACGCGAAGATCTTCATCGACTGGATGATGAAACCGGAAAACGCGGCGGCCGTGTCCAACGCGATTGCTTACGCCAACGGCATTCAGAGCGATCAGTTGCTGGATGCGAAATGGAAAGTCATGGACGCGATCAACATGCCCGAGGAATACGCCTCGCGCCTGCGGCCGGAGAAGGAATGCAGCAACAAGGCGCGGGAGCTGCAGGATCGGATCTGGTCGAAGCTCAAAGGCTGATCGCCTGACTTGAGACCGCGTCGCGTCCATCGCGAGCAGGCTCGCTCCCACAAGGTGAGCGCATTTCAATGTGGGAGCGAGCCTGCTCGCGAATAGGCCCGCCCAGACAACATAGAAACAGAGGTACGAAATGTCCCACCCCCGCTGGCTCAGAAACATTCGCCCCTACGGCGCCCCCGCCGAAGACCTGCTGATCGAAAACGGCAAGTTCACCCAACGCCGCCCGGCCTCCAACGCACCGTTGGCCGCCACCGACATCGACGGCCAGAACCAGTTGCTCACCGCCCCGTTGGTGGAAAGCCACGTCCACCTCGACAAGACCTTGTACGGCCAACCCTGGCGCCCGAACAGCGCCGGCCCGACGCTCAAGGACTACATCAGCAACGAGCGCCGCGTGTTGCGCGAAGTGAAGGCGCCGATTGCCGAACGCGCCGGCGCGCTGCTGGAAAACTGCATCGCCCGGGGTTCGCTGACCCTGCGTTGCCATGTCGACATCGACCCGGAATTCGGCCTGCGGCACGTCGAAGCCATGCAACAACTGCGCGAACGCTACAACGATCTGATCGACCTGCAACTGGTGGTCTTCCCGCAAACCGGCCTGATCAGCCGCCCCGGCACCGCCGAGCTAATGCGCGAAGCCATGGCCCTGGGCGTGGAGAACGTCGGCGGACTCGACCCTTGCGGCATCGACAACGACCCGATTGCGCAACTGGATTTCGTATTCAAACTGGCCGGCGAATTCCAGCGTGGCGTCGACATCCACCTGCACGACAAAGGTGAACTGGGCCTGTGGCAGATTGCCCGGATCGCCGATTACACCGAGCGCTTCAACCTGCAAAACCGGGTGATGATCAGCCACGCCTATTGCCTCGGCATGCTGCCGTGGAGCCAGGTCAGACCCGTCGCCGAACGCCTCGCGGCGCTGGGGATTTCGCTGATGAGTTCGGCGCCGGCGGACTGCGCGGTGCCGCCATTTCTGTCGCTGCGCGAGACTGGCGTCAACGTGTGCCTCGGCTCCGACGGCATCCGCGATGCGTGGTCGCCGATGGGCAACGGCGACATGCTGGAACGGGCGATGTTGCTGGCGTTCCGTTTCGACCTGGGCAAGGACGATGAACTGGCGGCGGCGTTCGAAGCGGCGACGACCAATGGTGCCCGTGCATTGGGGATCGGGGATTACGGTTTCGCCATCGGCAAGCCTGCGGATTTTCTGCTGATGCCGGTCGAAACCCTCGGTGAAGCTGTGGTCGCGCGACCGGCGCGTCAGGTCTATCGCGGTGGCGAACTGATCGCCAGCGGCGGTCGTTTGCTGGGCAGCCGTCTGTGAAACGGATCGGCCTGAAGGCCGGATGCGTGGTCGGTTTCGACGGCACGCAACATGTGCTGTGGCGTGACGGCGAGGTGGTGTTTGCCGGCTCACGCATCGAGTTTGTCGGGCGCGGTTACCAAGGGCCGGTGGATCAGTGGATCGATTACGGCAATGCGTTGATCGGCCCCGGTTTCATTGACCTGGATGCCCTCGGTGATCTCGATTCCACAGTACTGACCCTGGACAATGGCGATGAACGCGCCATGGGCCGGATGTGGTCGGCAGAGTATCTGGCGGCCGGCCCGCGTGAGTCGTTCAGCCCGGAAGAAGAGCTCTTCAAATACCGCTACGCCTTCACCCAGCTGATCCGCAACGGCATCACCACGACGATGCCTATCACCTCGATGTACTACCGCGAATGGGCGGAGACCTACGACGAGTTCGCCGCCGTCGCCGACGTGGCGGGCAACCTGGGGCTGCGCACCTATCTCGGCCCCTGCTACATGAGCGGCATGAGTTACTGGCGCGCCGACGGCAGCCTCGCCCATCACTGGGATGAGGCCCGGGGTCTGGCCGGGCTCGACGCGGCCGAACGGTTTTTCAAGGATTTCGATGGCGCGCACGCCGGGTTGATTCGTGGTGCGCTGCTACCGGATCGCATCCAGACCTGCACCCCGGCGTTGCTTCAGCGCACGTCCGCCCTGAGCCGCGAACTGAATGCACCGATGCGTCTGCATTGCTGCCAGGCACCCGGCGAAGTGGCGATGGTCGAGCAATTGCGCGGCACTTCGCCTCTGGGCTGGTTGCAGCAACTCGACCTGCTCAGCCCGCGCAGCCTGTTGCCCCACGGCATCTACACCTCAGGGGATGACGATCTGCAACGGGTCATCGACGGTGGCGCGAGTCTGGTGCACTGCCCGCTGGTGTTCGCCCGCGATGGCGAGGCTCTGAATTCGTTTGGCCGCTATCGCGCCAAGGGCATCAACTTCGCCCTCGGCACCGACACCTGGCCGGCGGACTTGCTGGCCAACATGCGCCACGGTTTAAACATCGCCCGATTGATGGAGGGCGGGCCGGCGCTGACCAGCAGCCTCGACCTGTATAACGCCGCGACACTCGGCGGCGCCAAGGCGGTGGGCCGTGACGACCTCGGTCGCCTGGCACCGGGGGCCAAGGCCGACATCACCGTATTCAGCCTGCGCGGTCTGCATCTGGGCCCGCTGTTCGATCCACTGAAAAACCTGCTGCTGGCCGGACGCGGCGACGACTGCATTGCCAGCTACATCGACGGTCGCTGCGTGATGCACGACGGTCAGGTCAACGGCGTCGATTACCCCACTCTGCAACGCCAGGCGCAACGCCAATACGAAAAGCTGATGCGCAGCCACAGCGACCGGGCCTTTGGCCGATCGGACTGGAAAACCCTGTTCCAGCCGGCCATTCCGTTCGCCGACGACTACAGCGCCGAAGCGCCGTTGAGCGCCATCGATCCACTTCTTTAGAGAACACTGCCATGCACAGCTTCGACTTCAGCCAACTGAGCCCACGGGAAAAATACAAGATTCTGATCGGCAGCGTGGTGCCGCGCCCGATTGCCCTGGTCACCACCATCGACGGCGAAGGCCGGGTCAACGCGGCGCCGTTCAGCTTCTTCAATGCACTGTCGGCGGACCCGCCCATTCTCGCGCTCGGTGTCGAGAACTACGGCGACCAGAGCCCCAAGGACACCACACGCAATATCCAGATGAACCAGGAATTCACCGTCAACATCGTCAACGATGCACTGGTGGAAGCCATGAACGTCTGCGCCGTGCCCTTCGCGCCGGGCTTCGATGAGTTGACGGCTGCCGGCCTGACGGCGATCCCCGGCACTTCGGTCAAATGCCCGCGAATCGGCGAAGCACCGGTGGCGCTGGAATGTCGGCGGATGATGGCGCTGAACATCGGCCAGTCGCGGGAAATCATTTTTGGCGAGGTGTTGATGGCGCATGTGCGCGACGAGTTGATCGACCCGAAAACCCTGTACATCGATCAACTGGGGCTGGATGCGATCGGGCGCATGGGCGGCCATGGTTATGCGCGGACCCGGGATTACTTCGATCTGCCGACCCGCTCGTTGCAAGCGTGGACGGAGGCACCGGGGGGTGGCGAACGGTTCTGGCCTGGCAAATAAAAAAACGGCCCACCGAGGTGGGCCGCCGTGACAGGTCGATCAGTCAGTGCCGTACTTCGGCGACCGTGGCCCGTACAGCAGGCCTGCCGGATGACCGGCCGACAGCAGACGATTGCTGGCCACACCGGCAATCGGGTAGCCGGCATCGGTGGAGCTGTTGACGATCTGTTTTACCGCAGCGGTGATCAGCGCGCCGATCAGGCCGCCGCCACTGTTGTTGCCGCCCTCTTCGCTCGACGCCCGGGCTGCACCGGTCCACAGGGTGGCGCCGGTTTTCAGGTCCACCAGTTTGGCGCTTGCGGTGACGGCGGTTTCGCTGCTGATCACCATGTAGCGCGTGCCGTACTCGCTGACGGTGATGTACAGCGCCGCGTCGGCACCGAAGATCTCGTGCAGTTTGTTGACCGGCGCCTGATGGATGTCATCCGGCGTGGTCAGGCCGTTCTGGCGGAACGTTTCGTCGACCAGGGTAATCGGCAGCACGTAGTAGCCGGCCTCGGCCAGCGGGAACGTCACTTGCGACAACAGGCTGTAGGACGCCTTGACGTCCGGCGAGGTGTTCAGCGGCGGCAGCACCAGAATGGACTTCGGACGTGCTTGCTTGTACGCCGAATAGTCCACGGTCTTCGGTGCGACGCA
Source organism: Pseudomonas sp. 91RF (assembly GCF_003576265.1). Lineage (NCBI taxonomy): Bacteria > Pseudomonadati > Pseudomonadota > Gammaproteobacteria > Pseudomonadales > Pseudomonadaceae > Pseudomonas > Pseudomonas sp. 91RF. Next base: position 24,162 of record NZ_QWFC01000045.1, read on the forward strand.
GCCACCGAGGACGGTCAGCGCCAGGCCGGCGGCCAGCAGTTTCAAGGCACGCGAGATCATTTGGCGTCTCCGGTCTTGGCGTTCTTGAGCAAGAAGTCCATGTAGGTGCCGGACTCGGGGAACAGGGTCTTCTCGGTGCGCAGCTGCTGCACCATCTGATCGTCCTTGCCCATGCTCAGGTACAGCAGACCGAGGTGTGCGTGGTAACCCGGCGGTACAGGCTTGCCACTGGCGCGGATTTTTTGCAGATCGGCTTCCAGCGCTTCGGCCTGGGCCTCTTTCGGCGTTTCGCTTTTGAAGTATTCGTAGACTTGTGGCTGGTAGCCTTCCCACTGGTACAGGGTTTGCGGGCTGCTGCAACCGGCCAGCAAGGCGCTGGCGGTCAGGGCCATCAGCGACCGGGACAGGGACAGATTCATGGTGTGTTGCTCCTTGCGATGGGCGTCTATCAGTTGCCCGGTTTCCAGGCGCCGGCGTTCATGCCATCGACCAGGCGATTGATCGCCTCGCGCATGGCCAGATCGAGGACTTTGCCGTTGAGGGTGGAGTCGTAGGCAGCAGTGCCGCCGAAGCCGATGATTTCGCGATTGGACAAGGCGTATTCGCCGGCGCCCTGGGTCGAATACACCACTTCGGAAGTGCTGATGTTGACGATGTTCAGGTTGACCTTGGCGTAGGCCACCTGAGTCTTGCCACGGCCGAGAATGCCGAACAGCTGATGATCGCCGGTCTCTTTGCGGCCGAACTCGGTAACGTCACCGGTGACCACGTAATCGGCGCCTTTCAGACGCTGGGCCTGACCCTTGATCGCCGCTTCCTGCTGGATCTCGCCCATGTTATCGCGGTCGAGCACGGAGAAGCGGTTGGTCTGCTGCAGATGAGTGATCAGGATGGTCTTGGCCTGACCGCCGAGACGGTCGACGCCGTCGGAGAAGATCCCGCGCATGTAGCTCGAACGGTTGTCGAATTTGCCCACGGCCATCGGGATACGGACACCGGTCCAGGCTTGAGTGGCGCTTTCCACCTTGGCCACCGGCAATGCGCGGGAGCTTTCGGTGGCGCAACCGGAAAGCGAGCCGGCCAGGGTGCCGAGGACGGCAATCGCAACGCCCGAGACCAACATCCGGGAGATCATTCTCACTGTGCATTCCTTCTGAAAAATGATGTGTCCCGGCACGGCAAAAATCGTGGGGGATCGGGAAAGGGCCGGCATTATGCCAAAGTGCCATCAGTGAGGACAGGTTTTTTTGACGCCAGTGAATTGGCTAAATGTCAGACACAAAATCCTGTGGGAGCGAGCCTGCTCGCGATAGCGATGCATCAGACGAAATAATTATCGGCTGTCTGGACGCCATCGCGAGCAGGCTCGCTCCCACAGGTTCAGAGGTTGTCAGTGGAAATCGCGGCTTTGCACCCGAATCCCGTTGAGCAACGGGCTGAGATCGCTCAAGCGTCCGGCAATCAGATGCCGCACCTCGCCTTCGCGCTCCCAGCGGCCATCGACCTTGAGCAGTTGCGAGCCGACCAGCACCTGGCGCTGACGCTCGGCCAGATCGCGCCAGACCACCACGTTGACGTTGCCGAACTCGTCTTCCAGGGTCACGAAGGTCACGCCGCTGGCAGTTGCCGGGCGCTGGCGGCCGGTCACCAGCCCCGCCACGCTGACCGGTCGCCCGTGCTCGACTTCCAGCAACTCCCGGGAGCTGCGACAGCGCCGCGCCCGCAACTCGTCGCGCAACAACGTCAGCGGGTGCGGTCCCAGCGTGGTGCCCAACGTGGCGTAGTCGGTGAACAGGTCCTCGCTGACACTCGGTGTGGGCAGCCGCACATCGGGCGCCTCCTGACTCGGCAACCCGGCAAACAACCCGAGCTGCTTCTGCACCCCGGCCACTTCCCAGCGCGCCCGATGGCGGTGACCGGCCAGCCCACGTAACGCCCCGGCATCTGCCAGCAACGCCTGAGCCCGACTGTCGAGCCCGGCCCGTTCGCCCAGATCGGCGACATCGGCAAACGCGCCCCTCGCCCGAGCCTTTTCAATGTTCCGCGCATCGTCCTCGCGAAAGCCCTTGATCATGCGCAGGCCCATGCGAATCGCCGGTTGCTCGCCGGTGATCGGCTCCAGGCTGCAATCCCAGTCGCTGGCGCGTACGTCCACCGGGCGAATCTGCAAATGATGCCGGCGCGCGTCCTGAAGAATCTGATCCGGGCTGTAGAAACCCATCGGCCAACTGTTGATCAGCGCACAGGCGAACGCCGACGGTTCGTGGCACTTGAGCCAACAACTGGCATAGGTCAGCAAGGCAAAACTGGCGGCATGGGACTCGGGAAAACCGTAACTGCCGAAGCCTTTGATCTGCTCGAAGATCTGCGCGGCAAATTCCGGGCTGTAGCCGTTTTTCTTCATGCCGGCGGCCAGCCGTTCCTTGTGCGGTTCCAGCCCGCCATGGCGCTTCCACGCCGCCATGGAGCGCCGCAACTGGTCGGCCTCCCCGGGGCTGTAGTCGGCCGCGACGATGGCGATCTGCATCACCTGCTCCTGAAACAGCGGCACGCCGAGGGTGCGCTTGAGCACCACTTCCAGCTCCGGCGACGGATAGGTTTCCTTTTCTTCCTTGTTCCGGCGGCGCAGGTACGGATGGACCATCCCGCCCTGGATCGGCCCCGGCCGGACGATGGCCACCTCGATCACCAGATCGTAGAAGTTCTGTGGGCGCAGGCGCGGCAGCATCGACATCTGCGCCCGGGACTCGATCTGGAACACGCCGATGGTGTCTGCGCGACTGATCATGTCGTAGGTCGGGCGATCGTCAGCCGGGATGGTAGCCAGGCTCAGATCCTGGTTGCGATGACGGCGCAGCAGGTCGAAACAGCGGCGAATCGCACTGAGCATACCGAGGGCGAGGATATCCACCTTGAGCAGCCCGACCGCATCGAGGTCGTCCTTGTCCCACTGGATGATGGTGCGGTCAGCCATGGCGGCATTTTCCACCGGCACCAGAGTGTCCAGCGGCTGCTCGGAAATCACGAAACCGCCGGGGTGCTGCGACAGGTGCCGGGGGAAGCCGATCAGTTGCCCGGTCAGGCTCAGCACCCGGTGCAGGATCGGGCTGTCCGGGTCGAAGCCGTTTTCGCGCAGGCGCTCCACGGGCGGCGTTTCATCGCTCCAGTGGCCGCAGCAGTCGGCCAGCGCGTTGATCTGGTCCGGTGGCAAGCCCAGCGCCTTGGCCACATCGCGCACCGCACCGGCAGCGTGATAGGTGCTGACCACCGCCGTCAGCGCCGCACGACGGCGGCCATAACGACGAAACACGTATTGCAGGACTTCCTCCCGGCGCTCGTGCTCGAAATCCACGTCGATGTCCGGCGGCTCGTTGCGCTCTCTCGACATGAAACGCTCGAACAGCAACGTGGTGTGATCCGGGTCGATCTCGGTGATGCCCAAGGCAAAACACACCGCCGAGTTGGCCGCCGACCCGCGCCCCTGACAGAGGATTTTCTGCTCCCGGGCGTAGCGCACCACATCGTGCACGGTGAGGAAGTAGCTTTCGTAGCCGAGTTCGGCGATCAGCTCCAGCTCATCGTCGATCTGTTTGAGCACCTTGGGCTGTGCGCCTTTCGGCCAGCGCCAGGCGATGCCTTGTTCAGTCAGATGCCGCAGCCAGGAACTGGCGTCGTGTTCCTCGGGCACCAGTTCTTTCGGATATTGATAACGCAACTGGCCAAGGTCGAACGTGCAGCGCCGGGCCAGCTTCACGGACTCTTCCAGCAAGATCTGCGGATACAACTCGCTCAACACATCGAGGCTGCGCAAATGCCGCTCGCCATTGGGGTGCAGGCGCAACCCGGCTTCGGCCACCGGGACGTGATGACGGATCGCGGTCATGGTGTCCTGCAAGGCCCGGCGACCACGGGCGTGCATGTGCACATCGCCGCTGGCCACGGCCGGAATCTGCAGTTCATCCGCCAGACTCAGCAGTGCGGCCAGTCGTTGCTGATCGTTCTGCCCGCGATGCAACTGCACCGCCAGCCACAGGCGTTCGCCGAAGGTCTGTTTCAGCCAACGGCCCTCTTGTACGTCATCGACCGTATCCGGCGCCCACAGCACCAGCAACCCCGGCAGCGGTTCACTGAAATCTTCGCGCAGTATTTGATACTGACCTTTCTGGGTTCGCCGTCGAGCCTGGGTGATCAAGCCGCACAACGCCTGATAACCCTCGATGTTTTCTACCAGCAACACCAGTTTCGGGCCGTTCTCGATACGGATCTCGCTGCCGATGATCAGCGGCAGCTCTACGGACTTCGCCGCCTGCCAGGCACGGACGATCCCGGCGAGAGTGCACTCATCGGTGATCGCCAGCGCCTGATAGCCGTGCTTTTTCGCCCGCTGGAACAGCTCCAGCGCACTGGACGCGCCGCGCTGAAAACTGAAATTCGACAGGCAGTGCAGCTCGGCATAACCCTCGTTCATGCGAACCAGCCCTGCAGCCACAATGGGCCGCCCTCACCCACTGCCCGGTACGCCCAGCCTTGCTGGCCGGCGCGGTTCTGGATCAGGTAATAGTCGCGGCGCACGTCGTCACCGTCCCACCAGCCGGACTCGATGCGTTCCGGCCCCATGAGGATGCGCGCCGAACCTTCGGGCACGGACTGCGGCTCACCCAGCAACCAGCCCGGACGCTGCACGCCCGGCAACGCAGCACAAGGCTGCTTGTCATCGGCGTTCTGCCACGCGCACTCAGGGCGATGATCGGCCTGGAAGCGCAGGCCCTGTACCGCGTCATCCCCCAGTCGCGCACGCAAGCGTTCACGCAGTTGCTCCCAGGGCAAGGTCTGTTGCGGACGATCATCGAACAGTTCCTGAAACTGCGGCACGAAACTCGGCAGATCCTCGGCCCGCAGACGAAAACCGCGCACCGGGGCTTCGACCTGCACCTGCTCCAGCCGGCCACGGGCCAGCTCGAAGAGCATCGCCGGGTCGCGCTCGGCGCTGAGCAGGCCGACCTTGATCAATGTGTCCGGCAACCCTGCATGCTCCAGATGCAGATCGAAGCGCTGCACGCCACTGTCGCGCCCGCACAAGAACGCCGACAGATCAGACGTCAGGCGGCGCAACGGGAACAGCAGCGCCTGATGGGACTGCACGTCGAAGTTGAGTTCGATGCGCACATCGAAGCGATCCGGCGGCAGGTAGAACGCCAGCGCCAGCGGCCGTGCGCCGAACAGCGTGTCCAGATGTTTGAGCATCGGCGCCTCGAAACGCCGGGCCAGGGCCTGACGCGGCAGGCTCTGCACCTGATGGAGGTGGCGCAGGCCCATGCGCGACAGCGCCGTGGCCACACCCGGATCAAGCCCGACACGGTCGACCGGCAGTTGCCCGAGGTGATGACGCAAGGCTTCACCATCCGGCACCACCAGTCCGTCATAGGCGTTGGCCAACACCCGCGCCGCCACCGGGTTGGGGGCAGCGACGATGCGGTGCCGAAAGCCCAGCTCCGTCAGCTCGGTGCGTAATCGCGCCTCGAACTGCGCCCAGGAACCGAACAGCCCGAGGCTCGATTCGATCTCGAACACCACGGTGCGCGGGTAATGCACGCTGACCTGGGCGCTGAAACGATAGGCCCAGGCGGCAAGAAACTGCTGCCAGTGCTCGACCTCCGCCGCGTCGTAATCGACGGTGGCGAACCCTTTGCTCATTGCCTGCGCGGCGGTCATCGACTGCCCCGGACGCAAGCCCAGCGCCCGCGCCGCCGAATTGACTGCTTGCAACACCCGGCGCTGGGCCGGGCCGCTGAGCAGCGCCAACGGCTGCTCGGGATCGGGACGCTGACGCAGCACGGCGTCGAGGGCCAACTGCGGGAACAGAATACAGACCCAGCGCATGGCGACCTCAGTGCCCCACGGCAAAGGCAATCGGCGTAGTACGCGCCAGTCCGCCCCGGCATTTGAGTACGCGCAATTGCGCCGGCCGCGCATCGATGGCAATGCGCAGCGCGGCCGGCGACGGGTTGACCGCTTCGCTCAAGGGTCGCCACGCGAACGCCAGGGTCTGGCCGGTTTCCGCCGCCACCTGCAAACGGCGCAAGGCACGGTCATCGGCCTTGTGCGGCCAGCACAGCACCGCGCCACAACTGCCCGAGCGCAGGCATTGTTCCGCCGCCCACAAGGCATCACGCTCACTGGCCTGGATCACCGACAACTGGCGCAGATCGACCCCGGCATTGGCCCACGCCTGCGGGTACGGCACGAACGGCGGCGCCACCAGCACGATGCGCTCCCCCGCCGCCGACAGCCGCGCCAACGTCGGCCACACCAGTTGCAGTTCGCCGACCCCGGGCCCGGCCAGAAGGATTTCGCTCAGCGCCGCCTCCGGCCAGCCGCCACTGGGCAAGGCTGCGTCCAGCGCGGCGTGCCCGGTGGGTTGCGGGCTGGCGGCCGGTGGCGCAGGCCGGCCCTTCCAGACCTGGCCACCATTGAACAGCGTATCCAGCGCAACGACGGCACCCATCAGCCTTGCCTCACCAGCCCGCAGAACACGCCTTCGATGGCCAGGTCCTGATCGTCACGCACCACAATCGGCTGGTACGCCGGGTTGCGCGGCAACAGGCGAACCTCATCGCCGACCCGCTCGAAGCGTTTGATGGTGACTTCACCGTCGAGCCGCGCCACCACGATCTGGCCGTTGAGCGCCTCGGGGTTGCGTCGTACGCCGACCAGATCGCCGTCGAGAATGCCGTCCTCGATCATTGAATCGCCCTGCACCCGCAACATGTAGTCGGGCGTGCGGGAGAACAGTGCGGGATCGAGCATCAGCCGATTGTGGATATCGGCATCGGCGCCGATGGGCGCACCGGCAGCCACCCGGCCGAGCACCGGCACGTCGAGCAGTTCCGGTCGCGGCGGCTGCCCGAGCAGGCGAATGCCCCGGGCCTGATGCGGATTGACCTCAATGAATCCGGCTTCGGTGAGCGCCAGCACATGCTTGCGCGCCACGCTGCGGGAGGCAAAACCAAAAGCCTCGCTGATTTCAGCGAGGCTTGGGGGCTGACCGTGTTCGGCGATGCGTTCGCGGATAAAGGTCAGGATGGCGGTACGGCGGGGAGTCAGAGTCGTCATGGAGTACATTTGTACTCTTGTGGGAATTTCCTGACAAGCACCGCCAGTCAGCTCAAATCCTGTGACTGATCCTTCCCACGCTCTGCGTGGGAATGCAGCTGTCAGTTCAAACCGCGTTCGGCGAGAAACCCTGCGATGTAGTCAATAAACGCCACAACCTTGGCCGTCGCCCGTCGATGGCTCGGGTACACCGCCAGAATGTGCGGGCCGAAACTGTCCGGGTCTATGTCGTAATCAGCCATGACCCGCACCAGTCGCCCGTCCGCAATATACGGGGCGGCGCTCCACAGCGGCGTGTGCAGCAAGCCGCGCCCGGCCAAAGCGCTGGCCAGCAGCAAATCGTAATTGTCGCTGCGCAACAGCGGCGCCGCCGGTTGCGCCAGACTCAGGCGTTGGCCGTCGCGCTCGGCCCACCAGAATTCGCGACTGAGCAACGGATGCCGATACAACAGCCATTCATGCTGATCGAGGGTCTGCGGCGTGACCGGCAAGCCCTTGCGCGCCAGGTATCCGGGGCTGCCGCACAGCGCCAGACGATTGCTGCCGACCACCCGGGCAATCAGCCCCGGCAAGTCGTCATGGCCTTCGCGCAATGCCAGGTCGTAGCCGCTTTCCAGCAGATTGACGAATTCGTCGCACAAATCCACTTGCAGGCTGATCTGCGGGTATTGCTGCAAAAAGCCGTCGCACACCTGATCGAGAAACGCCCGGCCGTAAGCCAGCGGCGCGGTGATTTTCAGGCTGCCGCGCAGGCCGTGCTGCAACTGCTCGATTTCCTCGCCGGCCTCGTCCAGCCGTTGCAGCACCTGACGTGCGGTTTCCAGATAGAGCCGGCCGATTTCCGTCAGCAGGATCCGCCGCGTGCTGCGTTCGAACAGCCTCGCGCCGAGTTCGGATTCCAGATGATTCACCGCTTTGGTCAGGGCCGACGGGGTCTTGCCCAGTTGCTCGGCAGCGCGGCTGAAACTGCCGAGCTGCGCGGTGACCACGAACATTTTCAGTGCACCCAGCTTGTCCATGCTTTTTCCATTCAGGCAAAAACGTTTTTCGTGAGGGAGGCGTTCTGTCGGGCGTTGGCAGCCACTAATCTGGCCATCAGACGCAATAACAAGGAAATGTTCAATGAAAAGATTCATCCCGCTTTTCAGCAAAAACCTGTTGATCGCCGCTGTGAGTTTTGCCTCGATGGAAGCCATGGCCGCCACCGATCTGGTGCTGCTCAACGGCAGGATTTTCACCGCCGACCGCGCTCAACCGCAGGTTCAGGCGCTGGCCGTGGAGAACGGCAAGGTGCTGAAAGTCGGCACCGATGCACAGATCAAAACCTTGATCGCACCCGGCACCCAAGTGATCGACCTTCAAGGCAAGGCCATGATGCCCGGCTTGATCGACAGCCATTCCCACGCGATTTTTGGCGGACTGGAGATGGTCTCGGCCAACATGGAAGACGAGGTGGTCGAACTCGACGAGCTGGAAAAACGCCTGCGCGCCTGGCGTGACGACGGCAAGGCCCGGCATGGCGATGTGTTGAGCGTGGCCGGCATGAGTTCGGCGTACTGGGCCAAGGCTGAAGCCTTGGGCAAGATCTTCAACCACGGCGAATGGGCCGACGTGCCGGTGGTGTTCACCGGCAGCGATCACCACACCGCATGGGCCAACAACGTGATGCTCAAACGTGCGGGCATCGACGCCGCGTTGCTGAAAACCCTTCCAGACGCGGAAAAAGACACCATCGGCAAACTGGCCAGCGGTGAACCGAACGGCTTTGTGGTCGATGCCGGCTGGGATCGCGTCGCCTCGAAAATGCCGGTACCGAGCCCGGCCGACATGCTCAAGGCGGCGCAATCGGCGGTGCGTTTCAACAACAGCCTCGGCATCACAGCATGGATGGACCCCGCCGCCAACGCCGCACCGGGCGAACCGGTGTTCGCCCTCAAGCCCACCGAGAAAACCGTCGGCGTGCTGCCGGCCTATAAGGCCCTGTCGGAAAGCGGTGGCATGACCGCTCACGTTGCTGCGCTGCTGGTGGCCAATCCGAAAAGCGTCCCGGCCGATCTCGACACCCTCGACAAGGTTCGCCAGCAGTTCCAGGGCATCCCCAATCTGACGCTGCCGGGAATCAAGATCTTCGCCGACGGCGTGATCGAATACCCGGCCCAGAGCGCGGCGATGATCGATCCCTACAGCAACTCGCACAAACAGGGTGAGTTGCTGATCGACCCGCAGCACTTCGGCGAACTGGTCAGCGCCATCGACCAGCGCGGCTGGCTGGTGCACATCCACGCCATCGGTGACCGCGCGGTACGCGAATCCCTCAACGGTATCGCCCAGGCGCGCAAGGATCGGCAGAGCGGCGTGACGCACTCGATCACCCACCTGCAAATGGTCAATCCGAAGGAGTTCGCCCGCTTCAAGCCGCTGAACGTGATTGCCTCGATGCAACTGCTGTGGGCCAGCGCCGACGACTACACCACCGACATGATCAAGCCTTACGTCAGCGCCCTCGCCTTTCGCTATCAATACCCGGCGCACTCGCTGCTCAAGCAGGGCGCGACGATTGCCGGCGCCAGCGACTGGCCGGTGTCCTCGCCGAACCCGTTCAACGCCATCGCCCAGGCCATCACCCGCACCGGGCCACTGGGCGTGCTCAATGCCGACGAACGCCTGGACCGCGAAACCATGTTCTACGCCTACACCGTCAACGCCGCGCGGACCATCGGTCTGGAGCAACAGATCGGCTCGCTGAGCCCCGGCAAACAGGCCGACTTTATCGTGCTCGATCGCGACGTGTTCAGCGTCGACGACAAGGCCCTGCATGACACGAAGGTGCTGCAGACCTGGTTCGGTGGTCGTCAGGTCTACGCACCAACCCTCTAGCAACACCGCTTCCTTGTGGGAGCCAGCCTGCTGGCGATTGCGGTCTGACATTCAACTCATATGTCGTCTGACTCACCGCAATCGCTAGCAGGCTAGCTCCCACAGGTCTCCGCGCCCCATAACAATCACAACATCGGGACTTCACATGAAAGCCATGCCCCTGCTCGCCCTCACTTCCTTGAGCCTGCTGCCCTTGAGCAGCCACGCGATCCCCCTGAACGATGATTTCGCGGTGCTGGTCGACCTGACCCTGGCCAGCGACTACCGCACTCGCGGCATCTCCCAGACCCAGAACGATCCGGCGGTACAGGCCGGTTTGACCCTGGCCCACAGCAGCGGTCTGTACCTCGGCGCGTGGAGTTCGAACGTCGATTTCGGCGGTGGCCTGAAAACCCGTCAGGAAGTCGATTATTACGCCGGCTGGCGGTGGCAGGCCACCGAGGATGTGAGCCTGGATCTCGGCACCATTCGCTACGTCTACCCCAAGGAAAGCCAGTTCAATCAGACCGAGGTCTACGGGATTCTCGGCGTCTACGGGGTGAAACTCGCGGCGTATTACTCCAGTGACGCGCCGGGCATCGACAGCAAACAGAGTTCGCTCTACAGCTACATCGGTTACGAAACCGAATTGCCGTTCGATTCCGGACTGAAGCTGCGCTACGGCAACATGGACTTCAAGGACCCGCATATGTACTCGGCGTCCGGACATGCCGAAGAATCCTACCGGGAGTGGGAAATCAAACTGACCCACAACCTGGCCGGCGTGATGTTGGGCCTGAGTTACATCGACACCGACCTTTCGCAGAATCAGTGCCTGAGCAACTGGGGCTTCAAGGATGTGTGCACGGCGACGGTTGTGGCCAGTGTCAGCAAGTCTTTCTGACCCACCGAAAATCTCCTGTGGGAGCCAGCCTGCTGGCGATTGAGGGCTGACTTTCAGCTTTTGTGTCGCCTGACACGCCGCTATCGCCAGCAGGCTGGCTCCCACATTTTGGTTTTGTGGTGAATTCAGGCAGTGAGCTGCGCCAGGTACTGCCACGGGTAGATCCCGCGTTGATGCCCATCGCTGAACACCAGTTGCAATCCGTAGCCCTGGGAATTGAGTTCGATTACACGAACCCGATCATCCACCAGCGGCGCCGAGCCCCGCAGGCGAAACGCCCGGCACTGCGAGCACGGGCACTGGCGGCGCAGTTCGGCATGGTCGAGCAATTGCTCGCGGCCATCCGGCCAGCTAAGCCGCAAGCGGTGTTCACTTTGGGAATTGCCGATCGCCAGCGGACTCATTGCAACTGACTCAAGGCGATCCGCACGGCTTTGCGCACTTCCGGGTCGCCGTCGTCCTGCGCGGCCTGCAATGCCGCCACGGCGCCGCGATCGTTCAACTCGCCCAGCGCCAGCGCCGCTTCCTTGCGCAGGTTGCTGATGCGATGGCCGAGGGTGTCGATCAGGGCATCAAGGGCTGCGACGTACTTGAGGCGCCCGAGGCTGCGCGTCGCGCGCAGGCGAACCTGCCAGTAGTCGTCGCCCAAGGCTTCGATCAAGGCCGGGCCCGCGTCGGTGTGGCCGACCTTGCCGAGTGTGGTCGCGGCTTCTTCGCGTACTTGCCAGGCGTCATCCTGCAAGGCCTGACGCAAGGCCGGCAGCACATCTGCGCCACTCGCCAGGCCCAGGGCGCCGGTGGCGGCGCGGCGCACTTCGGTATCAGGATCTGCGCTTGCCAATCGGGCCAAGGCTGGCAGCGCGTCGAGTTGCTTGAGCCAGCCGAGCACGCCAACGGCTTCGCGGCGCACGCTGGCGTCGGCATCGCTCAACGCTTGAATGGCGGCGGATGCAGCGCCGGGGAAACGCAACTCGCGCAAGGCCCGGAACGCGGCAATCCGCACGCTGGTTTCGGCATGAGCAGTCCACGGCAGAATCACCCTCCCCGCCGCTTCGGTCTTGAGCAGGCTCAGGCTCTGCGCCGCAGCAGCCTGCACCGCAGGCGACGGATCCGTCAGCGCCTGGCACAGCGCTTCAACCACCGGTTCATCTTCCCAGGCCTCCAGCAAACGCGCCGCTTCAGCGCGGACTTCTTCGGCCGGGTCTTCAGCCAGTCGTTCAACCAGCCAAAGCAAGCCGTCCGGCTCTTCGAGGTCGGCCAGATCGATCAGGGCAATCCGGCGCACCCCGGCGTCATCGGCGGTCAGGCGTGGTTGCAGGGCGAGAATGTCTTCGTTATCGGTCACAGCAAAAAATGAGGTCACAGGGCAAATCTCGGCAAGGTGTTTTCATGAGGCAAACCGAGCGGGTTCAGGCGCGGCAGCGGTCGGTCGTTGTCGTGGCGCAGCAGGTCGAGGCAGTGGCGCTTGAGGCGGGAGAACTCGTGGCTGGTCACCAGTCCGGTGGTGCGTGGGCGTGGGAAGTCGAGGCGCAGGTCTTCGATGATCCGCCCCGGCCGTGCGCTCATCACCAGCAAACGGTCGGCGAGGAACAGCGCTTCGTCGATGTCATGGGTGACGAACACCACGGTGGTGCGAATCCGCGTCCAGATGTCCAGCAGCAGTTCCTGCATGTTCAATCGGGTCAGCGCGTCCAGCGCACCGAAAGGTTCGTCCATCAGCAACAACCGTGGCCGGTTGACCAGCACCCGGGCGATTTCCACCCGTTGCTGCATGCCGCCGGAGAGTTGATCGGGCCAGCGTTCGGCGAAGCCTTCGAGGCCGACCAGTTTGAGGATTTCATCAGCGGCACGATGGCGCTCGGTTTTACCGATGCCACGCATCTTCAGGCCGAAAGCGACGTTGTCACGCACCGTGCGCCACGGGAACAGCGTGTGATGCTGGAACACCATGCCGCGCTGCGGTGACGGGCCGGACACTTCGGCGCCGTCGACTTTCAACTGCCCGCCGTGAGGTTGCAGATGCCCGGCCAGCGCGCCGAGCAAAGTCGATTTGCCGCAACCGGACGGCCCGAGAATGCACACGAACTGGCCCGGCTCGATCTGGCAATCCAGCCCCTGTACCGCTTCGAATGCCTGCCGGCCCTCGCCGAGGACGATGGATAGTTGGCGGATGTCGATCCGCCCTTCCGGGGTTTGCATCACGCTCATCAGGCTTTTCCTCGTGGTCGGTGCCAGGGCGTGAACAGGCCGCCAAGGCGTTTGATCAGCAGGCTGCTGCCCATGCCCAACACGCCGATCAACAACATGCCGACCACGATGTCGGCGTAGTTCTGAATGGTGTAGGACTCCCAGGTGTAGTAACCGATGCCGAACTGGCCGGAGATCATTTCGGCGGTCACCAGACAGAACCACGACGTGCCCATGCCAATGGCCAGCCCGGTGATGATGCTCGGCGCGGCGCCTGGCAGAATCACTTCCAGCAGGATCGCTCGACGCCCGGCCCCGAGGCTTTTGGCCGAAGCGATCAGACGCGGATCAACGCCTTCGACGCCATGCACGGTGTTGAGCAGGATCGGAAACAGCGCACCGGTGAAGGTGATGAAGACCATCGACAGTTCGGAGGACGGAAACATCAGGATCGCCAGTGGAATCCACGCCACGGCGGGGATCGGGCGCAGCACTTCCAGTGGCGGCAGCAGCAGGTCTTCGGCCCATTTCGAGCGGCCGATGGACAGGCCCAGAGCGATGCCGATCACCAGCGCCGCGAGGTAGCCGGCGAAGACCCGGCCGAGGCTGGCGCTCAGGTGCTGGAGGAGCTTGCCGGAGTCGCCGAGGCCGAGGGCGGCTTCGATCACGGCCAATGGGGTCGGAACGTTGGCGAAGGTGACGAGGCCGAGGTTCCAGTGGTGGCTGGCGGCGAGTTGCCAGAAGAGCAGGCAGAGCAGCAGTGAAGCTGCTCTTGATATCCAGCGTTTTTTTGAGATTTTCATGATTAGCGACTGGCCACGGCCTGCGCGGTGGCATCGGTGAAATCAAACACCTTCCCGCCCTGCGCCGAAGCAAATTGCTGCGCCTGCCCCTTCAACAAAAACGCGCTGAGGCGCCCCTTCCCATCACTGGCAAACCACGCCTGCTCCGCCAGCAACTTGATCCCGCTGTCACTCGCCTGGGCATACACCGCGCGGATGTTCTTGCCTTCCGACTTCAGGCCGGCCAACGCCGTGAACGCCTCTTCAGCCGAAGAATAGCGACGAACCTTGTCCTCACCCCGCACCCAGATTTCCGCGACATGGCTGAAATCGGTGATGGCTTTACCAGTTACCGCATCGACGGACTTCAACGGCGTCTGCGCGTAGTTGCCAAGCTGGGCGGTGTAGTCGAGACCGGAGGCCTTGAACGCCGCACGGATGTACTGATCGTCGATAAAGGTATTCAGGTCGAGCCCGCGATCGGCCTTCTTCAACAGCTTCAGCGTATCAATCGCGGTGGCCACGGCCTGGCGATATTCCGGCTTCCAGCTCAGGTCACGGGTCTGCACACCCAGCGGGCCATGAAACAGATAATTGACCTCGGCATCGACGCCGGTGACCTTGGCGATCAGTTCGCTGTATTTCTCCGGTTCGGCGGCCAGCAGTTGATTGGCCTCGATGCTTGCGCGCAGGTAGGCGACGACGATTTCCGGGTACTTTTTCGCGTAGGCCTGATCGACCAGCGCACCGTGGAAGGTCGGCGCATTGGCCTGGGCGCCGTCGTAGATCTTGCGGGCGAAGCCACGGCTCGGGAACAGTTCGGCGAACGGTACGAAGTCGGCATGGGCGTCGATCTTGCCGGCCTGCAACGCCGAGCCTGCGACCTCCGGCGGCTGGGCGATGATGTTCACATCCTTGAGCGGATCCCAGCCCTGCTCCGCCACGGCCCGCAACAACATGCCGTGGGCGGTGGAAGCGAACGGCACGGAAATGGTCTTGCCCTTGAGTTCGCTCAACGACTGCACGCCGGACGCGCTCGGCACCACGATGCCATTGCCGCTGCCCTTGATGCTGCCCGACAGCACGCTGATGAACAGGCTGTGTTTGCCGGCGGTTTCGAACGCCACGCCGTTGAACGCACCGGGGAAATCGGCCATGGCGCCGAAGTCGAGTTTGCCGGCGACCATCTCGTTGGTCAGTGGCGCGCCGCTGGTGAAGTTCTTCCACTGCACGTCGTATTTGGCGTCTTTATAGGCGCCGTCGTGAGGCAGGTATTTGTCGAGCAGCCCCAGTTCGCGGATCAACAGCCCGCCGGCGGCGCAGTTGATGGTGGTGTCCTGGGTGCCGATGGCGATGCGGATGGTTTCGGCCGAAGCCGACAGGGTGAACGAAGCCAGTACCAGACCGGCGATTGCTGCACGCAACATGGTTGAATCCCCTCGAATCATTTTAGGATGTTCGTCTCCGCCGCGATCAGGGCGCGGTGGGAAACGAGGGGTGTCTTTCAATTCAGCGTCCGGGGTCTACCGGATGGCTTTTGGGGTTCTCACAAATCCAATGTGGGAGCGAGCCCGCTCGCGATGGCGGTAGCACATCCAACATTTCATCGCCTGAAACACCGCTATCGCGAGCAGGCTCGCTCCCACAGGGAACTGCGCTTCACCGCAGGAGATACGGGATGTCGACTTTGACGGCACCGGTCGGGCAATCCTTTTCGCAAGGCATGCAGTACCAGCATTCATCGAACGCCATATAGGCCTTTTGGGTGGCCGGGTTGATCGCCAGCAGGTCCATCGGGCAGACGTCGACACACACGGTGCAGCCTTTTTCGGCGATGCATTTGTCCTCGTCCACGGTGACGGGGGCATTGGAGCGGAAGAAGATTTCCTGGGCTTGATAGGCCATGGTCCGGACTCTCTCTAGTGATGCTTCAAGCGGCGAAAGCGCCGACCCGAAGTCGGTCGTAAGCCTGCATTTCCTCGGCATCAAGGGGGATGATGTAAGGCTCGACGGCTTTTTTGAAACTGGTCATGCGCCCGTCCTCGCCTTTCTTCAGGTGGCAGTGGCAGAACCATTCGCGGTCGTCGCGTTGTGGGTGGTCGACGCGGTAGTGGTACAGGCCCCAGCGGCTTTCGGCGCGGAACAGCGAGGCCCGCGCAGCCATTTCGGCGCAGTCGCGGATCACGCTGGTTTCCATCGCACGCATCAGCTCATGCGCGTTGTTGGCCTTCATCTCGTTGAGATCGCGTTCGATGTCGCTGAAGCGTTGCAGACCGATTTCCATCTTCTTCGTCACTTTCGGCGGTTGCAGGTAGTCATTGACGAAGCGCCGCAGCTTGTACTCGACCTGGGCCGGCGGCAGACCGTGCTCGCGGTCCAGTGGTGCGTAGACCCGGGTCTTTTCCTTCTCGATCTGTTCGGCATCCAGCGCGGAAAACTCGCGCCCGGCTACAAACTCCGCCGCGTTATGGCCGGCGAACCAGCCATAGGTGAACGCGCCAAGCATGTAGTTGTGCGGCACGGCGGCCATGTCGCCGGCCGAGTACAAACCTTTCACCGAGGTTTCGGCACGCTCGTTGACCCACACACCGGACGCCGAATGGCCGCTGCAAAAGCCGATTTCCGAGATGTGCATCTCCACCATCTGCGTGCGGTAATCGGTGCCGCGATTGGCGTGGAACTGGCCGCGGCTCGGGCGCTCGTTGCTGTGCAGGATTTCCTCGATGTTCTGGATGGTTTCCTCGGCCAGGTGATCGAGCTTGAGGAACACCGGGCCGTTGCCGCTTTCCAGTTCCTGATGGAATTCCCACATCATCTGCCCGCTCCAGTAATCGCACTCGATGAAGCGTTCGCCCTTGTTGTTGGCGGTGTAGCCACCGAGCGGGCCGGTGACGTAGGCGCAGGCCGGGCCGTTGTAGTCCTTGATCAGCGGGTTGATCTGGAAGCACTCGAGGTTCGCCAGCTCGGCCCCGGCGTGATACGCCATCGCATAGCCGTCGCCGGCGTTGGTCGGGTTTTCATAGGTGCCCATCAGGTAACCCGAGGACGGCAACCCCAGTCGCCCGGCAGCGCCGCAAGCGAGGATCACCGCTTTGGCCTTGATCACATGGAAGTCGGCAGTACGGCAATCGAAGCCCACCACACCGTTGACGGTGCCCTCCTCGTCGGTCAGCAAACGGGTGCAGACCAGTCGGTTGGTGATGCTCACCCGCGCCCGTTTCAACTGGCGATACAGGACTTTCTTGATGTCGTGCCCTTCCGGCATCGGCAGCACGTAGGCGCCCATGTGATGGACTTTCTTCACCGCGTAATCGCCGGTTTCGTCCTTCTCGAACTTCACGCCCCAACGGTCGAGTTGCTCAATGGTTTCAAAACTGTGGGTGGCGTAGGCGTACACCGCCGCCTGATTGACGATGCCGTCATTGGCAATGGTGATTTCCTTGGTGTACTGCTCGGGCGTCGAGTGGCCGGGGATGATCGCGTTGTTCAGGCCGTCCATGCCCATGCTGATCGCGCCGCTGCGCTTGACGTTGGCCTTGTCGACCAGCAGCACGCGCAGCGCCTTGTTCTTTTCCTTGGCCTTGATCGCGGCCATCGGGCCGGCGGTGCCGCCGCCGATCACGACGATGTCGTATTCCTGTTCGAGTGTCGTTCGACTCATGCCTGCTCCCCTTTTTGCCGGTCGATCCGCAGGCGGTACTGGAACGCATCGCCACGGTAGTAAAGGTGTTCGAAGTCCAGCGGCTGGCCGTTGGCGTCGTGGGTCAGACGCTCGATGCGCATGATCGGCGAGCCGGCCTCGACGTTCAGCGCCTGGGTCAGGTCGCTGTCGGCCAACACCGCGTCGATGGCCAGATCGGCGTGGCCGAGGGCGATACCGCAGTCGTTTTCGAGGATCAGGAAGATGTCGCGGGTGACCAGATCGGCCTTCTCCAGCCGCTCGCCGACGGCTTTGGGCAGGTAGGTGATTTCAAGCGAGATCGGCTCGCGGTTGATCAGGCGTACGCGTTTGATCTGGGCGACGATTTCGCCTTCGGCGACCTGCAAGCGCTCGGCAACCAGTTTGTCGGCGGCGATGAATTTGAAGCTGCGCAGACGATTGATCACCTCGTAGCCGCGACCGGTCATGGACTCGGCGAGGCCTTGCAGGGTGCTGACGTTTTGAAAGGTCTTGGGTTTGGCGACGAAGGTGCCTTTGCCGTGGATCTTGAAGATCAGCCCTTCTTTCTGCAGATCGCCCAGGGCCTGGCGCACGGTGATGCGGCTGACCTTGAACAGCGTGCCAAGCTCGCTTTCGGACGGCATCTGACTGTCCTGCGGGTATTCGCCGTCGAGAATGCGGGCGCGCAGCACATCGCGCAATTGGGTGTGCAGCGGAACACTACCAAGGGAGAGAACGTTATCGGTCATCACGGGATCACTTGTCATAACGAGTTATGACGTGATCTTAGAGACGTTATGACAAGCTTGAGAAATATTGTTTGGGCATAACCTTAGATACGAGCACACAAAGCCAAATGTGGGAGCGAGCCTGCTCGCGATAGCGGTATGTCAGACGACAATTCAGCGATTGATAGACCGCTATCGCGAGCAGGCTCGCTCCCACAGGGGATTTTGATCAGGTTCGTTTGAGAATCTGATCCATGACCCAATCGGTCTTCAGGGCCTCTGCCCCGGTCGCCGGATGCTGCAATTGGCCGCGAATCTGCGCGTTCATGCCCAGCACGTGGTGCCACTGGATGTGTTCGTGATGGGGGATTTCCAGGCTGATTTCTTCATCGGCATACAGTTCGACCGGATGTTCGTCGAACACCGAAAATCCGATCCGACCTTTGCTGCCAATGATCTCGACCCGATCCTCGCGCCGGTCCGCGACAAAGCTCCAGCAGCCCATGCCGAGCGCGCCGGAAGCGAATCGCCAACTGGCGCTGACCGCATCTTCCGCCGCATACAACCCGGCCTGACGCGCCGTGAATCCGGCCACCTCGACGATATCGCCGAGCAGGTACTGGAACAGGTCGAAACCATGGCTGGCCAGATCCGCGAAATAACCGCCACCAGCCACCGTCGGATCGGTGCGCCAGTTGGCGCTGCCGTCCAGATCCTTCGGCGACGGCGCTTTGGTCAGCGTCCAGCTCAGGTGCCGCACCTCGCCGATACGCCCCTGCTCCAGCCATTGCCGAACCTGCTGAAAACGCGGCAATGAACGGCGGTAATAGGAGACGAACAGGTGCAGACCGGCATCGGCGAACACCTGCTGCATTTCGCGGCTTTGCCCGGCGTTGAGCGACATGGGTTTTTCCACGCAGCAATGCTTGCCGGCGGCGGCGACTTTCAGGCTGTAGGCATGGTGACTGTCGGGTGGCGTGGCGATATACACCGCGTCCACCTCGGGATCGTTGATCAGCGCATCGACGTCGGTGTAAGTCCGGGCGATGCCGTGGCGCGACGCGTAATCGGTCACCGCTTCGAGGCGTCGCCCCATCACCGCCACCAACGCCGAGCCGGGAGCCTTGTAGAAGGCCGGCCCGCTCTTGCGTTCGGCAACACTGCCGCAACCGATCATGCCCCAGCGCACCACGTTCATCGTCACGCCTTAGCCGATGCGCAGTGCGCGCAGGTCGAGGTGGCCGTCCTTGAGCGGCGGGCACCAGTAGTAGCCGCCAGTGATCGGCCGGCTGATGCGATACAGACCGTCGGTGATGCCGTCTTCCAGACCGCTCATGCGGCGCAGTTGCGCTTCAAAGGCATCGAGGGAAAAACCGAAGGCCAGGAACATCAGACCGGCGCGATCGCCTTCGATCCACGGCATCGAACGGCGCACGACGAAGGCTTCCGGGGCGAAGCTTTCCTGGGCGGTGCGTTTGACGTGGGCAGACACCGGGGCGTCGTCGATCTCTTCGTTGTCGCTCAGGCGACGGCCCATGATGTTGTCCTTGTCCTCGGCGGACAGCGCATGGAAACCCTTGAGGTCGTGCTGCCACTGCTGGATCGCGGCAAAGCTGCCACCGACCAGACCTTCGGCGCCTTCACTTTGCAGTGCGGCGGCGATGGCGGCTTCGTCGTGCGGGTTCTCAGTGCCGTCTTCATAACCGGTGAGGTCATGGCCGTCCTTGTGGCGGAAGGCTTCCTGCATCTGCACCAGACGCAGCGCCGGGGCCAGTGCGGCCTCAAGCGCGGTGCTGCGATTGAGCAGATCGCCACGGTCGACGCCGTGCAGCCAGACCCACAGGGCGTGCTGGGTCGACGGGTTTTCCACGCCGACACCAGTCAGCGCCGGGAAGCTGCGCAGACCGTCGATGTTCACATTCAGCGCCTTGGCCAGGGATTCACCGAAGCCGATCACCGCCGACTTGCTGTCCACCAGGTTCAGCAGGTTGTCGATCGCCTGCGGCAGTGCTTCAACCGATTCGAGGGCGAAAAACAGGTGACGTGCTTGCGGCGGAACTGGGGTGGCGAGGATGCCCGGCTGGTAGTAACTCATGTGAACTCCTTGGGAAAGAGCGCGGAGTTTAACTGTAGCCGGAGGATTTGTGTGGGATCAGATGACGCACTCGTTGCGCCACGCGCTCGGGCTTTTGCCGGTCCAGCGCTTGAACGCCCGACGAAAGCTGCGCACGTCGCTATAGCCGACTTCCTCGGTAATCCGCTCGATCGGCATGTCGGGATTGGCCAGCAGGCTCATGGTGCGGGCCTGGCGCACTTGCTCCAGCAGCGCCTCGAAAGTCAGTGAGTGCTCGGTCAGCCGCCGGCGCAACGTGCGGCTGCTCATGTTCAGGTCGCCGGCAATCTTTTCGATGTGGCTGCCCCGGCTCAGGTCCCGGGCAATGGCGCGCTCCACGGCCTGGATCAGATCGAGCTTCTGATGGACTTGCGCCGCTTCCAGCTCCAGCAGTTTGACCGCCTGACGCAGTGCCAGCGAATGGTGATTGGGCAGGTTCACATCCAGCCATTGCACGTCGATCAGCATGCGATTGTGCAGGCAGCCGAAGCGCACGTCCGGCCCCAGCAGCCGCCGGTATTCATCGACGTAATCCGGGGCGGCATGCACAAACTCCACGGCAATCGGCTTGAACGTCTCGCCCACCAGCGCCCGGCCGTAGACCAGCAGGCTGGCGTAAAACTCTTCGACGGCGAATATCTGCACCTCAGAGAACGGCAGGCGACATTCCACGTCGACGTACACCTGCTCGCCCACCACATCCACGCTGATCACCACGATCCCGCCGGACGTGTGTTGATGGCGAATGCCCAGCTCGAACGCATCGCGCAGGTTCTTGCACAGCGACAGCACGTGCCCGAGCAAACCCAGGGTGCCAAGCACGTTCTGCGCGCCGACCCATAGGCCCAGCCCCTGATTGGGCAGGACCTTGAGCGCCCGCTGGATCATGGCCACGGCCTGGCGATAGGAAATCCGCTGCGATGGATCCTGCAGATCCTCGACGTCAAAGCCCAGGCCACGGCACAGGCTTTGCGGCTCGATGCCCTTGTTCGCGGCGACTTCGGCCAGGGTCTGCAGCAGAAATGGCGACACCAGCGCCAGATCGAAGGTGGGGTCTTGGAGTTTTGCGTTCATGGGGGCTGACATTCCGGATCACGCTGAATTGTTATTTTTGTTACCGGTTATGTCGAAGGAAGTTAGCACAGGGTTGACGAAGTGTCCGCAGAAGCCCCCTTCCGTGTCCGCCAATACCCTGCCCCGGCGTGCGCCAAGGGCTTATCTCTATAGTGGCCGGGCGTCCTGCGCGCCGGCGGTGCGCCCAAACACAATAATAATGAGGACGGACATGACCACGAATCGCGCGACACTCCCTGTGCGACTGGCGCTGAGCCTGCTCGGCTGCGCCACCACCCTGCCAGTACTGGCCACCGAAGCCGGCGTCGACAACATCGGCCCCGGCACCGACGGCTTCTTCATGCTGCCGCTGGAGGTCGACAGCCTTCCCGAGAACATGGTCGCCTTCAACCTCTACTACAACCATTACAAGGCGACCAAACTGAACATCAGCTCGTTCGGCGGCAAGGTGCCGAATGTCGAGATCGAATCCACGGCGGTCATCCCGCGCATCGATTACCTGAGCCCGGTGCGGGTGTTCGACGGCCGCCTCGCCGGCTACATCGCCCAGCCATGGCTGAAGCAGGAAGTCTCGGTGTTCGGCCAGAGCGACACCCGCGAAGGCATGGGCGATACCACCATCGCCCCGATCATCCTGTGGGACATGGGCAAGAACCTGACCCTCGGCGCAGCTGTGGAAATCACAGTACCCACCGGCGAATACAGCGTCGACCGGCTGGCCAACACCAGCAACAATTTCTACACCTACAAGCCGCTGTTCTCCTTCACCTGGCTGCCGACGGACAAGACCGAAGTCTCGATGAAGACCACCTACAGCTTCAACGAGAAGAACAAGGACACCGACTACAAGTCCGGGCAGATCTTCCACTTCGATTACTCGGCCAGCTACAAGATCACCGACGACCTGATGCTCGGCGTCAACGGCTATTACCTCAAGCAGACCACCGACGACAAACAGTTCGGCCACACCGTGCAGTTCGCGGGCCAGGACGTTGACGACGGCGTGCGCGGCCAGGTGTTCGCCATCGGCCCGGCGCTGCACTTCACCTTCCTCAAATACGCCAGCGCGGAGATCCGCTGGGCCAGGGAGTTCGATGTGGAGAACCGGCCGGAGGGCGATATGTTGTGGGCGAAGGTGAGTATTCCGTATGCGTTTTGAGCGCATTTGTAGGAAAACGCGCCTGAGTGTGTAGCCGGAAAACCTGAAAAACGCTGGGGTGGAATAGGCCTACAACGGCGGTCGAGATTGCCGGACAACGGAGGGAAACGTCCGGCAGATTTGAAAGGGGGGCTTGCAGATACTGGGTCCCGCTACCTCATGGTTCCTCGAGGGCTCATGGGGTGCATCGTCTGCCAGTGACGACAATGGGCCCATCCCCCCTTAGACTGCTGAAATTGATCACGGAGATCACTATGAGCATATTGCATTCCCCGTTTTACTCTGACTTCGAATCCGAAGAAGAGGCCGAGAGCTACGATCGCTGGTTTCGCGCAGAGGTACAGGAGGCACTCGATGATCCTAGCCCTGGCATTCCCCATGATGAAGTTATGGCAATGCTCGACCAGATGCTGGAAGAGATACGCAGGAAGCGCCGCTCTGCTGCTTGAATGGAGCAGCAAGTCCTCGCGTCAACTGGCTGATATCTTCAAATACATCGAGCAACACAACACCAACGCTTCAATTTCGCTAAGACACAAGGTGGGTGCAGCAGCACAACGACTTACATCAATACCTTATGGTTACCGACCTGGCCGAGTGCCTGGCACTCGCGAAATGGTGATTCATCCGAACTATCTGCTGGTCTATCGAGTGAATGGCCACATCAAAATACTGAGGGTGCTTCACGCCCGACAAAAATACCCTACAACCTCATCACCATAAAAAAAGGGCGGCCAAATGGCCGCCCGAAGCGTACTACACGAGAGTTCTTTACAACGTCAGCTGCCCCCGTTCCTCCTCGGTCAGCTGCTGTTTCGCCTGTTCATCCAGCACCCCGGCGCCCAGCACCTGCACCGGGCTGTTGGGGTTGTAACCCGGTGTCGGTGCGCGGCTGGCACCGTCGCGGGTCGGGGCCAGTTGCTCGTTGCCGAAGCTCAGCACCTGCACGGTGAACACCGAGGCCTGGTTTTGGCGCGATGCAGCCTGCTGCTGACGGGCGACGTCTTCCGCGGCCTGAGTCGCCGACGACGCAGCGGAACTGGCCGAGGTGATCGCCCCGGTGTTGACCGCCGAAACCACCGGCACACCGGTCGCCTTGCCCTGCACCGAGATGTTGGCGGCGTTGACCACCGTCAGTGCGGCGATGTTGACGTTGCCCGAGACGCGAATCCCCGCCTCGCCCGCATCGATGGTGCCCAGCGGCGCGATCAGGTCGATGTCGCCGGGTGCCACTTCGGCAATCGGATTGAGTGTGGCGATACCGGCGCCGGTGCTCGGCACCGATGGCGACAGGGTCACGTTGCCCCAGGTGTCGTACACGCGTTTCGGCGGGGTGTAGACCACGGTGGTTTTCGAGCCGCGACCGGCGTTGATATCGCCCTCGGCGGACCAGCCGAGAATCGAGCCACCAAACGTCGTCATGATCCGGCTCTGCCCCAGCAGAATGCTGCCCTCGGAGTAGAGCTGAATGTTGCCCGAACCCTGAGTGATGATCCCCGCCGTGGACGGCGGCGCCGCACCTTCGATGCCGAACACCTGACCACCGCCCGGCGTAAGCATCTGGATGTCGCCGCCGAACAGGGTTTTCACCCCCGCTCCGCCGTACATCGTGATATCGCCGTCATAGCGGATCGGATTGCCGGCCACATCGGTGGTCGGGAACAGCGAAGCAATGGCGTTGCGACCGCGCAGGTAACTGCCTTTGCGCGGGCCGCCAACCTGGTTGTATTCCAGGCCACCGGCACGCAGTTCGGCGAAGTACACCTGACGGGCGAAGATCGCCTGTTCGGCGCTTGGCAGTGCAGCGAAGAAGGCTTGCGCCTGTTCGGCGTTGCCGCTGAAGCCGTAGCCGAGGGTCAGCCAGCTCTGCAATTCGTCGAGGTAGGTTTTGACTACTTTGCCTGGTTGCCCGTTGAGCGATGCGTTCGGATTGGCGAGGTTCTGCGGGTTCAGGTAACGGGCGATGAACCGCGAGTAATCCGGCCCCTGCGCGCCCACACCGGCCTGCAATACCACGCTGGCTCCCGGTTGTTTATCACCTGCCACCAACGAGCCGAGGCTGGTGATGCTGGCGCGGTTCTCCATCAGGATGTTGCGCCCGGCATTGATATCCAGCGTTCCAGGCCCGGCGATATCGAAGCTGCTGTAGAGAATGTCGCGACCTGCCGACACTCGCGATACGTCTCGTGGATCATTGTGGACGAACAGGTTGCCGGTGGAAGAAATATCATCCTTGCCGTTGCTTATTTCCGAACCCGGTACTGCCGTAGGCTGCCCCAGGGTGGTGCCGGAGGCGACGATGTCACGACCGGCGATCATCCACACGGGCCCGGCGGCTTCGTACCAGGTGCGTCTGGAAGTGGAAAAGCTCAACGTTTCGCCACTGCGAACGCCCACCAGGTCACCCGTCAGTGCATAGAAACGCGCCGGCCCCTGTACATTGTTCAAACCCGAGTAGCTATCGGGACCAAAGGCAAATAGCGGATATCGCATGTTGCTATCTGGTGCCACACCATCGTCGCTGTAGTTGGTGCGCACCGGCTTGCTGGTGTTGCTGTTGGTGGTATAGGTGTTGAACGCCGGGTTGAACGGCGTGGTAATGGCCATCGGGCTGGCTCCCGACTGGTTGATCGCATAACCACCGGCGTAGATGGAGTCACCTGCCAGCAGTTCAAGCTGTCCCGACTTCGACGGAGCCAGGAGCAGTGAATAACCTTGCAGCGGATAGTTGTTTACGCCAGTGAACGTCGCGGATGGCCCGGCATAGATCGACCCCTCGCCCGCCACCGCGCGCAGTATCGACGGATAGACAAACCGGCCGTCGGTAGGCGAGGTATTGCGGCCCGTGATCAGGCCGTTGGATGTATTGAATTCGGCTGGCTGTGTGCCCGGCGTCAGGTTCCCGCCAGCCGAGAACAGATCGATTGCGGTGTGGTCAGTCCACAATGAGAAGCCACTCAGAGTACCGCCCTGCTGAACGCTGCCGTTGGCCGCCATGATCGGGCTGGCGTTCATCAGGCTCACTCGCCCGGGATCCCCTGCACCGCCCAACACCAGATCCCCACGGCTGCTCAGGCTCATGCCCGAGTCACCCGGAATCAGCACCACGCCTCCGGAAGCGCTGGCG
The DNA here is from genome assembly GCF_003576265.1 of Pseudomonas sp. 91RF. Taxonomy (NCBI): domain Bacteria; kingdom Pseudomonadati; phylum Pseudomonadota; class Gammaproteobacteria; order Pseudomonadales; family Pseudomonadaceae; genus Pseudomonas; species Pseudomonas sp. 91RF. The sequence goes on from NZ_QWFC01000045.1 coordinate 49,866, forward strand.
GTGGTCGAGGTAAACGGATCAAGTGCCCGGGTTTCCCGAAGATCATTGACCACGGCGCCGGCGCCGTACTGCAGGTTGATTCCACCCAGTGCCCCACCCGTCATCCGTGCCGCGCCGCGCAGGTTGATCAGCGCACCTTGCAGATCATGGACCGGTTTGCCGGTGCCGGATTCTCCTGCCCGCGCTTGCAGCGACGGGTTGAACGTACCGCCGATTCGAATATCCATGTCGCCACCACCGGTCATCTGCACGCTGCCATCGCTGGCGACTCGACCGGTGCTGCCCACCGCGACGATCAGACCCTGGCTTCGAGGATTGTTAACGGCATCACCCAACGGCTTGAGCATGCCGGCATCACCACCGGCCCGCAGGCTGATATTACCGCCGCCCAAAGTGCCAAAACCGGTGAACCCGACCAGGTACGGTTCGGTATTGGTGTTCGTATCTGGCATCAATTGGGTGGCATAGCTGCCGAAGTTGATCCACCAGGCCGTGGGCATATCCGGGTTGCCCGTGCCTTGGCGCCACAGCCAGTTGCCCACCGCGACACTTGCGATCTGCTCCCGGGTTCCACCTGAAGTCGATCGAATTTTCTGACCTACCGAATCGCCCGAAACAGACCCGCCCGCGTTGATCGTCAGATTGCCGCCCATCTGCGGATACCAGGCCTGATAAAGACTGTCGGTGCCGCCGTTGACCCATTTTTCATAATCAGCACCGGCAGTGCCCAGCACCGAATTACTGTCCGACAGATGCCCACGTTTCTGGTTGTACAACGGATCGACGTTCCCTGATTGAGTGCCGGCGGTGTAAACGCCGAACGGTGAATCCATGCTCAAGTTGCCGGCAGCCATCAGATCGAGGTCGCCCGTACCGGTGCGCAATACGCTGAACATCTGGCTGTGGGCCTTGGCGGTTGTGCCGGGATTATTGCCGATGCAGAGTTCCGGATAGATTTCACAAAGGACCTGATACTCCTCGGGAACGGGTTCGTAGTCAGGTCCTTGACCATTGCCCGGCGCCCAGACCCAACGTGCCATCGGCACACAGAGTCCTTCCACCTGCGAACAGATCTCCAATTGGTCATCGGGCACAGGGTAATACCCCGGAAGGTCATACGGATTGTCCGGTGCCCACACAAGTATCCCCGTTGCCTGGGTCAGCGTGACACCGTAATGAGTGTCCGCCAGCCGCAGATTGCCATCGGTGGTGACAGGCTTCACGGCACGGCTGTCCGCCGCCTCAAGATCGGCACCGGCCACCGCACGCATTGACCAGGATGCACTGCCCGAAGGCAACATACTGGCCAACGCCCAGTTCCTGCCTTGCTGCGTGCCGTTGAACGGACGCAGTTCGATCAGCGAAGTGCCGTCGGCAAGCTTTACATCAGTCATCGAAGGAATCAGCGAGCCGCGCAGCAAGGCCAGCGAGCTGCTCAGCTTCACACCGGAAACCGTTAAAAGATCGAGGTCGAATACCCCTGGCAGCGGCACGCCCTTGGGCCAGGTCATGGCCTGCAGACTCGTCGCCTTGTTCAGGCGGATACCGGCACCCAGGCGAGTGTTCGCCGGCAACGTCACACTTTCGCCGAGCAACGTTCCCGCCGCATACAACAGATTACCGCTGGCATCATGGATAGCCCCCGCCAGCACAGTGCCGGCGCTGAACGTGTACGCCTCGCCCAGTACCGCCTGGGTCGGCAGCAACGTGCCACTGGCCAGTCGCGCGCCTTGAATCGTCACGTCGTAATTGAGCGTCGCGCCCACCGGAAACTGCGTGCCCTCGGCCAGCGTCACCCCACTGCCCGGCACGATCAGATCGCCACCGAACGGCTGCACACCGGCAATCAGTTTCCAGCCAGCGTCATCCTTGGTTTCCGATGGCGGCGCGAAGCCGTCGTTGATGCTGCCGTAAATGTCGAGGTTGCCACCAGCGCGGATCACCAGGCTGCCGGCCTCCCCTGACCCGTACACCAACGGGTTCAGTCGCGTGTGCGGATTGAGACTGGCATAGCGATAGCCCGAAAGGTCCAGATCGCCCTCCACCACCAGATCACCGCTGGCAGTCTTGCTGGCGATTTCCACGCCCGGCCGCAGATGGAATGCATCGGCGTAGGTGGCGTTATTCAGTCCGGCGAGTTTGCGTTGCAACAGATCACCGTTGCCCAAAGCAGCGTTGATAAAGTCTTTGCTATCACCGTGAATGCGTTCAAGCATGGCCTGATCAATCACTTGATACGGCCGGCCACTGACCGCCTGATCGACACCATCGCGGGCATCGGTGTAGCGGCGCATGCCATTGAGCCCGATAGAGCGCGAGCCCTGAATGGTCAACACACCGCTGGCGTCGATGGCGATGTCATTGCTGCCCAGACGTGGCGCGTTCAGCTCCAGCGTGCCGCGCAGCATTCCATCGTGTTGCCCGGCGAGGAAACCGGGCACGGCATCGGTGCCGTGGCGCAGGTCGATGCGCGCGCCGCTCCCCAGCGTGAGCAAACCATCGCCGGAACCGAGTTCGACCGTGGCACGGTTCGGCGCATCGATGATCTTGCCGTAGCTGTCGACCCGCAGCACGCGGCCATGGGCATCGAGCACACTGTTGCCCGCCAGGGTCAGACCGTTTTTCGCCGACAGACGAATGCTGCCGACACGTTCGCCGCTGGCGTCGATCAGACCGGCAACCGTCAGGCTGCCATTGTCCACCGACACATTGACCTCACCGGCCTTGAGGCCGTCGCCGATCACAAGATTGCCTTGTTTGAGTTGCAGGCTGCGGCTGCCGTAAACCTGTCCGGCATTCAAGCGCTGATTGAGTGCGGCGAACTGCTCGGTGGCGTCACCGCCCAGACGTTGCGCGCGAATGTCGACGCCACCCGCCTTGTACGGCACCAGCGTGCCCCCGGCGTCGTAGTAACCGCTACTGCCGCCGACAATCTCGCCTTGCAGGTCGACCATCCCGGCCGCATCGGCCAGAGCGACGACGCTGAGGTTACCGGCCTGATTGTTCTTCGCCGACAGATCGATCCGCGAGCCTGCGGCCTGACGGATATTGCCGTTGGCGCTGTACAGCGATATGTCGCCACCCCAGCTGTACTTGCTGACATCGTTGAACGGCAAGGTGCGTCCGGACAGCTCCAGCACGGAATTGCCGCCGAGGATCAAATCACCCTCGGACTTCACCGTCAGTTTGCCGCTGGCCAATGCGATTCGGCTGTCGAGCACGATATCGCGGGCTTCAAGGTTCAACTCCGCACCCAGGGCATTGGCCCCGCCGGCAGCCCCGGCGCCGCTTAAGGTCAGGCTATTGCCGGCCTTGAGCAGGCTGACTGATGCCGCCTCGCCAGTGAGCAACGGTGTACGCAGATTCAGATGGCCGCCGCTGAAGCTGTAACCCTTGACCGGATCGTAAGCGCCCTGCTCCTGATACACCGCCAGGCTGCCCTTGTGATTGGCGGTGATGCGGTCGCTGGCGCTCAGGTTGACGTTGGCGAACCCCAGCGCCAGACGATTGTTCTGATCCAGGCCGCTGGCCTGAGGCATCGGTCCGTAACCCAGCTCGATTCGCTGGGCCTGAATGTCCAGCGTGCCACTGCCTGTACCGGCGCCACCCGTGATGACCGCGCCAGGACTCTGCTTAGCGCCGTTCCAGATCAGGTTGGCGGTACGGATACTCGCCACGTCGCTGGCGTTGCCCAGACCGTAAATCGCCGGAGTGACCAGCACCAGATTCTGCAGTTTGCTCTGGCCGGTCTGTGAATCGATCGTGTCGAGACTGACGCTGCCGTAGAAATTGAAGGCGTCGCGAGTGGTCAGGCTCAGGGTTTCCAGGGCCGGCGCACCAAACTGTGTATCACCGCGCAACAAGCGGTCGAGTACGTTCTGGTTCAGCGTGAGGCCGGCGGGTACGCGGCTGCCTGCCGCCGCCAGTGCCTCGGCACTGCCGGCATTGACCGAGCCGACCGACAATGCCAGATGACGGGTGCCGAAACGCACGGCTTCACCGAGTTCGAACTGGTTATCCGTGGCGGCAGTGATGCTGCCGTTCGAATACAGCAGGGCCGGATTGCTGCACGCATTCGTTGCGCAAGTGCCGATCCGGATACTGCCCGCTCCGGTAATGGCACTTGCCAGCTCCGGCGCGAGTACCTGGGTCCAACCGTTGGAAACGAGCAACACGCTGGAGGCTTTCGGCTCATAAACGAAACCGGCCATCGAGTCGTAGGCCACGTTGCCACGCCCCAGCGTATTGATCCCGCCCCCTGCCTCGACCGTGATGCCGCCAAGCGTTGACGTGGTACGCAGCAAGACCTCCGGCGCAGAGAGAATCGCCCCCTCACGCAAGACAATGTTTGGGCTGGTGCCCACGAAACCGATAATGTTGGCGGCGGTGTTGTACAGGACATTCGGCATCGCACCGATGGCCAGACGCCCGGCATTGAGATTATTGAGCGTATCGGCGTACAACGACACACCACTGAACCCCTGAGTCGGTGCATGCCCTGAACCGAGGATTTCAAAGCTGGCGCCCGCATAACCACCACGCACCACCGCCGCTCCGACCAGACCGCCCTCGGCAGCCTCGAACAACGCGCGCCCGTTGAACTGCAAAGCGATGCCTTGTTTGCCCCCCGGGGCCAGGCGCAGATCCAGTATCTTGCCGTCCATCGGTGTCAGCGCACGCGGCACACCGCGCCGGGCGGCGTCGCTCTGGATGAACCGGGTAAAACCGGTTTCGTTGTACTGCGAGTAACGACGCAACACATCGGCAGACGTGAGAATGACCTGACTGGCCAGGCTGTCACGCAGGCCGGTATTGGCAATCGACATCTGCCCGCTGCTGGTCCATGAACCATTGCGCAGTGGCAGCGCCCCCGTTGTCACGCCGGGCGTCGCCTGACCGTTTACCTCAACGCGGAACGCACCGGGCATCAAGGCGAACGTTGACGGCAACAGTGTGTAAGTACCCGCCGCCAACCCCGGAACGCCGCCTCCAATGGTGATCTGCTGGCCGATGCGCGGATCCACCGCACCGGCCTCGGCCAGCATCGGCGCATAGCTGCTCTGGTTGCCAGGCACGATGGCATAGACCGGGTTGCTCGCCAGCCCCGGCAGGCTGAAGGTGCCGTCAGGCGCATTGCGCACCAGCGGGTTGAAGCGCGCATCGGTAGAGCCACCACGACCGGACACGAAGCCGGCTCCGCGCAGATCCCCGCCGCCGGACAGGTCGATGACCGCGCCGCCCTGCACGTCGGCGTACTGCGTGCCGATCGACACACCTGAGGTTTCGCCAGTGATGCCGTCGAGCACCACGGATTTGCCGTTGTAGCGATAGTCGATACCGTCCGTGGTGCCGCCGTACGGCATGACAAGACCGGCGCCGCTGACCGAGGTCAGACTGCCCGGCAAGAGATGAACCTCGCGAGTAGTGCTGAGCAGATCGTCACCCAATACGATCTTGCCCAGCGGTGCACGCAAGACACCGCCCTGCTCGATGTACGCGGCGGAAAAAATCAGCTTTCCGAATGCCGAGTACGGCACTGCAGCCGGTGCGGCTCCGTGGCCGCTGATCCGCAAGGTGTGTTGAGAAACCGGAACCTCGCCCTGATAACCGACGCGCACCTCGGCCTGAATACCGGTGGCGGGATAGATCTGCGCCGCCCCTAGATTCAAGTCGCCTGGCGTCCACAAACGGGTGCCCACAGCGCCATCGTTCGGCGCGAGGAAACGCAGGTCGCCGCTGCTGTCGAGGCTCACCAGACCGAAAGCCCGACGGCTGTATTCAACGGCCGGCGCCTGCCGTTGCAGGATCGAACCCTGAGTCCCGAAGGACAGGCCATTGCTCACATCCAGGAGGTTCGCGGAGGCATTGAACGTCGCGTCGGACAACCGGGTCGTCGGGCCAGGGAGCAGTCGTGGTCGCATCATGCTGAAGCCGGCAAAGTAGGTGCCCACACCCGACAGACGCAGGTACGGAGCACTCAAGTCGATCCGTGCCGTGCCTTTGGAATTCTCGGCGAGCGACAGCGCTCCGGCGAACAGACTGAGGCTCTGATTCATGCGCAGATTGACGTCACCGTCAAACGACAACAGGCCGTTGCTCAACAGGCTGAGATTGTCGAACCCGCCCGTCATCAAGCCATCGGCACTCAAACGGGCTTGACCGTAGCGCAAGCCATCGGCGCCTTCGCCGGGTTGCAGATTCGCGGGCAACAGCCCGTTCCCTGCCCCTTGGCCGATGATCATTTCCCTCGGTGCACGCACCGCGTTGCTCGCCGAGTCGGAATACAGCGGCGTCTCCAGCGCCAGTTCCAGACGACCACCGGCCGCCCCGACGCCACCCGCCGCCGCCCGCAAGTTGCCTTCAATGAACAGGCCTGTGTAGGAACTCAAACCGATGCGCCCGCCATCCGTTGCCACGCGGGTCGGGCCCTGACCGGCGATATCCAGAACAGCCTCGGTGCCCGAGGCATCCAGCCGCGCGCCCGGACGCACAATCACGTAGGCATCGGCGGCCGTGGCCGTGGCCGTTGCCAGTTTCGAATCGATCTCGCCGCCGATGATGATGCTGCCGCCCTTGCCGACCTGACCGTAAGTGCGGCCCAGGGTGTCGGTTGCCGTATTCGCACGCCCGGCGACATCCAGCACGGCATGCTCGCCGATCCAGATCGAGCGGTCATGCGCGTTCGGATCCGCCGTTTGAATGGAGGTGGCCGGCTGGATCGAGCCGAATTGTTGTTGACGAATATCGATCGTGCCGCCCCAGGCATTCAGTTCACCGCCGACGGTGATCTGCCCGGCACCGCGCAGCTTGATGCTCTGCCCCGGGTCGACGCTGATGCGCGAGCCACGGCCCAGGGTCAAGGTGCTGTTGGCGGCGTCGATCAACTCGACCAGCGTCGCGCCGCCTTGCAGTGTCAGGCTGGCACCGGCGCGCTGGGTCAGCACGCCCTTGGTCGGGTTTTCCTGGAACAGCGTGGGTGTCCACAGCTCCAGCGCCGTTCGCGGATCGACGCCACTGACCTGGCTGGGTGCCGCATCGCCGAAACGGTACACCGGCATGTTCACGTCGATTGCGGTGCCTTCGGCAACATCGAGCCCGCTCAGGCCGATCAGGTTGTAGGCGGAGAACCCTTTACTGAACAGGTCGGTGGACAGTTGCAGGGTGTTGTCTGCCAGGGCTTTATCCGTTTGCCCGACAAGAATTTTGTTGGCCTGCACCGTCAGTGTGCCGCCGCCCGTGACGCCGTAACCGCGCAGTTCGCCATCGAGGTTCAGACGGGTTTTGCCAGGCGCGGAAATGGCACTGGATTCCAGCGTCAGATCACCGCCCTTGCCGCCCCGGGCCTTACCGTTTGCGAGCACAGCGCCACCGGAAGAAACGTCGACCAGGCTACCGGCAGCGACGTGGATATCACCGCTGCTGCGGATCGATATCAGGCCACCGTTCAGATACGCCAGGCTGGCGTTGTCGTCCGGGTTGGTGCGCAGGTTGCTCCACAGGCCGCGGGTGTCGAGAAGCACGCCCTCGGCGATGCGGGTTTGCGTCTTTTTGTCGGCTTTGGCCGCCAGACGAGTGTCGGTGTTTGCGCCACCATTGAACTGATTGAGTACGTTGCCCAGACGCAGACTGCCACCGCGAGCAGTCAGATCGGCGCCGACCTGCACATCCGGGGCGTACAGGGTAATGTCACCACCGTTATCGACCGTGAGTGCACCGTCAACGGCGATCTGATCCTTGGCCGAAACCTTGAGCGCACCGAGGCGGAATCCGTTGAGCTGATCGTTATCAAGATAGAGTTTGCCCTTGCGGGTATCGGTCACCGCGCCGGTCAAATCAAGATCATTGCCGGCGACCGGACGCGTGCCACCGATCTGTACCTGATCGAGCTGCGGGTTGAGGGTATAGAGCAGCCCATTCGACGCCGCGACGAAGGTCGGGTCGTAACTGCCGACGATCAACTGCGCACGCCGGGCCAGCGCGGTCTGGCTCTGCTGATAACCGTCGAGCACCGGTTTCGGCGCCTGATTCTGCAGCTCGCCCTGGTACACATCGCCGATCATCTGCCCATCGAGCACGGCGTTGGCTGTGGAAATCACCAGTTGCCCGGCATCGCGGCCCACGGTGTAACCCGACTCGAAACGTGAACGCGGGGCAATCAGCGGGTTGTAGAAGTAGCTGGTCTGGCCCCAGCGTTCGCTGTTGTCTTCATAACCTTTGTACAGCCCGGTGTAGAGCAGATCCCCCGGTGCACGGGAGACTTCATACAAGCGCCCATCGGCGCCGCGCAACCAGCTCTGGCGAATCTGCCCGCTCTGCACATCCAGGGTGCCGCCGGACAGGTTGATCAGCGAACCCTTTTCAGTCACCACATCGTTGCCGGCGAAACTCACCGTGCCGCCCTGAGCCATCCATTCGCCGACGCTGTGGCCCTGGGTGCCGAGATAACCGCCGACTTCCAGCAAGCCACCGGCGGTGTACCAGCGATCCGTGGCGTAGCCGTTGGTGCCGGCGGGTACGTACACCAGCTCGCGCACATCGACCCAGATGTCATTGCTGTTGAGCGCGCCTTTTTCGCGATTGACCGACGCATCACGCTGCTCGTTGCCCTGCACGTTGATCTTGATGCTGTTGTTTTCCATTGCCACCTTGACGCCGATGGCACCGGACACATCGATCATCGCACCGTCACGCACCAGGCTGCGGCGCTGTGCGCTGACCGCGACCTGACCGCCGGTGGCCAGGGTGATCGAGCCGTTCTGGAACTCGACACTGCCGCCGCTCTGGATCTCGATGCGCGACTGGTCGCCACGGATCCGGTTGTTGGCCGTGACGCCCGTCAGCGCGGCCTGATGCTGGCTGTCGAGGGCGGTCATGTCGCTGCTGTCGAGCATGATCGCCGTGGCACTGCCCTGCCCCAGCGTCACGCTGCCATTGGTATCGGTGATCGGGTTGGTGAGGTGAATCGTGCCCCGCGTCGCCACTGACGTGCTGGAGAGCAATACCCCGTTTTGCACGACCTCGTGCCCAGCCATTGTGATGTCGCCGGTAGACGACTGGATCAGTCCGTTGTTAGTGACTTTGCCTGCCACGGCACCGGCCTTGAAGCCCGGAATGACTTCGCTGCCAAAGGTGGTAGACAGCGCATTGCCTTCGGTGCCCGAGCCCTTGCGGATGTAGAAACGGTCACCGGCGGCCAGCACGGTCTGGCCCTTGGCGGTGTTGATGCTACCGTCGTTCTGCACTTCGTTGCCGAGCAGCAGCGCATAGCCGCCGGCATCGGTCGAAGCCGCCGGCTTGTGGGTTTCAATCGACGCACCGCGCTCCACCAGCACCTTGCCAGCGGCATCGGTGAAGGTTGGCTGAGTGCCGGTGCTGTCGAAGTACAAGCCACGATCACGGAACTGGATGTCGGTGATGTTGGCGGCAGCGGCCACCAGGTTGCGCACGTTGACCTGACTGCTGCCGCTGAACACGATGCCGTTGCGGTTGATCAGCATCACCGTGCCGTTGCCTTTGATCTGGCCTTGAATCTGGCTGGCCCGGGCGTTCGGATCGTTGACCCGGTTGAGCACCGCCCAATTCGACTGCTGGGCGAAATCGACCGTGGTGTTGCGGCCGACGTTGAAGGTTTCCCAGTTGAGGATTGCCTTGTCGGCAGTCTGTTCGATTGTCACCGTGGTCTTGCCATCGACCTGGGTCTGCTGCGGGCCCTTCGCGTTCTGCCAGCCTTGAGTCAGGCTGTTGTCGACCTTCAAACCGCCCTCGCCCAGGCCGTCCGGCACGAACTGCACCGTGCCCAACGCAGCGGCGCGTCCGGCCGCCTGCGCCGCCTGTTGCGCGGCAATCGCGGCAACCGTGTTGTTCAGGGTCTGAATCGAGCGCTGCAACTGCGCATTGGCCTTCTGCTGCTGGGCCAGCGGCGGTGTCATCCCCGGCAAGCCACCCACGCTCGGACGTGCCGCCGCAGCCTGTTGCGCCGCGCCCTTGGCGGCAAACCACCCCGAACTGAACGCGGTCTGCGCCTGCGCACTGCCCGCCACCAGACACAACGCCACTGCGTGCGCCAACGGCTTGAGCAGCCACAGCGACGGCTCCCCGGTTTCACGCATGGAGGACAGAACGTTGGTACGACGACGGGATGGGCGAGCGAGCATCACTACGAGATCCTTTTTGATTGCCACACAAGGCCGCAGGCGTGCAAAAACCTGCTGTTACGTCATAGGCAGTTGGCGAGGGGCGCGACCGAACGGATGTCACACAAACTTCATGTTGGGGGAGTATTCGCGGCACTGACCGCTGTGTGCCTTGAATAAAAAATGGCAGCCCCGAAGGGCTGCCACCGTTACAGCTGACTAAACCAACCTGCTTACAAAGGACGACCGATAGCGTTGCAGACGCTGGCGTTGTTGATGTCCAGGTTGTTGCCCGAGGTGTTGGTGATGAAGTTGGCGGTTACAGCGGTTTTCCAGGCATTAGGCACGGCGACAAACTTGTGGGCCTGAGTCGCAGTGTTGTTGCCCGGGTTGCTGTAGTGTTGGGTCAGGAAGGCTTTGACGTCCGCGGCCACGGCTGCATCCTTGTAGCACTGACCGAAGATGAAGTTGGTGTAGGCAGCCAGTTTGTAACCCGAAGTCGGGTTGGCAACCACTGGCGACCACTTGGATGGATCGGCAGCATCGGCAGCAGACGACGGAGGGGTCACCGACGACAGCGCCAGGGTTACGTTGAGCGAAGTAGGCTGAACACCGTTGACGCGGGCAACAACAGCGTTGCTGGTAGCGTCGACACCGTCCGGACCGACATAACCGATGGAACCGTCAACCGCGTTCACGGCAGTGGCGACATCGGAAGTATTGGCAACGCCGACCCAGTTCGAAGGCAGCGCCGAACCGGCTGGCAGACGAGCGTTGGTGAAGGTGGAGTTGGTAGCGAACTGAGTCGGGCAGACCGAGTTCAGGTGGCGGCTGAGGATTTCCGAAGTGCCGCTGGAAACGTTGCGATAGACAACGCGGATCGGCGTGGTGTCGGTAGTGCCCAGCAGATCGCCCCAGGTGGTTTTGGCGCCGGAGAAGGCATCGCACAGCTGAGCGCTGGTCAGGTTCAGAGCAGTCTGACCGGCTTTTTTGTAAGGGATGGCAACCGAAGTGGCAACCGAAGGCAGCTGAATCAGCGGACCGAACGAAGCACCGTAGGTGGTTTTGTAGGTGCTGAGTTCCGAAGCGCTGAGGATCGAGTCGCTACCGGCGAAGTGCACAGTGCCAGTGGTGCTGAAGCCAGCCGGGTTGTTGGTCAGGAAAGCGGTCTTGCCACCGCCGCTGCCGATGGCTGCGTAGCTGAAGTTGGCAGGCAGGATGCTGTCGGACGAACCTTTGTACAGAGCGGCTGGCAGAGTTGCACCACCACCGGTAACGGCCATGGCTTGAGCGGAAGCCAGAGCGGCAACGGTCAGGGAAGCTGCGATCAGAGTGCGCTTGAACATGAAGAATCTCCTTTTCGACTAGGTTGGGAACACAGGTTTTCGGATTGCTTGCATGACACTGGGAAGACTCACCGCCGACCTTCGCAAGCGGGGTCCGTGGTTAAGTCGCACTGAGAAATTCGCAGTTTCCGGTGACAGATAAAGGAAAAAACCTCGGGAGGTGCGAGGTGATTTTCGAGGGATTTCCTCGGGTGTTCCGGGGGTTATCTGGAGTGTCTGCAGCGGGCATTTCGGGGGAATCGGCCACAGCCCTTGAAGGGCCGTTGCAGATGACAGAAAGGAGAACCCGAGGATGGCCAGGTTGAGGCTCGGGTGATGCCAAATGAGGGGGAAAAATTCTGAGAAAGTGGCGATATGAAGTCCGTCATCGCGAGCAGGCTCGCTCCCACATTGATTCGTAGCGCCCACAAAACCTGTGGGAGCGAGCCTGCTCGCGATGAGGCCAGCCCAAACAACATTAAATAAACAGGCACACCCCTACTGCACCAATTGATTGATCTCGATGATCGGCAACAGCACCGCCATCACAATCACCAGCACCACCCCGCCCATCACCACAATCATCAGTGGTTCAAGCAACGCAGTCATGCCCATCGCCCGGCGCTCGATTTCGCGGGACAGGGTTTGCGCCGCACGCTCAAGCATCGGCGGCAGCGCGCCGGTTTTCTCGCCGCTGGCGATCAGATGAATCAGCACCGGGGGAAATACGTTCTCCACTTTCAGTGCTGCCGCCAGGTTGACGCCCTCCCGCACTTTGGCGGTGGCCTCATTGACGCTCAGGCTCAGGCGATCATTGGACAAGGTCTGCCGCGCCGCTTCCAACGCGCGCAACAACGGCACCCCGGCACCGCCGAGAATCGCCAGCGTCGATGCGAATCGTGCGGTGTTCAACCCCAGCACAAACCGTCCGATCAGCGGCAGCTTCAGCACCCGATGATGCCAACTCAGGCGCGCCGCCGGATTGCGCAGATACAGGCGCCAGCTCCAGAACGCACCGGCCATGACGCCCGCGCACAACCAGCCCCACGCCCGAATGAAATCACTGGCATTGAGCATCGCCAGTGTCAGCCCCGGCAGATCCTGCCGTGCCTGGGAAAACGCGCTGACCACCTGCGGCACCACATAACTCAGCAGGAAAATCACGATGCCGATCGACACCAATCCGACCACACCCGGATAAATGAACGCAGTAAGAATCTTGCCGCGCAGGTTGTTGCGTTCCTCGATGTAATCCGCCAGCCGTTCCATCACCTGCGCCAGATCCCCGGACTCCTCGCCCGCCGCAATCAGTGCCCGATAAATCTCCGGAAAATCCCGAGGCCGCGCCGCCAGCGCCTCGGCCAGACGCATGCCGCTGCGCACGTCGGCACGAACGGCGCTGAGGGTGTGGGCGATGTGTTTTTTCTCGACCTGCTCGACCGTGGCGCTCAGTGCAGCTTCCAGTGGAAGACTGGCGCCGAGCAGGCTCGACAGCTGCCGGGTGGCCCAAGCCAGATCGTTGTCCGACAGCCTGGCGCTGAACAACCCACCGCCACCGTGCTGGGAGACGTTGCTTTCCTTCTCCACCGACAACGCCGTCAAACCACGACCGCGCAGCACGCCAAACGCCGCGCCCTGACTGTCGGCTTCGAGATGCCCGGATTCGATCTTGCCGCTGGCATCGGCGGCTTCAAAACGATAGCGATTCATCAGGCGTCCCGTGTCACACGAAGGATTTCTTCCGGCGCCGTGGCACCGCTGCGGATCCAGCGCTCGCCATCTTCACGCAGGCTGAACATCCCCGCCTTGCTCGCCGCCGCACGCAACGCCTGCTCCCCTGCCCCTTGGTGAATCAGGGTGCGGATGTCGTCGTCGATGCAGAACAATTCGTGAATGCCGGTACGGCCGCTGTAACCGGTGTGATTGCACGCCGCACAACCGACCGGGCGCCAGGTGCCGGGCGTCGCCGGGTCTTCCTGTTTGCACTGATTGCACAGTCGTCGCACCAGTCGCTGGGCCAGAACGCCGAGCATCGACGAGGCCAGCAGGAAAGGCTCGACGCCCATGTCGACCAAGCGGTTGACCGCCGACACCGCATCGTTGGTGTGCAGGGTCGCGAGCACCAAGTGACCGGTCAACGAAGCCTGCACCGCGATCTGCGCGGTTTCCAGGTCGCGGATTTCTCCGATCATGATGATGTCCGGGTCCTGCCGCAGAATCGCCCGCAAGGCCAGGGCAAACGTCATGTCGATCTTGGCATTGACCTGAATCTGGCTGATGCCCGGCAGGTCGTATTCCACCGGGTCTTCCACAGTAAGGATGTTGCTGGTGCTTGCATCGAGCCGAGCCAGCGCCGCGTAAAGGCTGGTGGTCTTGCCGCTACCGGTCGGGCCGGTGACCAGCACGATGCCGTGGGGCTGGCGGATCAAGTGATCGAGTTTGGCCAGCACCTGCGCGTCCATGCCCAGGGTTTCCAGGTGCAAACGCCCGGCTTGCTTGTCGAGCAAACGCATCACCACCCGTTCGCCATGGCCGGTGGGTACGGTCGAGACGCGAATGTCGATCGGCCGCCCCGCTACGCGCAACGCAATGCGGCCGTCCTGCGGCAGGCGTTTTTCGGCGATATCGAGCTGGGCCATGATCTTGATCCGCGACACCAGCGCACCGTGCAACGCCTTGCGTGGCGAGACCACGTCGCGCAGGGTGCCATCGACCCGGTAGCGCACCACCGAATGGGTTTCGAACGGTTCGATATGAATGTCGCTGGCCTCGTCCCGCGCCGCTTGCGTGAGCAAGGCGTTGATCATGCGGATCACCGGCGCGCCGTCCTGGGTGTCGAGCAGGTCGGTGATTTCCGGCATGTCCTGCATCAGGCGGTCGAGGTCGACTTCGTTTTCCGCCGCACCGACCACCGCCGCCGCGCTGCCGGTGTCGGCGTAGGCCGTGGCGAGCAAGCCGTCGAGTTCATCGTCGCGCACTCGCTCAAGCTTCGCCGTGCCGAACTGCCGGCGCACCTCGCTGATTGACCAGCCCGGCGTCGACGGGCACACCGTCAGCACGCCGTCGCGCAGCAGAATCCGCTGCGCCTTGGCCCATGCGTAGGGCAAGCTGCTCATAACCGCGGGCCTGCTTCAATCGGCACAGCCTTGATGACCGCGCGGGGCCCGGAAGTCGGAACGGCTGCCGGCACACCCTGCGCAGCGGTCGGCAATTGCGGCGCCTGCATGTCCGGCATCGCCCAGCTGCGCTCCGGTTGCAGACCGCCCTGAGCGCGGCGCATGAAGTCGTAGCGGTTAAGCGTGATGCTGCGCCCCGCCGCGCTGTCGCGGATGATGTAGGGGCGCAGGAATACCATCAGGTTGGTCTTGGTGATCGAGCGGCGCTCGTTGCGAAACAGCGCGCCGATCCCGGGAATACTGCCCAGCCATGGCACCGCGTCATTGCTCTGGCTGTAGCCGTCCTGCAGCAGACCGCCGAGCACCATGATCTGCCCGTCGTCGAGCAGGATGCTGGTGTCGATCGCGCGTTTGCTGGTGACGATCCCTGCCGAAGTCGAAGCCGCCGAAGCGCGCTCGTCGATGCTGCTGACTTCCTGATAGATGTCGAGCTTCACCGTACCGCCCTCGGAGATCTGCGGCCGCACGTTGAGCTTCAAACCGACCTCTTCGCGGGTCACGGTCTGGAACGGGTTGTTGCTGGTGCCCCCGCCGCCGGTGACGTAACTGCCGCTGACAAACGGGATGGTCTGGCCGACAAAAATGCTCGCCGCTTCGTTGTCCAGGGTCAGCAGGTTCGGCGTCGACAGTACGTTGGTGCCGCCCTTGCTCTTCAGGGCCCGGGCCAGCACTTTCAGGTCGAGAATCTTGCCGATGCCGGGGATGTCGACGGTGCCGTTGACGTAGCCGAGGTTCAAACCTTTGGGCAACACATCGACACTGGTCTTGCCGTTGACGTTGATCCCCGAGCCGCCAAGGTTGGCGCCGCCGATCACGCCATTACCGGCCAGATTACCGGTCTGCCATTGCACGCCGAATTCGCTGGCGTCGTCCTCGCCGACTTCGACGATCAGGCTTTCGATCACCACTTGTGCGCGGCGCTGGTCGAGCAGGTCGATGACTTCGCGCAGGTTGCGGTACAGCGGTTCCGGCGCGGAAATCAGCAAGGTGTTGGTGGTCGCGTCCGCCTGAATGGTCACGCCGCCAGCGCTGAAGGCCACGTTCTGCTCGCTGCTTTGCGCGTTGCTGCTGCCACTGCCAGTGCTGCTGCCTTGGGCGTAGCTGCCGCCAGTGCTGCCGTTGTTGGTGGTCGAAGTGCTGCCATTGGTTTGCGTGCCGCTCTGGCCGTTCTGCCCACCGTTCGAATTAGTGGAACTGCCCATGGCGCTGAGCACCGAGCGCGCACTGTCGCTGGTGCCGCTGTCGCTTTCGCCGGTCAACAATCCGCGCAGCGCTTGGGCCAGTTTGCCGGCCTGGGCGTTACGCAGATAAACCACATGCAGATTGCTCGGATTGCTCTGGGCGTTGTCGAGTTTGTAGATCAGGTTGCGCGCCAGCTCCGTGCGCTCGGGGCTGCCGGCGCGGATGATGATGGTGTTGGAGCGCGGGTCGCCGATCACGGCGATTTTCTGCGTCGGGTCATTGCCCGGTGCGTCGAGCAGGTCGGCGACCATCGGCGCGATGTCGGCGGCAATGCCGTTCTGGATCTGCACCACGTCGGTGTCGATGGCGCTCGGGGTATCAATGCCCTGAATCAGTTGCGCGACCCGCGTGAGGTTCTCGGCGTAGTCGGTGACGACGATGGTGTTGTTGCCCGGATAGGCGTTGATCGGGTTGTTCGGCGACACGATCGGGCGCAGCACCGGGATCAGGTTCACCGCGTTCTCGTATTGCAGGCGAAACGTGCGGGTGAGCATGCCGTTGCCGGCCGGTTTGTCGGCGCTGTAGATCGGCCCGCCGAGCAACTTGGCGTCGGCCTCCGGCACCACCTGCGCCACGCCGCCGACATCCACCACGCTGAAACCCTGCATGCGCAGCGCCGCCAGCAACATGTCGTAGGCCTGATGCGCCGGCACCTGGCCTTCGGAGACCAGCGTCAGGTTGCCCTTGACCCGAGGATCCACCAGAAACTGCTGGCCGGTCGAGCGCGACAACGCGCGCACCACCGCTTGAATATCGGCGTCGACAAAATTCAGCGTCACCGGTTGATCGCCCAACGGGTTGGCCGGCAACGTCGTGCCCCGCGCCGAACCGCCACTGCGGGCGCGTTCGGTGATGTTGTGCAATTGCTTCGGCGCAGGTCTTGCCTGAGCCTGCGCACGCTCGCGGTCGAGCACCGCGTCGCCGCTGCGCTGGGTGTTGGCCAGCGGCCGGCCGAGTTCGCTGTCCACCAGCAGCGGCGGTTGATTCGGTGGCGTTGTGTTGCTGCACGCGCTCAATGCCATCAACAGCATCGGCAACGCCATGCGTTTGGACCCTGACCCCTTCATGAAGCTTCCTTAGCGCCCAGCGCCTGATCCATGCGTACGGTGCCCGACAGAGTGCCGGCCGTGTCATCGGTCGCGGCGTCGTCTGCGCGTTGCAGACGGGCCTCGACCACTTGCAGTGAAAAATTCCGGGGTTGGCTCAGCAGCCAGTCGAGCACGGCGTCGGCGGGTGCCGCATCGAAGGTCAACTGCCAGCCGGCGGACGCGGCTGCCAATTGGTAATGGCCGCCCAGTCCGCTGGCCTGCAAGGTCTGCTGCAGCGACTGCTCCAGGTTCTGCCCGTCGGGGCGCACGCTGACATCGCGCAACAGCACTTCCAGCGCTTCGGCCTGGGCGCGCAATTTCGGGGTTTCGACTTGCGAGGCGGCAATCTTCTTCAACGGCGGTTGAACCAACGCCACCCACACAAACAGTCCAACTAACAGCGCTGCCATGCCAACGACCATGCGTTTTTCCCGCAGGGCCAACGGCTGCCACTTGGCCTGCAATTGCGCATTGAAGCGCTGCCAACCGGCGCGGTATTTCGCAAGCGATGGGCTATTCATCTTCGGCTCCGCTGCTGTCGTCGTTGTCGGTGGCGGCGGTCGCCTCGCCGGCCGGGCGCAGGACCCAGCCGTCATCATTCGGGCTGATGCTGATGCCGGCCTGGGCCAGCGTGCCTTGCCAGTCCTTGTCATTGCCCGAGCGCCGGGCCTCGGGCAGCAGACTCAATTGCAGCGCGCCGTCGACAAATTCCAGCCGCTGCACCGTGCCCGCCATCGACGGCATGCCGCTGCCGGCCTGCAACACCAGCCGCGTGAAATCCTGCCCCGGCGCATCCACCGCGCCTTGCTGGCGAGCGGCGATTTGCTGACGGGCCTGTTGCAGCGGATTGAGGATCACCGGCAACTCGGGAAACGCCTGCTTCACCCGCTGCGCCATCTGCGCCTTGAGTTGCTGGCCCTGCCCGGCCTCGCGGGCGGCGTACAGGTTCAAACCGATCACCCACACCGCCAGCGCCAACGCACAGCAACCGAGCGCCCTGCCCCAGCCGCGATGTTCGGTGCCCGGTTGCTGAAGGCCCCCGTGCAGGCCCCAGTTCGGTAACGGGCCGGAGCAACGTTGCGTGTCGGCCAATGTCGATTGCACCGCCTCAGGCGCGCCGTCACCGATCCAGTGCGCCGGCAGACCGGTTTCCAGCAGCCACGCTTCGTCGATCATCGGCTGCACCTGCGCCGCATTCGGGCCGTGGCGCAGCAACAGATGATCGTCGTGCAGGCAGCCGACGCCACCCGCCATCACCGGCAAACTGTAGGCCGCCGGGTACAGGCCTTTGAGGTTCAAGCCGAATTGCCCGAGGTGCTGCAAATCCTTGCGTGCTACCCAGGCAATATGCACCTGGCCGCTTTCATTGCGAGTGCTGTGGGCGATGTGCATCTCGGCGCTGTCGCCGAGCATCAAGGCCTGCGCCGCACATTGCACAGCGGCAGCGGTTTTGTTCGCGGGCAACGGCGGCAGATCGATGCTCGCCAGCAGGCTGTCCGACGGGTGCAGAAAGCACACCAGCGGTTGCTTCTGCAGTGCGTCGAGACGCACACGCTCCTGGCGTGTGACCTGCCCCTGACGATCCAGCCACGCTCCCTCCACTTCACTGTCGAGACTCAGCTCCGCCAGCGGCGGCAAACTCACGCGCAACTGACTCATACGCCCACCCGCGACCAGATCACTTGCGGCAACCGATCCTGACTGCGATGCAACAACGCATCGAGGCTCACCCGCCGCTGATCCCGCCGCGCCTGACCGCGCAGCCGGAACCAGTCGCTGGTGATGCCGACCTTGACGCTGGTGATCTCCAGTTGCGGCAGGCGCAGGCGATTGACGAAATCCCCGCGATTGATGAACCAGCGTCCGGCGTCACGCTCATTGATCAACGCCTGCGCCCGCTCCAGCGACAGCCCCGGCACATAAGCCGCCAGCACCGGCGCCGTGGCGGTGTTGCCGTTGAGCCAGGTGGTCGCCGGAATCACCGTCAGGTACGGCGCGAGCTTCGCCAACAACGCATCGTTGACCCCATCGACACTGCGCAAATCATCAAGCGTGCGCAGCATCGGCAAGGTCGGCGATTGAGGCTTGCGCGACGCGGACGGCGACGTGGCGCGCCCGCTGTCGAAGGTGTTTTTCGCCACAGGCTTGTCCACCAATTGGGCATTCAACAGGTGCGGATAAGAGCCGATCACCCGCTGACTGATGCGCCGGCTCAAGCCGCTGCTGACACCGATCAACTCGCACAATCGCTCGAACGCCTGCACCTGCGCATCATCGATCCGCTCGTTGGCCACCAGATTGCGCAGGTTGAACTTGCCCTGCTCGTCCTCCAGCCGCCCTTCGAAACCCTGAGTGTTCAAGCGCTGCGCCCACGGCTGATCGAGTCGGGTCAGCGGATCGCGCTGCCGGGCATCCCACAACAATTGCCGGCTGATCTCCAACCCGCCGTGCAACAGCCAACGGCCCTGCACCCGCAGTTGTTCGGCTTCCAGCGCCCGGGTCGAAACGCTCTGGCGCGTCAGCATGCCGGCGGCGATCACCGCGACCACCGCAGCGATCAGCAGCGCACTGATGATCGCCATCCCCTGCTGGTTCGATGGGTTGTTCATGACCGGCCTTACAACTGCCAGGAACCGATGTCGGCATTCACGCCTTCGCCGTCAGGCTGGCCGTCGGCGCCGAGGGAAAAGATGTCGATCTCGCCGTTGGCACCGGGATTGAGGTACTGATAAGGACGACCCCAAGGGTCATTCGGCAGACGCTCCAGGTACGAGCGCCAGTTGCTGTTCTTCGCATCGGCCGGCCGCTCCACCAGCACCTTCAGGCCCTGGCTCTGGCTCGGGTAAGTGCCGTGATCGAGGCGATACAGCTTCAGCGCCTGCATCAACCCGCCAATGTCCTGCTTCGCCGCCGTGGCCCGTGCCTGATCCGGCCGGTCGAGCACCTTGGGCACCACCATCGCCGCCAGAATCCCGAGAATCACCACCACCACCATGATCTCGATCAGCGTGAAACCCTGCTGCCCACGGGGCATCCGGCTCGGTCGACTGGGCTGTTTGAATTGCGCGATATCCATCTCGTCATTCCCTGGCTTGATTCGATTCGACGCGCAGTGTTGCAAGAAGATATGTCAGGGATGTTGAAAATCCTCGGGTGTTTTCGTCGTCAAGCCGTCAAGCACGGGGGTTAGCGTCAAGGGCTGCCCGACTGCCCGAGCCCCCGATGCGCACCCCCTCCCCGCAAGCCGGATTCACCCTGATTGAAGTACTCGTCGCGCTGGCGATCATCGCCGTCGCCATGTCCGCCGCCGTGCGCGTGGCGGGGTTGATGACGCAGAGCAGCGGGATACTGCGGGATCGTTCGATTGCGATGATTGCGGCGCAGAGTCGGATGGCGGAATTGCGGTTGGAAGGGAAATTGCCGATGGGGGTCAAGGTGATGGAGTGTGATCAAGGGAGGTTGTTGTTGCGGTGTGAGCAGGTGATTGGGGGGGCGGAGAATGGGCGGTTGTTGAAGGTTGGTGTGCAAGTCTTTGATCGCAGCCAGGAACGCCCCCCGCTGGCTCGGCTTGAAACGTTATTGAACCGGCCTCAGGACTGATGATCGCTTCTGTTTAATCGTTTTCCTCGATGCCGTTTAAAGACGTCAGACGTTACTTGATCAAGGCTACAGCGGCTTGCGTCATTACCTACGACTACGCCAGAATCCGCCGGCTTGTGCGTCTAGTACGCGGGTCTTATCGTTCCATGGTCACTGAAAAACAGTGATCGGGTTTGGTAGCCCGCAGCGCTGACGCATTGCGTCACCTCATGCAGTTGCATTCATGCGACTGGATTTATGGTGGCCATGCTCAGGGCTTCTTCGGAAGCGCCGGTTCCAGTGCTCCGGTCTACCAACCTGCGTATGGTCGCCACCCCCTCGTTTGGTAGCGAGAGTGGTTGACTCCAATTTAATCAGTACTGGAGTTACATCAATGATCAAACCAACGCCCAACCCACCAGAAACCGATCCGGTCTCACCCTACCAATTCCCCGACTCCCGAACCCTGAACGAAGCCGCCGAGCGCGCCCTCGACCACTACCTCACCCCACAACAACGCATCATGGGCAGCCACACCACACACGATCCCATGTTCCTGGCCAACCCCGCCTACAACAGCGAATCCCTCCTGGCCAACGCCAGCGAATCACTCGATTCCGCCAGCGAAATGCTCAGCAACTTCGCCGCGATCCTCGAACCCGCCCACCGTAAGACTGCGCTGGGGATTGCGCAGGTGGTTATGGTTGCGGGGCTGGCGGTGAATCAGGCGCTGGATCATGTTGAGGTGAAGACGTAAGCGGTTGAGTGCTGTCGCTCAATAGCTGGAAAGAAAATCGCCGAGGTTGTCAGGTGTGACTGACAACCTCGGCCAAATGCGTTTTTCTCTGTACCAAAAGCTTCAACCGACCCGAACGCGAAGGTGTTACGGGCTGCTCGCTTTAAGGTCATTCACAAGCCGTCAACAAAAGAATTGTAAGAAATGTTGAGCGCAACATTTGCCTCAGGCATCCTGTGCGGCGCAAACGTACATGGGTGGCGGCGTTTGATGCTCTCCTCCACCAGAGCACTCTTTCTACTCTGCCAAACGTTTGATGTTCGCATTATCTCAGTGGCCGGAATTTCTAATTCAATCAGGCCAAGGACAACTGAATCTTTTAAAAGGAATTTCCCGTGAGTGGCAAACCTGCAGCCCGAGTCACAGATCCCACCAGTTGCCCGCTCCCGGGGCACGGCACAAACCCAATTGTCAGCGGCTCTCCCAATGTCAATTTCGACGGCCTTCCCGCCGCTCGGATGACCGATAAATCCGCATGCGGTAGCCCGATCACCGGAGCGGTCAGCTCGACGGTTTTCATCAATGGGCTGAATGCCGCGACTCAAGGCAGTACCGGCGGCCACGGCAACGTGGTTGTGGGTGGCTCCGGCACGGTCATTATTGGTGACACCGTTGTATCAGCACCCTTCAGCGGCCTGACGTCGATGCCAGTGCATTTCAGCGACAAGTTCAGATTGGTTGACCAAGAGTCGGGCGAACCATTGGCCAATCTTGAATATGCCATTCAACGCGCAGATGGCAGCCTGGAACACGGCGTAAGTGATGAGATGGGCTACACGCATGTGGTGAGTTCGCACCTGCCCGAAACAATCCAACTGTTTCTGGAGGACTAAGGCATGGCTGAAGTCGTTAGCAGAAATGGCCGGAAGATGTCTCCCGTCGCCACCAGAGCGGTAACGCCCGTCAAAGACGACACCCCGAAAACAGTAGAGCTGGACGCAAAAAAACAGAAACGACGGGCCGAGAACGAAGCGTATTTAAAGGACAAAAACGTCAAAGCCTACTTGTTCGCAATTGGCGAAGCCGAAGGCGGTGACTATCACGCGAAATACGGTCATGGCTGGGCCGAAGGTTTTAAAACCGGAAAATGGACGTTCACTGACGAGTCCACCCATCCGGGCGCCGGCTACGGCGGAAAAACTACGGCATCGGGCTTGTATCAAATCAACGTTGCCACATGGCGCGAGTACGGCGAGAAACAGGGACTGACGGACTTTTCACCCCATACCCAGGACCTTATTACCGTCGACATTCTTCGCACCCTCGGAGTGATCGACAAGATCAAGGCCGGAGACATTCCGGGCGCAATGCCGAAGGCGGCCACAAGGTGGGCAGCACTCCCGGAAGGGCCAGGCAAGAAAAACCACTACCCGCCTCAACCGTACGCCGAGTATCCAAAGTTTTTGGCGAGCTACAAATCAGCTGGAGGAACTACTAAATGAAGACCCCGATCCTCTTGCTCCTCGCGATGTATTGCATGGGTACAAACGTCGCGTTTGCCGGCGGCACGCAGGCGACAAACGACAAGCACGGGCCAGCTGGCATCGCAGTCGATGAGCCCTTGTTGTCGGCCAGGTCCAAGTTGCTCAAACAAGGATGGAAGCCAACCCGGATGCACACCAGCGATGGCTATGAATACAGTGGTGTCGAGCGCGAGCTGGCTGCACGCAAATTCCTGGAACTCGATACCTGCTCATTTGATAGCTCGCGCTGCATCCTGTTCTATTCAAAGAAAGGCGCCTGCTTGCGCGTCGACACCATTGGTGAGCAGCTTAAAGACATGACGGTTACGCGGTGGACGGATGAATGTCCGGATGCATCTCTAGAACCCAATAAAGACGACGCGGGTTAAGAAAGCAGGGAACCGAATGAAATAAATCAGTTCCCTTCTTTCTGTTGGCGGCATTGTTAAATGAAACTAAAAATATTAGCCATCAGCCTTTTAGGTTGCGTCAGTTTATTTTCTAGCGCAGCAGACCTTCCTATCAAAGAGGGAATGCCATTTTCGAAAGCCAGAAAAGCTTTGATCAAAAATGGCTGGGAGCCGAATCCGACCTACTCAGGTGAGTTCGGGGTTGAAAGCGTCATCCAAAGAAAAGGCTTCAGTGAAATCGAGTCTTGCACGGAAGGCGTCCGTTACTGCAGCTTCAACTACATCAAGAACGGAGATTGTTTAGGTGTAGGAACAGTCGGCGAAGAGGTCAAAGACATGAAGATTTATTCCTGGAACTTCAAATGTCCCGAAAAGGATTGAAGCCAGAAACCAAAGGGGACAGGTCCATCAGCCCCCTTTTCAGTCATGCTTCAAACCATCACCCGTGAGGGTGATGGCCTACCACCTCCCTCCTTGGCCGAACACGATGTCCGAGACCAACCCATAACTTTGTGGGAGCCAGCCTGCTGGCGATAGGGGGATATCAGGCAACAGAAACAGCGCATGTGCCATCGCTGCCAGCCCTGCCCCGCATCACCCCGGCAATTGCAAATTATCCAACGCCCGATTCACCGCCAACTCCCCGAGCATGATCAACTGTGCAATGCCCACCAACGCCCGACGCTGCGAAGCCGGCACCAGACTGGCGATGTTCTGGGCAATGGTTTGGGCCGAAGCGAGTGTTTCACTGGCATCAATCAGCAGTTCTTCGTTTTTGTTGTCCGCAGTCACGGCATACATCCCGCGGGTTCTACGTGGGGGCGGCGTGGAGCCGGGCGGACAGAGGTAATGGTCGAGCGCGCGGTCGGCGGCTTCGTGGAGTTTTCTGGAATCGATGGATTCGTAGGGGGAAACCGAGTCGGTTTCGGGCGGGTTGGGTGTTGGTTTGATCATGGTGAAGCTCCATTTTTATACCTGGTGGAACCACCAACACCTGTCGCTAAACAAGTAAGGGTGGCAGCTGTGCGCGGGTTAGCGAACCGAGAGGTATAAGACCCGGCAGACCCGAAGGTCTCCCACGCACAGCCACCATATCGTCATCGCAAAAATCTGCGACGAACTGGAGCGTCGTTGAACTTATACCTGGTCAGGTCGCTAAACCCGATCGCTGGGTTGCCAGCGACACGTAGACGATAAAGACCAGGTACAAAGCGCACAAGCCGGCGGATTCTGGCGTAGCTGTAGGCAACGGCGCAAGGGTGTGTAGCCTGAGAGAGTGTTTGGAGATGTCTTTTTAAACGAGACTGTCAGATATTTTGTGTGCGGGCCGATAACGGCCTGCCGTCAGGTAGGTCGTGCTTTTACCAGGTCGGCCTGATAAATCGATCTCCGTACAGAATCGCAAATTGATTCATCGCGCTCTTCCA